>NZ_RJPI01000001.1:0-341282 GCF_003943385.1 Streptococcus oralis
ACTTTTATACTTTTATTTGATGCTATCTTCGACATTAGATCTTTTTGATCATCAATAAGGACAATTGCCTCAAATTTTTCATTTTCTGTAAAAGTTACTTTTTCTCTTTGAAACTCTTCATTGTATACAAATATAGTCTCTTTATCGCTATCAGTAATATTTATCGCAGTACTCACTTTATTTTTTTCATTAAATAGAGTAATATCATCACTTATATCTCTTAAACTAGAGATAGATTTAGATATAGTACTTTTCCCTGTCCCATTTCTTCCAAATATAATCATACTTCTGAGTATTTCAGTATCCGGATTACTTTCTTTCTTCAACCAATTTAGTTCTATTGTCCTATAAGGTAGGTACTCTTTTTCAATAATTATCTTTGTAAATTGTTGCATATGTTACTCCTTGTCAAACAAATTTCTCAGTTTTTCAAACGATATTAGAGTCGGATCATTTTTCCCTATTGTGTCAAAATAGGGTACCCTACCCATCCCTTCAAATATTTTTTTCTTAATTTATTCACCTCGTAAACTATAAAATAAAGAGAAATTTTTTACTCATTAAAAACCATAACCTAAATTTTCAAAAAAAATAAACTGCTATGTATAGTATAGCATAGTATATCAGTTCCTAATAAATTCTTTCCGAAAAATTTATAATTTTCCCGAAAGAAATAAAACAAATGTCAGCATTACTTGTCTTACACCTGTAATATTCATTTGATATAATAGAAATGGAGGTAATCAAATGAAAAGATTTATCACATTACTTTTAGTTTCTCTATCTACAATTCTATTAATTGCCTGATCTAACCAATCAAGCAATTCTTTAGATGGAGAATACTACTGGATAAACGAGAGTAGAAATGAAGTTGCCTTTACCATTTCAGGTAACAAAGGAAATATCAATAAAGGGGAGGCTGATGCCTTTACAATTGATAAAGATAGTTCAACAATCGAACTGACTGGTTCTAATATCATAAACCGAAAAGAGAATTATACCTTCAAGAATGGCGTATTCACTGTAGATATTTCAGGAACGAAGCAGGACTATTACAAAAAGGATAGTGAAGCATATAAAGAAGCAGTGAAGAAATACGGCAACAAGTAAAACTCTCAAACTATTCGTTGTTCTTTATACAATAAAAACGCTTTGATTGAAGCGTTTTTTGTTATCTCTCTAGAAATAAGATTAAAGTTTGAACTTTATTTATTTTTTAGTGCTTTTCAGGCTATATTTTGATCATTTGAGGGAATCAACATTGTTTTTGAAAATTCATCTGATAAGATAGGAGTATGAAAAATTTAAAAGAAGATAACATTCAAAAATCCTTATGGCACATCAAACGACATTGCGAGAATATAGAGAAAAATACTGATGTTCTTAGAAGAAAAATCGAACTCCTCCATCTGGAGGAAAGTGTCGAGATACTAAAGAGAGTTTTTAACTATGAAAAACCCTATCCGAATTTGGATAGGGAGGAAGTGTTTTGAAATAGTTACAATCTATCCTACTATAAATACAAGCTCACCTACTTGATTCCAAATCATTACTTTTGCAAATTTCAATAATCACCATATTTTATTAATACTTCAATTTGAACTATTTACAATATTTTTTGATATAATATTTAAGAGACGGAGGAATCAATGCCTAACTTACAAAATAATAAAAGAGAATATATTGAGGAATGGAATTTTAAAGAATTCAGTATGAGTGAATATAT
Source organism: Streptococcus oralis (assembly GCF_003943385.1). Classification (GTDB taxonomy): domain Bacteria; phylum Bacillota; class Bacilli; order Lactobacillales; family Streptococcaceae; genus Streptococcus; species Streptococcus oralis_CA. The sequence continues at coordinate 1,727 of NZ_RJPI01000001.1, forward strand.
CCACACCATACACTCATATCCTGCTATGATGATGCCAAGAATTGCAAGAAACTTTATTCACCAATATGCTTCTAAAAACTCGGTTATCCTTGACCCGTATATGGGATCCGGTACAACACTTCTTGAAGGTATGGTTGAAAACGTAAAAAAGGTTATTGGGTTTGATTTAAATCCTTTGGCTGTTCTGATTGCAACAGTAAAAACAACTAAATTTGATCTTGACGAAATAAAAAAAGAAATAGATAATTTAGACTACAATTTATCAAAATTGGTTGATTACAATCGTCCAACATTTAGTATTCTAGAATCATGGTTCAAAGAAGATACAATAGAAGATCTATCGAAATTGAAAACAATTATAAATAGTATAGATAACGATCAAACAAGATTATTCTTCATGCTTGTCTTTTCGAAAACAGTACGCTTTGTATCTCTCACCCGTAATGGAGAATTTAAGCTCTATAAAATAGCAGAGTCTAAACGAGGCTCTCATAATCCGGATACAATAAATATTTTCTTTCAAAAATTAATTCTTACTTATGAAACTATAAAAGATTTTTATGAAAATACAAATTTCTTAGAATCAAATACAGAAATACAAATTACGAATGATGCATTGATAAATTCCAACATTGAACCAAATTCAATTGATTTAGTGGTTACTTCGCCACCTTATGGAGATAGCGGGACGACTGTAGCATACGGTCAATTTTCTAGACTTGCTAATGAATGGTTAGACTTCCCCGACCCAATTAAATTGGATAGTAAATTAATGGGTGGTACCAGGATAAAGGATGAGATAAAATTCGATATTCCAGAATTAGACAACGCAGTTACTAAAATTAAAGAAATCGAAGCTGAAGAAAAAACCAAACGTGCTCCATCTGTAATTTCTTTTTACAAGGATTATGAAGAATCAATAAAAAAAGTTTCAGAAGTAGTTAAACCAAATGGAACTGTTATTTATGTAGTTGGAAATAGACGAGTAAGAAATGTTGAACTCCCAACTGATATAATCACTGCAAAAATGTTTGAAAGACTGGGTTTTACACATGAGAAAACAATTGTTAGAGATATTATTAACAAACGTATGCCCAGCAAGACATCTCCTTCTAATAATCGAGGACAAAAAACTTCAACTATGACTTATGAATATATCGTGGTACTACATAAAAAATAAAAGAGGATTTTAAATCCTCTTTTATATTTCAATTACGTTAGCATATTTAATTAAGTCTGAATCTAAAATCCGAAATCCAGTTCCATGGTCATGAGTTTTGCCATAGTTTCTACCCGTTTTGTAGACTCCAATACGAATATCTATTTTCATATCTCCATTTTCAATAGCAAGGATCAGATTATCAATATTAAAACCTGTAATTAGATGGATACGGTTGTACTTATAATAAACTTTGTCATTTTCTTCTTTTCTGTTTCCAGAAACAAGTGCTATTTTTTTTAATTTTCTTTCTAACTGTCTTTGGATGTCTTCAAAACTCCAAAAAATGTGATTATCAATTAATTCACCTAACTTATTATAAACACATATATATACCCTTTGATTTAATCTATCTACTTGTATCATAAAGTCAAAATCATAAACCCGACTATTTGTTCTTTGTGTAGCCGAAACTGTTTGATGCAGTGTCCTGAGCCCAAACTCATTTAACATCCCAAAGTTTTCACGCAAATAAGTATTTGCACCTCTTGGATTGGTTGGACTTTTAGTAAAAAGAGTTACCAAAGAAGCTGCATTTTCATCATGAGTTTTTATTTCAATATCATAGAAATCCGGCTCATCTAAATTGTCCTCTTCTTTTTCTAATAAATCTTCAAAAGTTTTACCTATCCCAGTATTCCCTTTTCTACGGCTCTCATGCCAACCTGCTTCCTTAATTTCCGAAAAAACCTCTAAAAGATGTTGTGTAGTGTCAAAATCATACATTGTAGTTATTCCCTTTCATATTTAAAATCAAATTATCAATAAATTCTTTAATTTCCACCTCTGAATATTGTTGAAATGCAGTCAATTGACTCAAAGTTTCTAAAGAAGGTAAAAAAACATTAAAATCAACATTCCAAACTCTAGACAGTATGTACAATTGTTCAAAAGTATAATGTCTATTTACTGAAGGGGCATTCATCTTTCGAACATGACCTTCATCTAAATTTAGAATAGCTGATAACTCTTTTAAAGAACAACTTTGGTTATTCCTCTCAAAATCAACTAACATATCAATAATTTCATGAAAATTAAAGCTCTTTAAAAGAATATCATTCATAGTCCTTGCACTCCCCATACTTTAAAAGATCCGTAAAATGTATTCTAAAAGCTGTCCCATAATCATGAACTTGTCCCTTTTTAGTACCACTATTATAATACCCCATTCGAGGCTCTACAATTATTGAGCCTTCTTCAAGTCCCTTCAAAAATTTATCCAAATTCAAACCTGTAAAAATTTGCATTTTTTTATATCGATAAAAAATTTCAGAGTTGGATTTTCCATCTATGGTAGTTATTATTTTTCGGGAATCAGCACTAAAAATAGCAATTTTTTTTAATTTTTTCTCTAGTAGAGTAGTAAAATCTGAGAATTCCCAATAATATTCTTTACTAATTAACTTCCCATTATCATATACTAATAAATATAGCCGTTTCTCACCGCGATTAACTTCTAACTTGAATTGATGCGAGTATTTCCCATCAGTTGCTGTAAGTTTTTTGGATGATAGAGAAGTGAAAAATGTTTTAACTTCTGGAAATGTCTTAGAGGCTATCCCATATTTATCCCTTATTTCTAAATTCACACCCCTTTTTTTACCATCCATGATTGGAGCCTTCGTGAACAAGGTTATACGTGTTTTGCCTAAATGTGTTTTAATTTCGTATTCCCCAAAATCAGCTTTAGCACAATTATCTTCTTTTTTATCAAGTAAATCTTCAAAAGTTTTACCTACTCCGGTTGGTCCAGAACGACTTGAAAGATTCCAATCTTTAGACTTTATTTGATGAAATTTATCTTCAAGTTCTTTTAATGTAAATTTATTCGTCATCGCTTTACCTTCTTAATCAATTTATATTCTTAGTATAGCAAAAATAAAAAAGGTGAAGGTTCTCTGTTTGAGAACTTATCCCCTTTTTTTGATAAAGTCAGCAAGTAATGGATTGTTTTCTAATAATAAATATGATTGCAGAGCTACAAAGTCTGGAATATTTTTTCTTAATTCTTCCAATGTAATTGGTTCTATTTCTTTAAAACCTATTATATCGACTCCAAACCTATAACTATCTGGATTATTTTCTATTTGAGCCAGCATGTTAGGATTATTTTTATAAATGACTTTTAATTCACTCAAAGTATGTTTTTCACCAAAGTAGATAATTCCTTTTATAGCTTTTACAGGTTTTGTTACATACATATATGCAAATCTATTCTCTTTAGGAAATACTCGCCGAAACTCAATATTTTTTTCTCCTCTCTTTATTCTATCATAAACACTTGGCCAAAAACTCATAACTGATGACATAATTCATCTCCTTATTCTCATTAAATTAATTATATCATTTTTTGAGGTAATATTTTTTCTAAAATTATTTATTGATTATTCTCATATTAATAGTAATTGTAATTCTGCTTTCTTTCTCGCCTCTCTTTCTGAAAACTTAGAGCTATCCCATACGTAGGCTAGGGCTTTACCTTTATTGTAAACAAGCCACACTCTAAAATGTTTTATTTTTCTGATTTCATTCCAACTACTTTGATCAAGTAGCTCCGGAAATTCTTGACTGGTTACAAAATTTACTTGCTTCATTTTCTTTTTAATTCTATACAGAAGAGATGGTTGATACTGATTAAACTCTGCAATCAAAGTTTCCTTTATTTGATGAAAATAGTTACAAAGAGATCCATTCTGACCTTCTACGTATTCTGCTACTACTTTCTTAATAGCTGACTCAGTACTCACTTGATAAACTCTCAATAAGTCGATTAGTCGGAAATATAGAGCTTGACTTGAAACTTCCAAATCCTCTTTAATCTTTTGAAATGAATGGCATGAATAATAAATCTTAGACAGGAGGACAATATCAGGCATGAGAATAATAGCAGAAAAAATGTTAGCTTCTCGCTCCACGATAGACTCTTGATTGTCAGTTGATTCGGTGAAATATGATCCGTCATGCCTTAAAATAAAATGTCCAAGTTCATGACATAATGTAAAGTGACGCTTAGTTAGAGGATTATCTTTCTCATAGGAAAAGCTCGTGCCTAGCTCATCAATAACAGTCAATCCTTCAATCTTATGGTTTGAAAAGTGATGACTGATTACTTGGATATTATTTTTATTAATACAATGATCAAAATAATAGTGAAAGTGGTAGTGCAGTATTGAAATTTCTTCCTCTTTCATAAAAGAGTACAGGGCTTGTTTTGTGATTTCACTTACTTTTGAATACAATTTATCCAACAAATACTTACAACACTAATCAAAGATGAAATCCATCACTTTAAAGAGGATATTGGATCAGAAAGTCCATTCTTGAATAAAAAGCAGACTTGCAATTATTTAGGAATATCTAATAATACCTTAGATGTTTGGATCGCAATGGGGCTACCCTATATTCGAATTGGAAAGTCTATTCGTTTCAACAAGGAAAGTATAAATCAATGGATGACACGGTTAGAAATCAGCGCATAAGGAGATAAAAATGGGTATTTCTAAAACAAAAAATGGATCATATAGACTTAGGGTGTATATACCTGATGAAGTCCAGGGAAAACTTGGTTTAGGAAGGCGATATGAGAAACGGTTTAAAACCCGTAGAGAAGCTAAAGAAGCTGAAGTAAAGTTGACTGTTGATATTGAGAATGCTCGATTGGGTAGAGTACCTTTTAATTCAAAGAATAAAGGTAATATTTTATTCAAAGACTTTTATAAAGATATTTGGCTCGAACCATACAAAGCAGGTCAAACTACTACTACACTAAAACCTCCTACTAAAGCAACCGTATTTCAAACAGAAAATATATTTAGGCTTCATATCATTCCAATTTTAGGTAATTACTCAATAGAACATTTGATTAATAATAAACAACTTGTACTATCACTACTTACTCCAAAGGCAAATAGTTATGCTAATTTCAAGGTAATTAGGAGCTATGTAAATTCTGTTTTCGATTGGGCTGAGGAGCTTGAATATATTCCATCAAATAAACTCCGAAAAACAATTAGTAGAATTAAAGCAAATAAAAAAATTCTCCTTAAAGAGAGTAAACGTGAAGAAGATCTTTCTCTCGATAAAGAGGAGCTAAAATTATGGTTACAAGCTTTTGACACTGATTTAAAGGAAGGAATCATTGACCTAAAAGACTACACTCTCTTTTATACTACCTTCTTCATATCTGACCGAAAATCAGAAAGTTATGCTTTGCAATGGAAACACATCAACTTTTCAACCGAAGAAATACTTATAGAGCAAGCTTTAGACCGTTTTGGTAATGTAAAATCAACTAAAGGAAACAAAAAAACTCTTTTTAAAGCACCAACTGAATTAATGGAACTTCTAGCAAATTGGAAAGTTAAACAACAAGAAGAACTCAAACTTTTCGGACTGAGACAAACACAAAAACAATTTGTTTTTACATATATCGACACCCAAGGAAACATCAACAAGCCTTTACACGCTGACTATCTAAACAATAAAATGAAAAGCATTAGAAAGCGACATAAAGAGCTGGCACATGCTACACCTCATAAGCTGCGACATACAGGAGCAACACTTGCTAAACAAGCAGGAATGAGCTTAGAAGCTATTTCTGAAGCACTAACGCACAGCGATACAGGTACAACTCAGATTTATGTCAATACTTCTAATGTAGTTCCTATGGCAGTTGGTGAATTTGCTTTAAAGTCTCTAAAACAATAAGGTGAAAATAAGGTAAACTTTGAGGTGAACTTTTTCAAAAAACATAAAAAAAGCACCCATGAGGTAAACTCTTGAGTGCTTGTAAACGTTGATATAATCGTGTTGATTAACGTTTTGAGAATTGTGATGCTTTACGAGCTTTCTTAAGACCTGGTTTCTTACGTTCAACTTTACGTGAGTCACGTGTAAGAAGTCCTGCGCGTTTCAATGAATCGCGGAAGTCTGGGTCTACTTGAAGAAGGGCACGAGCGATACCGTGACGGATAGCTCCTGCTTGACCAGCGTATCCACCACCAACAACGTTAACGAAAACGTCGTATGAACCTACAGTTGAAGTAACTGCGAATGGTTGGTTGATAACAAGACGAAGGTCAGCGTGTGGGATGTACTCTTCAACATCTTTTTTGTTAACAGTGATTTTACCAGTTCCTGGAACAAGGCGAACGCGTGCAACAGCGTTTTTACGACGTCCAGTACCTGCATATTGTGCTTGTGACATACTTTATTGTTCCTTTCCTTAGATAAGTCCTGAAATGTCAAGAACTTCTGGTTGTTGTGCAGCGTGAGTGTGCTCAGCTCCAACGAATACTTTCAATTTCATACCTTGAGCGCGGCCAAGAGTATTGTGTGGAAGCATACCTTTAACTGATTTCTCGATCAAACGTACTGCATTTTTAGAACGAAGTTCACCAGCAGAGATTTGTTTCAATCCACCTGGGTGGTTTGAGTGAGTGTAGTAGATCTTATCAGTTGCTTTTTTACCAGTCAATTTAACTTTTTCAGCATTGATAACGATTACGAAGTCACCTGTATCAGTGTGTGGTGTGAATGTTGGTTTGTTTTTTCCGCGAAGTACGCTAGCAACAACTGCTGAAAGGCGTCCAAGAGGTACATCAGTTGCGTCAACAACGTACCATTTGCGTTCTACTTGGCCTGGTTTAGCCATGAATGTAGTTTTGTTCATGATTTCTCCTATATGAATATCGTTTTTGTTTACAGGGCGGATGTTCCGGTCCGCGGGGTATTTGAAAGGTTCCGGGGCCTTACAAATGGGGTAAACAATACCGTCTACTATCATACCAAATTTTACTACTAAAAGTCAATAGATATGAAAAATATTTTTACTGATTTCGCTGTTTAACATCTAGAAAAACCTCGCTTTTGCGAGGCTCTCCTATTTGTAAGCTAAGGCACGTTTAAAGGTTTTCCAGATTCCCAAATCATCCGTTTGAAGGACTAGACTAGCATACATGCGTCCGATAAAGGCTGTTGCAGTGACTGCAAAAGCAACCGTTATGGCTAGAGAAATCCAAGCTTCCAGACCACTTGCATACCCATTTATAGCTCTAAATGGCATAAAGAAGGTCGAGATGAAAGGAATATAGGAACCAATTTTCAGAACTAAATTGTCCCCAGCAGCACCTAGAGAGGTCACACCGACAAATCCTGCTATAATCAAGATCATCAATGGCGACAAGGCCTTTCCTGAATCCTCAGGGCGAGAAACCATGGATCCTAGGAAGGCTGCCAAAACAACGTACATAAAGAGACTAACCAAGACAAACAATAAGGTATTGAGCGAGAAGGCCTCTCCCAAGTGGTTTAAAATACCAGATTGTGCCAAGATAGGGATATCTTTAAAGAGCAGAATGGCAGCCAGTCCACCCACGACGTAAATCCCAATATGGGTCAAAATCACAAGAAGCAGAGCCAGCATGCGAGCGTAGAAATAATGACTAGCTCGGATACTAGAGAAGACCACCTCCATGATTTTGGTTCCTTTCTCGCTAGCCACTTCTTGAGCAGTGACGCTAGCATAAGTAATCAAAATCATATAAAGGAAGAAACCGAGCCCTGCGGCCGCAATGGTTTGAACAATTTTTTTATTTTCCTTAGATTCATCAATCTTCTCAGTGAAGTCAACGGTTTGGCTCAAGCGTTTTTCCTGTTCTTGAGACAAATTGGCTGCCGAACGATTGAGTTGGTATTGCAGTTCGTTTAGCTTATTGGTTACAGCTAGCTTGATGCCACTTTCAAGAGAGGTTTCACCATGATAGACAACCTTGATGACGCTGTCCTCTTGGTCGACGGTTAGGTAACCCTTGATTTTCTCATCCTTGATAGCAGCCTGGGCACTGGCTTCATCCTTATAATCAAAGTTGATACCATTGGTCCCCTTGAGTTCTTCTGCCACAGATGGCACTGTTGTTACTACTGCTATCTTGCTGTTCTTGGCCATAGAAGATCCTTGGAGGTAGCCAATTCCTACAGATAAGGCTAAAAAGAGGAACGGCGAAATCACCATAAAGAAGAAACTCCACGATTTGACATGTCGAAGATAGGTTTCCTTCATTACAACCCACATATTTCTCATACTTCCACCCCTGATTCTAGTTTAAAGATTTCATCGATTGTTGGAGCTTGTTGGTCAAAGGTCGCGATGTATTGACCTTGAGTGAGGATTGGGAAGAGTTCCCTTCCAGCGTTCTCATCATCTAGGATTAATTTCCAACTACCTTGCTTGGTCAAGCTCACCTGTTTGACATGAGGAAGGTTTTCCAGTTCTTCCTTGCTTCGTTCACTTGAAACAAAGAGACGTGTTTTCCCGTATTGATTGCGAACCTCTTGGACTGGTCCATGTAAGACCACACGCCCATCACGAATCATCAGAATATCATCGCAAAGTTCCTCGACGTTGGTCATAACATGGTCAGAAAAGATAATGATTGCACCGCGCTCTTTCTCTTTCAAGATGACCTGCTTGAGCAACTCAGTATTGACTGGATCCAGACCACTAAAAGGTTCATCCAAGATAATCAAGTCTGGCTCATGGATCAGAGTGATAATGAGCTGAATTTTCTGCTGATTCCCTTTGGAGAGGCTCTTGATTTTATCAGTCAGCTTTCCTTTCACTTCCAGTTTCTCCATCCATTGAGGGAGTTTTTCCTTGACCTCCTTAGCATCCATGCCCTTTAGAGTCGCCAAGTAGCGAACTTGCTCAAGGACTGTCAATTTAGGCATAAGGCTGCGTTCCTCAGGCAGATAGCCAATCCGAGCGTAGGTCTCCTGACGAATCTCCTGCCCATCCAGAATGATCTCTCCTTGATACTCTAAAAATTTCAACATACTGTGGAAAATCGTTGTTTTCCCAGCACCATTTTTCCCGACCAGTCCCAAAATCCGTCCTGGACTTGCCTGAAAATCGACACCAAACAAGACTTGCTTGGAACCGAAACTTTTCTCTAGATTTCTTACTTCTAGCATTTTCCACCTCCGAAATATGTTGCACTTATTATACTCCTTTTTGATAGCCTTTACAAGGATTTATGTACATTTTTATCTTGTTTATCCTTCCTTAAAAACTAAACTCTCCAAGGTCTTTAAGCACCCATGTGATAGAGCAATTATAACCCAATAAAGTATAGCTGAGATCTTTTACTCCCCAATTGTTCATTTTTGATCCTGAACTGTCTTCTTGAAACTAAAAATCCACCCCGAAGGATGGATTGATGACTTAACGCACTTCTGCATGGACTTTTTCTTCGAGAGAAGTTTGGATTTTTTCCATATAGCGTGCGACTTCTTCGTCTGTCAAGCTATCTTCTGGATTTTGGAAGGTTAGGCTATAGGCCATTGACTTCATGCCAAGTCCTAGTTTTTCACCTGAGAAGACGTCAAAGAGTTTGATATCTGTCAAACGTTTCACGCCTGCAGCTTGGATAGCATCTACAACTTCTTGGTGAGTGACTTCTGCCTTGAGGAGTAGAGCCACGTCACGACTAACTGCCGGGAATTTGGTAATTTCCACAAATGGAGTAGCTGGTTGAAGGGCAACTTCGATGGCTGAAAGGTTGAGCTCCGCTACATACGTTTCTGGAATATCATAAGCCTTCGCAGTGACTGGATGCACTTGGCCAAGGAAACCAAGAACTTGGTCACCGAGTGAAATCACAGCTGTACGGCCTGGGTGAAGACTAGCAATTTCATCTGTTGCTGTATAAGTCACTTCAAGCCCCAAGCGAGCAAAAAGCGCTTCAAGGATTCCCTTAGCATAGAAGAAATCAACTGGAACTGCTGCTGTTTGGAAATCTTTTTCAGCCACCAAGCCTGTCAAGGCAAAGGCAAAGCTGTTGATTTCATTTGGAAGTTCTTCTTTTGGATTACCTATTTGTTCAAAGACTTTTCCAATCTCGTAAAGGGCCAAGTTTTTATTCTTACGAGCCACATTATAAGCCACCGTATCAAGGATACCTGAAATCATATTTTGACGGAGAACTGAACGGTCCACAGTCATTGGCCACATGAGTTCTGTAAGGTTACTTGGTTGAGCTGTGAACTCAACTGCTTTTTCAGGAGTTGTTAGAGCGTAGGTAATGATTTCTGTCAAACCTGCCCCTTCAGCAATCGTACGAACTTGACGGCGAAGTTTTTGTGTCGCAGTCAATTCACCAGCTGTACCATCGTCTTTTGGAAGACTAGTTGGCAAGCGGTCATATCCATAGATACGAGCGATTTCTTCAAAGAGGTCAGCTTCGATGGTGATATCCCAACGACGACGTGGTACGCTGACTGTAAATGATTCTGCATTGCCAGAAAGGCCAAAGCCAAGACGACGGAAGACATCTTCGACATCAGTGTATGAAAGCTCCGTACCAAGGACACGGTTAACATCAGCAAGAGTCGAAGAAACTTCTACATCAGAAGTGTCAAGCTCACCCGCTGAAACGATGCCCTTACGCACCGTCGCACCTGCAAGATCAACAATCATGCTAGCTGCCGCATCAAGGGCTTCATTGACTGTTGCGACATTGATACCTTTTTCAAAACGAGAAGATGACTCAGAACGAAGGTTGAGGCGACCGCTAGTCTTGCGAATCGATTTGCCATTGAAAACAGCCGCTTCAAGGACAACACGACTAGATTTTTCAGAGATTTCTGTAGCCTGCCCGCCCATGACACCTGCAAGAGCTACTGGCTTGTCTGCGACAGTGATGACTATGTCATTTGTTTCCAAGTCACGTTCTTCACCGTCCAAGGTCACCAATTTTTCACCAGCACGCGCTTCACGCACACGGATGTCAGTCCCTTCAAAGGTATCCAAGTCAAAGGCATGCATTGGTTGACCAAAGTAGAGCAGGATGTAGTTGGTTACGTCTACGACATTGTTAATCGGACGGATGCCTTCGTTCATAAGGAGGTTTTGCAACCATTGTGGACTTGGTGCGATGGTCACATTGTCCAAGATACGAACCGCATAATAAGGTGCCTTGTCTGTCTCAATGCTTACAGAAAGGGCATCTGCTGCAGTTTCATTGGTTTCTGTTAAGGTAAATTCTTTGAAGTTGACTGCCTTGTCATAGATAGCTGCTACTTCGTGCGCTACTCCACGCATAGATAGAGCGTCTGCACGGTTTGGTGTGATAGAAAGTTCGATGATTTCATCATCCAAGTCTAGGTATGAGAAGACTTCCTCACCTGGAACGGCATTTTCTGGCAAGATTTGAATTCCGTCTGCGAATTCCTTTGGTACAACAGAGTCAGAAATTCCCAATTCACCAAGGGAACAGATCATTCCAAGTGACTCCAAGCCACGGATTTTCCCTTTTTTAATCTTGTAATTGTCAGCAATACGAGCTCCTGGAAGAGCCACCATGACCTTGATGCCTGCACGCACATTTGGTGCTCCACAGACGATTTGACGAGCCTCTTCTTCGCCCATATTAACCTGACAAACATGAAGGTGCGTTTCTGTCACATCTTCGCAAGACAAGACCTCACCGACGACAATTTTTGAGAGACCGGCAGCTGGTGATTCGACACCCTCTACCTCAATCCCTGTAGTTGACATTTTTTCAGCCAACTCTTGTGATGGCACATCAATGTCCACCAATTCTTTTAACCATTTATAAGATACAAGCATAATTTAGTTCTCCAGAATGACAGTTGCCACTCTAGTTCTTTTCCTTTCCTATCATTTCAATAGAAGAATCCTCTTCTTACCTTAATTTCTTTTTCAGTAACCAATCTGTATCTACTTTTTGACCAACCATAAAACTATGTTGGCTAAATTTTTCAAAACCATATCGGTTATAAAACGCTTGAGCTTTTGTATTATGCTCCCAAACACCTAACCAAGCCCAGGAAAAACTATTTTTGGTAGCAAGTTCAAGAGCGAATTCAAACAGTTGCTTACCTAGTCCAAATCCTTGGAATTTTTGTAGCACATAGAGGCGTTGAATTTCAAAAGCGTTCTCTAATTCTCTCTCAGTTTGAGCATTTCCCCAGTTGACTTTGAGAAAACCAGCTATCTCCTCTTCATGCATAATGAAATAGGTTTCGGAATCTGGATTTTCCAACTCAGTTGACAAAACTCTCAGACTATAAGTCTCTTCAAAGTATTCCTGTAACTGCTCTTCCGTATTATCATGAGCAAATGTTTCACGAAAGGTTTGTTTGGCAATTTTGGGCAACACCCCAATATCTGCCTTTTCTACTTTTCTAATCATTATTTAAACTGTTCTGAGAAGCGGACATCCCCTTGGTAGAAGCCACGAATATCGTTGATACCATAACGGAGCATAGCTACACGCTCTTGTCCAAGACCAAAGGCAAAACCAGAGTATACTGTCGCATCGATACCACTCATCTCAAGGACACGTGGGTGAACCATACCGGCACCCATGATTTCGATCCAACCAGTTTTCTTACATACGTTACAGCCATCTCCACCACACTTGAAGCAGGAAACATCCACCTCAACAGATGGCTCTGTGAATGGGAAGTAAGATGGGCGCAGACGGATCTGACGCTCTTCACCAAACATTTTTTGAACAATCAATTGAAGCGTTCCTTGAAGGTCAGCCATAGAGATATTTTTCCCAACAACCAAGCCTTCGATTTGGTGGAACTGGTGACTGTGGGTCGCATCGTCCGTGTCACGACGGAAAACGCGTCCTGGTGAGATCATCTTCAAAGGCCCCTTCGAAAAATCATGAGCATCCATAGCACGCGCTTGAACTGGAGACGTGTGAGTACGAAGCAAGATTTCTTCAGTGATATAGAAAGTATCCTGCATATCACGGGCTGGGTGGTCTTTTGGAAGGTTCATCCGCTCAAAGTTGTAGTAGTCTTTTTCAACTTCAAAGCCATCCACGACTTGGTAACCCATCCCGATGAAAATGTCTTCGATTTCCTCACTGGTTTGTGTCAAAACGTGACGGTGACCAGTCGCAACTGGACGACCTGGAAGTGTCACATCGATGCTCTCGCTAGCAAGTTGAGCCGCGACTTTCTTTTCTTCCAAAAGCTTAGCTGTTTCTTCAAAGGCTGCAGTCAAGATATCACGAGCTTCATTGACATGTTTCCCAATGATTGGACGCATCTCAGCAGAGACATCTTTCATCCCTTTAAGGATTTCAGTCAGTGAACCTTTTTTCCCAAGGACAGAGACACGTAATTCTTGCATCTCTTTTTCATTTTCAGCAGTAATCTGCTTCAAGCTAGCCAGCGTTTCTTCACGAAGCGCTTTTAATTGTTCTTCAATAGTTGACATAATTCCTCCATCAGTCGCTCGTAGATAAAAAGAAAACCACATGTCAAAAACTCCACTCGGAGCGTTGACACGCGGTACCATCCGTTTTCATCTGACAAGTCAGACCTTCATTTCTAAATCCATGCGCAAGTGAATTCGCCCAGCTTTCATATAGAGAGCTTGCAGTCACGGCTCTCCTCCCTGATATACTTCCCTTGAGTTACTAGTCTTGCGGATTCCTATTCAATTACTACATAGTTTATCAGATTTTTACCATTCTTGCAAGACCTATCTCACCTCTGCTCGCCTTTAAATCGCCATTGGAAGCGAAGTTTGTCGTAGAAGGGAAATTCGATAAACAGGACTCCCAAGCCCACACAAAGACTAGCAAGAACATCTGATGGATAGTGAACTCCCAGATAGACTCTTGATACCAGCACACTGACTAGGTAGAGACCTAGCACGATTTGTACGATTCTTCTCCAGACTGGATCTTTAATTCGTTGACTGAGAATGACAATCAGAGTGCCTACCATCAAGGTTACAGCCAGAGAATGGCCACTTGGGAAGGAAAAACCCTTCTCCTCGACTAGGTGTAAGATAGCTGGTCGTGGACGCTGGTAAATATTTTTAAAGGTCACAATCAAAAGACCGGCTAAGGCTAGATTGCCCGCCATGAAGTAGCTTTCTATCTTCCACTGCTTACGATAAAAGATAACGGCTGCAATGGCAACCCAGGTGATAATCACTGGGATATCGATCAGGCGTGTGAGGGCTCGGAACAGGACTGTCAAATAATCTGGTAAGTCCCCACGAATAGCAGTCTGAATCGGTTGGTCAAAACCGACCAGCGTTTCGGGGTAAAACTTGACCATATAGCCAAGAAGGACGAAAAGTAAAAGGGCAAAACTGCCCTTCATTAAAAATGTTTGTTTATCTCTCATAATGTTTTAGGGTTGGTTTCAAGAGGACATACAACAACCAGAATGAAACGGCAAAGATTACACCCTCAATCAAGTTGAAAGGCAAGACCATAGTCATTAGGTAATTGGAAAGTCCCATAATTTTTCCAATATCAAAGTTGGCAAACTTCGCGTACAAAGGAACAGCATAGACATAGTTGAGAATCAACATAGCCGCAGTCAATCCGATTGTCCCCGCTAGAGATGCTAGTAGAAAACGAAGGGTGCTGCGCTCCTTTTTCCAAATCAAACCAAAAGCGATCACAAAAACTCCCAAGGCTACGATATTCATTGGCAACCCAATGTAGGTGTTCACTCCTTGGCTATTCAGGAGCAACTTCAAGAGTGAGCGCATCAAGAGAATTCCTAGAGCAGCTGGTAAATCCATCACCACCAAGCCTACAAGGACTGGCAAGATACTAAACTCAATCTTGAGGAAGGTTGCCGCTGGCAAGAGCGGAAAGTCAAAGTACATCAGCACAAATGAAATGGCTGATAAAATCGCAATGGTCGAAATTCGACGTGTGTTTGTCATAACAGGTTCCTCCAATTTTCTATAAAATCAGAAGAAGTTGGAAAGGATCCCTCTATCTATTCTCACTTTTTATATCTCAAAAGTTCCCTCTCACTCTTTTGAGCAAGCGGTTGCAACTTCTCTATAAACTCATCAGAACAGACAAAGCCATTCTTTCGTCTTCTCCCATCCAGACTATACTGTCGGTTGTGGAATCGCACCACATCAGCTTGCGCTCGCGGACTTCTTTAAGGGAAGGAAATAGAGATTTTTCTTTTAGACTAGGCGACAAGCTGTAGGCATAACTTCCAGTTAGGCAAAACTTGTCAACAAAGTTTTAAAGGAAAAATTTTTTCCTAATGATACTCAATGAAAATCAAAGAACAAACTAGGAAGCTAGCCGCGGGCTGTACTTGAGTACGGCAAGGCGAAGCTGACGTGGTTTGAATTGGATTTTCGAAGAGTATTAAAGTCACCGCCGGTCGGGAATTGCACCCAGCCCTGAAGACCCTTTAATCTTAACAAAAAACGCTTGCAAGTGCAAGCATTTTGATTATTTCAATTTATCTGCTTCATAGGTGTGAACTAGCTCAAGACCTGCAAAGTTCTGCTGACGAAGCGCCTCGTAGACAATCATACATACAGTATTAGAAATATTGAGACTGCGAACATGCTCATCATTCATAGGAATACGGAGAGCCTTTTCGGGATGTTCGCGCATAAAGTACTCAGGCAAGCCCTTATCTTCACGTCCGAAGAGAAAATAATGGTCTTCGTCCGTCGATAAATCTGCTTCAGAATAGACCTTTTCCGCAAATTTTGAAATCAGATAGATTTTGCCCTTCATTCGAGACATGAAATCTTCCAAACTGTCATAAAAATAAATCTCAAGCTTATCCCAGTAATCCAAACCAGCCCGCTTCATCTTGCGGTCATCAATCGGAAATCCCATCGGTTTAATGATGTGAAGGGGAGAATTGGTGGCAGCGCAAGTACGCGCAATGTTACCTGTATTTTGTGGAATCTGAGGCTCGAATAATACAATGTGATTTGTCATTACGGGTTTCCTTTTATCATTGCAAAAAAATAGCCACACTGCCCGGAGTCAAGCTCAGCAAACAGCGTGGTTAAGGCATCGTTAACTTACCTCACAACAGGTTTGAAGTAAATCAGCGAAACTACTTCCTTAGTATAACACTTTCAGAATCAATGTCAATAGAAACGACTTGATTTTTTTACTTTTTTTATTATATTTTCATACTGAGACATTCACTTTCAAAATAGCCTTAGCAAGAGAGTAAAATCACTTCAAATCAGAGACATTTTATAGAGGATAAGCATATTTATCTTCAAAAACTTGAAAAAGCCCTTTCTTCCTTTAAAAATCGGCTTGGCAAGTGCATTTTTTGCTAAAAAAGGGTATGATAGTTACATCATGAAAAAGTAGGTTTTTTATATGAAAATTGTCCTTGTTGGTGGAGGGAAAGTTGGTTTCGCCCTCTGTCGTTCACTAGTAGCGGAAAACCATGACGTTGTCCTCATCGAGCAAAATGAAGCTGTACTTAACCATATTGTCAGTCGCTTTGATATCATGGGCCTCCTTGGAAATGGTGCTGACTTTGCCATCTTGGAGCAAGCTGGCGTTCAAGAGTGCGATATCTTTATCGCTCTAACTGAATACGATGAAGTGAATATGATTTCAGCGGTACTTGCTAAAAAAATGGGCGCTAAAGAAACCATCGTTCGAGTGCGAAATCCTGAATACTCTAATGCCTATTTTAAGGAGAAAAATATTCTTGGATTTTCACTTATCGTTAATCCAGAACTCCTAGCAGCCCGTGCCATCTCAAATATCATCGATTTTCCTAATGCCCTCTCAGTTGAGCGTTTTGCTGGAGGTCGGGTCAGCCTGATGGAGTTTGTTATCAAAGATTCTAGCGGGCTCTGTCAAATGCCAATCTCAGACTTCCGTAAAAAATTTGGCAACATCATTGTCTGTGCTATGGAAAGAGACCATCAACTCATGATTCCAAGTGGTGATGTTACTATCCAGGACAAGGATCGGATTTTTGTTACGGGGAATCGTGTGGATATGATGCTTTTCCACAACTATTTCAAATCGCGTGCAGTGAAAAGCTTGCTTATCGTTGGAGCTGGAAAAATCGCTTATTATCTACTTGGCATTTTAAAAGACAGTCGCATTGATACCAAGGTTATCGAGATCAATCCTGAAAGAGCTCGTTTCTTTAGTGAAAAATTCCCAAATCTCTATATCGTACAAGGAGATGGAACTGCTAAGGACATCTTACTGGAAGAAAGTGCTCCTAGCTACGATGCGGTCGCAACCTTAACTGGGGTTGACGAGGAAAACATCATCACCTCCATGTTCCTTGACCGTGTTGGTGTCCAGAAAAATATCACCAAGGTCAACCGAACTAGTCTTCTAGAGATTATCCATGCGCCTGATTTTTCAAGTATCATCACGCCGAAAATCATCGCAGTGGATACCATTATGCACTTTATCCGTGGTCGGGTAAACGCCCAATACTCAGACCTTCAAGCCATGCACCATCTTGCAAATGGCCAAATTGAAACCCTGCAATTCCATATCAAGGAAGCTAATAAAATGACTGCCAAGCCACTTTCGCATCTAAAATTAAAAAAAGGTGTTCTCATCGCAGCCATTATCCGAAAAGGAAAAACAATCTTCCCTACTGGAGAGGATATGCTTGAGGTGGGAGACAAGTTACTCGTGACGACCTTATTGCCAAACATCACCAAGATTTATGATTTGATTGAGAGGTAAAAAATGAATAAAAGTATGATTCGTTACCTCCTCTCAAAACTTCTCTTGATTGAGGCTGTTCTCCTTCTAGTACCTGTTGGTGTAGCAACCTATTACCAAGAATCCAGTCAAGTATTTATCGCTCTCTTTTCTACGATTGGAATTTTAGTCCTTCTTGGTGGTCTTGGCGTTTTACGAAAACCGAAAAATCAACGGATTTACGCCAAGGAAGGGGTCTTAATTGTTGCCCTCTGTTGGATTCTCTGGTCTTTCTTTGGTGGCCTCCCTTTTGTCTTTTCAGGACAAATCCCAAGCGTCATCGATGCCTTCTTTGAAATCAGTTCTGGATTTACGACTACAGGAGCAACTATTCTGAACGATGTTTCAGTTCTCAGTCGTTCCCTCCTCTTCTGGCGAAGTTTTACCCACTTGATCGGAGGGATGGGGGTGCTTGTTTTCGCACTTGCCATTATGGACAATGCTAAGAATAGTCACTTAGAGGTGATGAAGGCAGAGGTCCCTGGTCCTGTCTTTGGTAAGGTTGTATCCAAACTGAAAAATACTGCTCAGATCCTCTATCTACTTTACCTAGGGCTCTTCTCCCTATTTGTTGTCATCTACTATCTAGCAGGTATGCCCTTGTTTGATAGCTTTGTCATCGCTATGGGAACAGCGGGAACAGGAGGCTTTACCGTCTATAACGACGGAATTGCTCACTACGGTAGTTCCCTAATTACCTATCTTGTCAGTTTTGGCGTTCTAGTTTTCGGAGTCAATTTTAACCTGTATTACTTCCTTATGCTCCGTCGGGTCAAGGCCTTCTTTGGAGATGAAGAACTGCGGGCTTATGTGATTATTGTCCTAGTGTCTACAGGCTTGATTACCCTCAACAGCCTCCACCTTTACCAAGGTGTCTCTAAGAGTTTTGAGATGGCTCTCTTCCAAGTATCCAATATCATCACGACAACAGGTTTTGGTTACGGAGATATTACCAACTGGCCCCTCTTCTCCCAATTTATCCTCCTCTTCCTCATGGGAATCGGTGGATCAGCTGGCTCAACCGCAGGTGGTCTCAAAGTGATCAGAGGACTCATTCTCTCAAAAATCGCAAAAAATCAGATTTTGTCTATCCTATCCCCTCACCGTGTCTTGACTCTGCATATCAATAAAACAGTGATTGATAAGGATACTCAGCACAAGATTCTTAAATATTTTGCCATCTACGTGATGATTATACTCTCTCTCATCTTTATCGTCAGTCTTGATAGCAATGATTTTCTAGTCGTGACCAGTGCTGTCTTCAGCTGTTTTAACAATATCGGACCTATTCTAGGTACAACCTCTAGTTTTGCCATCTTTAGTCCCATCTCTAAAATCCTGCTCTCCTTTGCAATGATTGCAGGCCGCTTAGAGATTTACCCAATTTTACTACTCTTTATGAAACGCACTTGGTCTAAACGTTAATTACAATACAATTCCCCTTTTACAAGCTAGTAGAATGGGGATTTTTCTATTAAAAACGAGAAGACCTTTCGGTCCTCTCCTAATCGATTTATTTTTTAAGAGCTTCTTTATAACGAGCAACTTCCGCTTGGTTAGCCCAAACATAGTGACCTGGACGAATTTCTACCATAGATGGCTTGTCTGTCTCATAGTCATGTTGGTCAGGATCGTAAACTTTCAAGACCTTCTTGCGTTCCAAGATTGGATCTGGAATCGGTACAGCAGATAGAAGCGCCTGAGTGTATGGGTGAACAGGATTGTTAAACAACTCCTCTGTCTCCGCCACTTCGACGATAACTCCCTTATAGATAACCGCGATACGGTCTGAGATAAAGCGAACAACTGACAAGTCATGCGCGATAAAGAGATAGGTCAAGCCCAACTCTTTTTGGAACTTCTTGAGCAAGTTCAAAACTTGCGCACGCACTGATACGTCCAAGGCTGAAATTGGCTCATCCGCAATAACAAAATCAGGTTCCATCACAAGGGCACGGGCAATCCCGATACGCTGACGTTGACCACCAGAAAACTCGTGTGGATAACGGGTCAAGTGTTCTTTCAAAAGTCCAACTTCATGAATCATCTTTTGAACTTTTTCTTTTCGATCTTCTTCGTCTTTGAACAAGTGGTAGTTGTAAAGACCTTCAGAGATGATATAGTCAACTGTCGCACGCTCATTCAAGCTTGCTGCAGGGTCCTGGAAAATCATCTGGATACGACGGATTAAGTCTGAGGATTCCTTGTGAGATTTTTTCCCATTAATTTTCTGGCCATCAAAGATGATTTCACCTTTACTGGTATTATTTAAACCAATAATGGCACGACCAATCGTTGTTTTCCCACTACCAGACTCACCTACAAGAGAGAAAGTTTCTCCCTTGTTGATAAAGAAGTTGGCGTTTTTAACCGCCACAAACTTCTTACTTCCTTCACCGAAGGAAATTTCTAAATCTTTAATTTCTACTAATTTTTCAGACATTTCCTTCCTCCTAGTCTTCTAAATGAGCAAAGCCCATTTTATCACGAATCTTGTCATGCAAATCTGCAATGACTCCAGGTTTTTCAACTTTAGGAGCATTCTCATGAAGCAACCAAGTCTTAGCCCAGTGGGTATCAGTGACTGAAAACTTAGGTGCCTTCTCTTCAAAATCAATTTGCATCGCATAATCTGAACGAAGGGCAAAGGCATCACCTTTCAACTCAGTATAAAGAGATGGTGGTGTTCCTGGGATAGAGTACAATTCCCCCTTATCATCAGCAAGCTGAGGCAAGCTAGACAAGAGACTCCAAGTATATGGATGACGTGGATCATAGAAGACTTCCTCAACAGTACCGTATTCTACAATTTCACCAGCATACATAACCGCTACCTTATCGGCAATACTTGCTACCACACCAAGGTCATGGGTGATAAAGATAATAGTAAAGTGGTACTCATTTTGCAAGGTTTTAAGCAAATCAATGATTTGCGCTTGAATGGTTACGTCAAGGGCCGTTGTTGGCTCGTCACAGATCAAGATATCTGGACGACAAGCAAGAGCAATGGCAATAACGATACGTTGGCGCATCCCTCCAGAATATTGGAAAGGATACTCATCAAAACGTTTTTCAGCGTCTGGAATTCCGACCTTGTTCATATAGTCGATTGCCATCTCTTTGGCTTCCTTAGCTGTTTTCCCTTGATGTTTAACGATAACTTCTGTGATTTGGCTACCGATTGTATTGATTGGGTCCAAGCTTGTCATTGGATCTTGGAAGATGGTCGCAATTTTAGCACCACGAATCTTCTCCCATTCCTTGTTAGAATTCAAGGCGGTCAAGTCTTGTCCACGATAGTCGATGCTTCCTTGGGCAATACGTCCATTGTCTTCTAACATCCCTGTAAAGGTTTTTGTTAAAACAGATTTACCAGAACCAGACTCACCTACCAAGGCAAGAACTTCTCCTTCAATCAGGTCCAGAGAAACTCCTCGGATAGCCGTCAGAACTTTGTCACGAACGTCAAATTCCACGACAATATCACGAGCAGTCAAAATTACATTATTTTCTTTTGTCATGTCTACTCCTATCTATGTGTACGTGGATCACTAGCGTCCGCTAGGTTTTGACCAACAACGAAAAGAGATAGGGATACCAAGATCAAGGTTGTCAACGGAATCCAGAACAAGTAAGCGTTGGTCGTAACGTTTTGTGAGTAATCTGAGATCAAACGTCCCAAACTTGGCACTGTTACAGGTAATCCCAATCCAAAGAAGGAAAGGAAGGCTTCATAAGAGATGAAGCTTGGCAACATCAAGGTCATCGTAGAAACAATAACGGATACCAATTGGGGCATGATATTTTTAACGATGATTTTAAAGGTTGGTGTTCCAAGTGTTTGTGAAGCGAGGTTGTATTCCAAGTCACGGTAACGCATGATTTGGATACGAATCATATAAGCAATCCCAATCCAAGTTGTCACACTCATGGCAAAAATCAAATTCCAGAAACCAGCACCAATTGAGTAAGTCAAGACGATGACAATCAAGAGTGATGGGATGTTTGAAATAATGTTATAAACTTCCATCATGACGCGGTCAACGGATTTTGAAATTCCCCAAATTCCACCAACAATAACCCCAATCACAAGGTTGATAAAAGTTGCAATGACAGAGATGAGGATAGAGTTACGCGCCCCAAACCAAACCCCGTCAAACAAGGATTTACCATTGCTGTCTGTACCAAACCAATGTTCAGCATTTGGTTTGATAAAACGAGCAGAGAAGTCATTGACCTTACTTACATCGTTGAAGTCAAAATCTGAGAACATTGGGTAAATAAAGCTCATCAAGATAATGGCAACCAAAATTCCTAGCATAAAGACTGTTGATTTTTTCTTTAGAAACTGTCTAAATACAGAACCCCAGTATGAATAGGCAGGAGCATCAATTGTTTCAGAGGCAAAATCGTCACGTTTTACGAACTGAAATTTTTCTTTATCGATTGTTGACATTATTTGCCTCCTTTCTCTGTTAATTTAATACGTGGGTCAAGCATAGTCATCCAGATGTCTCCTACAAAGAGTGAGAAGATAGAAATACATGTGAAGATGAAGACGAGACCAACTACCATTGAGTTGTTTGATGCCTTAACAGAGTCAATCAACATTTTACCCATACCTGGGAAGGCGAAGACCGTTTCTGTCAATGTTGCACCACCGATAACCCCGATTACGGCACCAGGAATACCTGAAACCAAAGGAACCATGGCATTTTTAAAGATGTGTTTATTTGAAATTTCTTTTTCAGACAGTCCTTTTGCACGAGCAAAACGTACAAAGTCCTGAGATTGCAAGTCGATCATGTAACGACGAATCCAGATTGCTGTACTTGGTGCTCCCAATAGACCTAGAATGACTGCCGGCAAGACATAAGAACGCCAATCCCCAGCCCCCAAGATAGGGAATGAGTCTGGCAGACCAATAGATGATCCAATCAAACGCACGATGTAAACCAAGGCAATCGTTGGAAGGGCAAGCAAGAAGGTTAGAGCACCTGTCGAGAAGCTATCAATCCAAGTATTCTTGTGGCGAGCCATAGCAGATCCAAGAGGAATTGCGATAGCATAAGAAATAATCAAACCGATCAAACCAGCAACAGCCGAGCTTGCAATCATTGATGGATATTGATAATTACTTTCTGTAGCTGTATATGGATCGTCTTTACCATAGTTGGCTACTTCACGCGCATCTGCTTGACTTGGAGATTTGTAGGTACGAGAGTAAATATCTACAGATGAAGTCTTTTTACCCGTAGGGAATTGAACTTCTGATGTCTTAGTTTGTCCCTGACCTTGTGTGATAACTTGAAGCACTGGTGTGTTTGCATAAGTTGGGTAAGAGTCTCCCAAGTTAATGTTCACAAAGTTTTGGTGTACAAATGGAAATTGATTATTAAAATACAAAAGATATTTATGTTTTGTACCTGAACCCACCAATGACCAACCAATAGCAGGGTCATTTTCAAAACGAAGATAACGTTCCAAGTTTGGATTTTCAGGGTCTTGAATCTTGTTTGTATGATCAATGTCGAGCAAGTTCGAGTAAAATTTGAAAACACGTTCAAAAATCGGAATTTCACGCGTCGCATAGAATTGACCACTTTCTGAGAATACACCGAGTGTCCAACCATTCCCTAGTTGGTTGATGTATTTTTCGTAGATTGCCTTATTAGTATCATTGGCATCAACTGTTACAGATGAGTCCATTGTACTCGCTTTTTCTTGCAACTCCTTGGTATCGTAGTACTCGATATAGCCCATCCGCTCATAAACAGTATTTTCATAGTTATCCCGTTTATCAGGCGTCGTTGCAATCTTGTTATAGTTGGTATCCTGCTTGAAAATCAGTTTTCGCGGAACCATCGTATAGATAATCGTGTAGGTCAAGGTTGTCACCAAGAAGATAGACACCAATGAACGCAATACACGCATAAAAATATATTTCTTCATATCGTTTCCTTTTAAAATCCCAAAAGAACCTTCTCCTCATGGAGAGAAAGTTCTCTTGAGAGTTATTTATTTAACGTGATTAGCCAATTCTTTTTGAACTTTTTCGTTTGATTCTTTTTTCTCTTTGAGCCATTTTTCACGAGCTTGTTCATAGTCAACTTTTGTTACAACCTTGTCTTGTAACTGAATATACTTGAAGTATACATCTGAGCCCTTATCTCCAGACTGGCTGTATGATGCTGTGAATGGTACAACACGAGAAATGATTGGTGCAGCACCACTTGATGACATAGCTGGCAAGAAGAGTGAGCTATCTGTCAACCAAGCTTGAGCAGCCGCGTATTTTTCAAAACGAACATTCAAGTCGCTTGTTTCTTTAGCAGCTTCATCAACTAGCTTATCGTAGTCTTTCAAACCAACTTGAGCTGCTGCAGCGTTACCTGCACCTTCATAACCCATGTATGTTTTTGTTTGTTCAGCATTCGTTGTTTTTAAGATATCAAGGTAAGTTGATGGATCTTCATAGTCTGGGTTCCATCCAACAGCACCTGAGAGATCCCAATCTTCTGCCGCTGCGCTAGCTGCGTAGTAAGTAATATTCTGTAGTTCATCTGCAGTAATTTGTTGGATATCGATAACTACGTTTTCTTCACCAAGTACTGTTTCAACTGATTGTTTGAAAGATTGAATACGTGCAATATAGTTTTTAGATGATTGATCTACTGGAATATCCAAGTGAATAGGGAATTTCACACCTTCTGCTTCCAATGCAGTTTTAGCTTTGGCAAATTCAGCTTTGGCTTTATCCGCGTTGAAGAGTCCATCTTGACCATCCGCAAAGTTTACATTCTTCCACTCATCACCGTAAGTAGCCATCTTTTCAGTTACCAAGTCACCGAAAGTTTTTTCGCCTGCAGAGACAAAACCTGGTTTCACAAAGAGGTTACGAACTGCAAGAGGAGCACCTTCTTTACCATTGATTTGCGCTGAGTAAGAAGTACGGTCAAAGGCAAAGTTCAAGGCCTGACGGAAGTCCTTGTTAAGAAGAGCTTTCTTAGTAGAAGTCTTCTCTTCGTCAGTTGTCTTAGAAGTGTATTTATAACCTTGACGGTCAATATTCACACCCAAACCACCAATACCAGGACCTGATGGAGTGTAGTAGATATTGTCTTTGTATGTTTCTTCTACCTTAGAGTAATTTGAACTTGTTGGGTAAAGACGAGCATAGCTATAAGCTCCACTTGTAAAGTTACGTTCAATTGATTCTTGGTCTGAACCATCATAGTAGGCAAGTGTTACTTTATCAATGTGAACATTATCTTTATCCCAATAGTTTTCATTCTTCACAAATTCGATAGATGACTTAGCAGTCAAACCTCTCAGCAAGAATGGTCCATTGTAAAGCAATGATGTAGGGTCAGTCGCTTTACCAAAGTCAGATCCTTTTGATTTTTCAAATTCTTCGTTCAATGGCCAGAAGATTGAGTAGGCCATCTTAGAGTTCCAGTATGGTTCGGGTTTGTTCAAAGTGTATTCAAGGGTATAATCATCAACCGCTTTTACACCGACTGAAGCAAAGTCTTTATTGTTTCCAGCTATATAGTCAGCTAGACCTTTAACTGAATCTTCTGCTAGATACTTAGCTGCTGATTTATTGTCAGCTGCGTGTTTCAAGCCATTTACAAAGTCTTTCGCTGTCACTTCAGCATATTCTTCGCCATCAGATGTCATCCATTTAACACCTTTACGAATCTTGTAGGTATAAGTCAACCCATCTTTTGAAACTGACCAGTCTTCTGCAATTGCAGGGACTAGGTTCCCATACTTGTCATTTGTGAAGAGACCATCGATACCATTTGAAGTGGCAACCTTAGTACTTTGTTTCCCTGAAATGAGGTAATCCAAAGTTTCCGGATCAGCTGTATAAACATAACCATAGGATTTTGGAGCTGTTGAATCAGATGATTTTGAAGAACCGCAAGCAGCGAGAACGCCAGTTGCCAGCAAAGCAATCCCTGCTGTAACAAATACTCTACTTTTTTTCATGTATGTAACTCCTCTTAAAAAATTTAGGCTTATTGCCAATTATACCATAGATTTCTCAAAAAGTAAACGAATTTTCAGAATATTTAGGCGTGTATCCACAAAAAACTTTCATTTGTCAAATTTCTTTATTCTTTGTTTGCTATTTATCGAGTCATAAGGCAAACCTAATGTCCATAAAGCCTGATTTTCAGGTTTCCTCTCCCCATTTTTCTACCCAGTCAGAAAGGACAAGCTTCTAAATTGGATTTTCGATTAAGAAACTATTGACGTAGAATCATTTTCAAGGTATAATATTAAACGTTGAGGCGGTATAGCCAAGTGGTAAGGCACGGCTCTGCAAAAGCTTGATCGTCGGTTCAAATCCGTCTACCGCCTTTCAGTACCTGAAATAACAGGAATTAACCAAATGAAAAGCCCAAAAAATCGGGCTTTTTTGTTTTTTTCGGATAAATAAGGATAACTTTGAAAATCTTTTGGGGCGAATTTAGGGCGAATAAAAAAACAGTGACGAAAATCACTGTTTTACTCGATTTCTTCTTCGGGTTCTAATTCGGTGATTTGAACTTTTACCTTGGTAACACGCCCATTTTTCACCTTATCATTGGTTAGGATAATCTGCTTGTTTTGACTGAACAGTTCATAACTGATTTTTTCAGTTGTTGGGATCGTACCAACACCCGTCAAATAATAACCGGCGATAGTATCCACATCATCGCTTTCTAGTTCAACGCCAAAGTAATCGTTGAAGTCGTTAAGATTCATGGTTCCTTGTGCAATATAGGTATCCTCACCGATTTGATGGACTTCGATTTCTGCTCTGTCCGTTTCATCATCAATTTCGCCGACGATTTCCTCTAGGAGATCTTCCAGAGTTACCAAACCAGCCATACCACCATATTCATCGAGCAAAATGGCCATTTGTCTTTGGGTATTTCGCAATTCTTTTAGCAAGTCATCCACAAAAATAGTTTCAGGGACAAAGAGTGGATCTTGTAAGATCTTCTTCCAGACAATATTTTCAAAGCCATCTGCATAGGCAGCGTTTAGCAAACGCTTGGTATGAATCAAACCAATCACATTGTCCTTATCCCCATCATAAACAGGAATACGTGAGAAATTTTGCTTCAAAATACTTTCGATAATCGTTTGGCTGTCATCCTGAATATCCACCATGAAGGCGTCGGTTCGGGGCACCATCAGCTCACGAGCCATCAGCTCATCTAAAGAGAAGATCCCCTGTAGCATTTCAATCTCATCTGCATCCAGTGTTTCTTCACTATTGGTGAGCATGTACTCTATTTCATCACGTGTCATCTTTTCGTCAGCATCATCAAAGGTCATTGGCGTCACACGACTCAACAAATTAGTTGAAGCAGATAGTAGCCAGACAAAGGGACTTACAATCTTTCCAAGACCAATAATAATTGGTGCTGTTCGAATCGCCAAAGCATCTTTCAGATTGAGGGCAATCCGCTTAGGATAGAGCTCACCAAAAACAATGGAGATATAGGTCAAGAATGCCAAAGAGAGGAAACTTGCAATGGCGTAAGCCGTCTCTCCACTTCCCATCCAAGATGCGATCACTTGCCCAAGGGTATCCGCCAATTTGGCCCCTGACAAGATCGTAATCAAGGTGATACCGACTTGAATCGTTGATAAAAAGTGATTAGGATTTTCAAGTACCTTTAACAAACGGATATAACTTTTGTCTCCTTCTTCTGCCTTTTGCTCTACTCGGGCACGGTTTAGTGACACCATCGCCATTTCAGTGGCTGAGAAAAAAGCATTTAACAAGGTCAAGATAAATAATAATACAAACTGTAGCAACAAATTCTGACTGCTCGGGTCTTCCATAGTCCTTCTCCTAAAATAGTATCTTGTGTTCCATTATATCACAAATTAGCGTAGGAATCACATTATTTTCTAATTTATACAATCGCTCCCTTATCAATGACGGTCAAGGGAGCGATTTTGTTCTTTTGCAGATTGTTTCTAGTTTGTCACTGTGACTTGACCTGTTCGGTAATCAAGCTGGATACCCTTTTGAACATTTGGGATCAGGACGTTGAATTCCAATTCGCCATCCGAAGACTTGGCTTCAATTTGTGAAGCGGATGGAACTAGGTCCTCATTTGTCGCATAGTGAAGTGTCACGCGGTAACGAACCCTCTTATTTTGGTCCAAGGCTTTTCTGACCAAACTCTCATAGTAGTTCTGCCCTGTCGAATCCTCAGCCTGTGCTTGGTTTGCCCAAGCTGTCTGGACTGCAATGTTCTTGGGATTGCTGGTAGAGGCATCAAAACCATCCAAACCACCTATTAAGGCATAGCCCAGCAAATGCCCTCTATCGACTGCATGTGTATAGGCTCCCTTTAGATTTTTAACCTGGTGCCATCCTGGTGGCGTCCAAGAGGTCGATCCGTTGCCTGTTTCTTCACGATTTTTGTACTGACGAGTAGCTTTAGATAAGAGGGCATTGGCAACAGTTGGGACGGTCTCTTTCCCGACTGGTTTTGTTTTATTATCCGCATAGGGTTTGCTAGAAACCTTGGCATCTAGATTGGTTTTATTACCATTAACGACAAAGGCCCCTGCTCCATTCCACTCGAGATCACCTTTAATTTGGTTTTTGATCGACTCAGTTAAGACACTTTCAGCCAACTCCTGACTGGGAGCTTCTGAAGCTTGTTTTTTCTGACTGACCTTTGTTCTAGGGGTGTTTGGTGCTGTCTGCATCTGCTTAATGTAGTAGCTTCCAGCAGCCAATAGTAAGAATATAAGCAACCCTATCAGAGCTTGTCTTGTTTTTTTGTCCATTTTTCTCCTTATTTCTTTAGAAAAAGACTGGTTTCCCAGTCTAATTTCCTGTAAATTTACTAATCAATTCTTGCCATTTCGCTGGAGACAAAATCGCCCATGGATCCTGTCCCTTTCCGAGGATACCATAGCCGATCATCAAGCCGATTCCTAAAGCGAGGAATCCCAGCAAGAGTACGATAAAAATCAACAGTAAGCGACGGAGTACATAACGTATGTTTTTATTCTTCATCCTTAACCTCAATCCGCTGAATCTTCGCTCCTAGATGAGCTAACTTCTCATGGAAACGGTAGTAACCTCTATCAAGGTGGACTAACTTACCAACAACTGTTTCTCCCTGCGCCACCAGACCTGTCAAAATCAAAGCAGCACTAGCGCGAAGGTCCGTTGATAGAACTTCTGCCCCCTGTAAAGCCTGTCCCCCAACAATACGGGCTGTATCACGGATAATCTCCGAATGCAAGCCCATACGGCGCATTTCCTCTAAGTGTTGGAAGCGATTCTCAAACACCGTTTCCACCATGGTGGATTCCCCTTTTACGACTGTCATCAGCGCTGTAAATTGTGCCTGCATATCTGTTGGAAATCCTGGGTGTGGCAAGGTTTTTACATGAACAGCCTTGAGATTTTCCAGTTGAGAACGGACACGAATACCTTCCGACTCCTCCGTCACCTCAACTCCCATTTCAAGAAGTTTGGCAATCAAGGGGCGATTATGCTCCCAGACTGCATCTCGAATGAGGACATCTCCACCAGTCATAGCTGCCGCTACCATAAAGGTCCCAGCTTCGATACGATCCTGTACGACATTGTGGGTCGTACCATGGAGCTCCTCGACACCAGTCACTGTGATTGTTTCGGTACCGGCTCCCTTGACCTTGGCCCCCATTTCATTAAGGAGAATAGCGAGGTCAACAATTTCGGGCTCACGCGCAGCATTTTCAATCACTGTCACACCGTCAGCTAAAGTCGCTGCCATCATCAGGTTTTGTGTTGCGCCTACACTAGGAAAATCCATGTAGATATGAGCGCCGTGCAGGCGTTCCGCCTTGGCTTCAATGTAACCAGCTGTCTGGCTGATCTTAGCCCCCATAGCTTCCAAACCCTTGAGGTGGAGATCAATCGGACGACTCCCAATAGTGCAACCTCCTGGCATGGATACCTTGGCATGGCCTACACGAGCAAGGATTGGTCCCAAGACAACGATGGATGCCCGCATCTTGCTGACATACTTATACGGAGCTTCCTCAGTGATATCACCAGTCGCATCGACCTCAACAACATGAGCTTCCTCATCAAAGTCCACCTTGGCATTCAGACCTCGAACCACTTGATTCATGGTGAAAACATCTGACAAGATTGGAACATTCTGCAAGACTGTCTTACCCTTGCTTGCTAGAATAGTCGCTGCCAACAAGGGCAAGACGGCATTCTTTGCTCCCTCGATGATCACACTCCCGACCAGACGATTATCTCCGCCTTGAACCACAATTTTTTCCATAGTTGTTTCCTTTACTTTTGATTTTATAACAGTCCTATAAGCGCTTCTTGCCACAGTTGGTACAAACTGATAAAGAATGAACTCAAGATGTAGCCCATTACAATACTAAAGAAGCCGACCAACAAACGAACTTTTTTTGTGTTAGTAGCGGTCACTTTTAAAACCTTTTCCCATCTCACAAGATCTTTCAAAAGATAAAAACTCAAATAAATAAAGAGTATATGACTACTTAGAGTGAATAATAATTGAACCATTTGACTATTATACCATCTTATCCGCTTGCGCGCTAGTTTTCGATTTTTCTACGGATTAGTGATTGTTTTTAAGGTAATCAATCGCATCCTGCAAGGTCTTAACCGGAACGATTTTCATCTCTGTTTTGATCGTTTTAGCAGTTTCTAAGGCTGTTTCATAGTTGCTTTTCGCATTGGGATCTGCTTTTTTTGCTTCCTCAGTGACTGGATTGTCAGGAGCAAAAAAGACATTGGCTCCCTGACGAGAGGCTGCAACCACTTTTTTGTCAATTCCACCGATGTCGCCAACATTTCCATCGCGATCAATGGTTCCCGTTCCCGCAACGATGCGGCCATTACGAAGTCCTGGATCTGCTATCTGGGTGTAGATAGCTAGACTAAACATGAGACCTGCACTTGGCCCGCCGATACCAGCTGTGGAGAAGCGAATGGGAACATCACTTGTCACTTCCGTACGGTCAATCAAGCCAATCCCAATCCCGTTTTTTCCATTTTCGAGAGTGATAATTTTACCTTCAGCAGTCTTGACTCTTCCGTCTTCTTCGTAGGTTACCTTGACTGGATCTCCTAGTTTTTGAGAGTTGACATAATCAACCAAGTCCTTGGAACTATCAAAGGTCTTATCATTAACAGCCGTCACAGTATCCGCAATGTTCAGAATGCCCTTAAAAGTTGAATTATCCGTCACAGTTAAGACATAAACTCCTAGATACTTGAGTTCGATATCTTTACCAGCCGTCTTCAAACCTTGATACTTGGCCATATTTTGGGATGTTTGCATGTAGAACTGATTGATCCGCATAAACTCTGCATCTGTAGAGCCACCCGTTGTCTCCTGAGCACTTCTAATATCCGTAAATGGAGTCAGCCAAGCATAAACAAGATGCGACAGAGTTGCATGTCGAATACCGACTGTTACAAACTGGTAAGCTCCTGCTTCTGTATCTTCTGTTTCATTGACTTTCAAAACTTGACGAATATCTTCCGCTCCACCTGGAACTTCTATGTAGTAAGGTAAAGGTACTACAAAAGCTAAAAAAGTCAATACTAGTGCTAGGATGACATATAAGGGCCATCTAGTTTTTTTCTTCATGTTCTAATTCCTCCACAACACTGTTTGGGACATATTGCTGAATCTCCTGACCAAACTTCAGGAGCTCTCTCACGGCTGAAGAGCTAATATAAAGATGCTCTGGGCGACTATATAGGTAAATGATTTCGATTTCTGGAGCCAGTTGATGATTGTAGTAATCAAAACTAGACTCGTATTGCAAGTCGGTGGCATTCCGCAAGCCACGGACAAGGGTCTTAGCACCCAATCTTCTTGCAACATCGACGACTAGTTGATCATGAGAAGCCAGCACCTCTACATTACCTAAATGCGCCACAGCTTTTTCGACTGCTCGTTTGCGATTTTCAACAGGAAGAAAGCCTTGTTTGTGGGGATTGTAGAACACCCCGACATAGAGCTTATCAAAGAGTTTGCTGGCACGTTCAATGATATCCAGATGTCCATTTGTCATCGGATCAAATGAACCCGTAAATAATCCAATTTTATCTGACATAGACTGTTACCTTACTAATCCCATATATTTTTTCCTTCCAGATGCCTAAGCAGGCAATTTCTTCTGGAAGTTCTACAGACTTATCGGTTTCGCAGACGACCATGACTTCTTGGGAGAATAGATTTCTCTCTGCCATTTTTTCGATATCTGCAACTATTTGTTCCTTGGCATAGGGAGGGTCTAAAAAGACCAGGTCAAAGGGACCATTCACTTGCTCCAAGGCCCGTTCAGCCTCCATCTTTAAGAGCTGAAATTTGGAAACTTCCTTGGTCATTTGGATATTTTCAGCGATGATAGCTTGTGCCTTTCGATCCCGTTCCACTAAGACAGCATGGGACATGCCACGCGATACTGCCTCAATAGATAAGCCACCACTACCTGCATAAAGATCCAAGACACGTCCACCCCCAAAATAGGGACCTATCATGTTAAAGATAGCTCCACGCACCTTATCCGATGTCGGCCTAGTCGTCTTTCCTTCTAGCGTCTTGAGGGGACGCCCTCTGTAGATTCCTGATACGATTTTCATACCGTTTATTATACCAAATTATAGGCAAAAAGAGAAAGAAAACCGAACCTTACGGTTCGATTCTCTATAAGATATTTTCGTAAGTATCGCGGACTTCTTGAGGCCAGACACTGGTCTGAACTTCTCCAATGTGTTTCTTACGAAGAAGGAACATGGCCATCCGAGACTGTCCGATACCCCCACCGATTGTCAATGGGAAAAGGCCGTTAAGCAGAGCCTTATGCCATTCCAACTCAAGACGATCTTCGTCTCCTGTAAGGGCAACTTGGCGACGAAGCGTGTCTTCATCCACCCGAATCCCCATTGAGGAAAGTTCAAAGGCACAACCAAGAGGTTCATTCCAAACCAGGATATCCCCATTCAGTCCCTTGTAGCCATTCTCAGACTCTGTTGTCCAGTCATCATAGTCAGGTGCACGACCGTCATGAGGTTTCCCGTCAGGCAACTCGCCACCAATACCAATCAAGAAGACTGCACCGAACTCTTTACAAATCTCATTTTCGCGCTCTTTTGGTGTTAGATCTGGGTAGCGTTCCACCAACTCTTCTGTATGAATGAAAGTGATTTGTTTTGGCAAGATAGATTCGATATCATAGCGGGCTTCTACTGCTAGCTCTGTCAGACGAATAGCCTTATAAATCTTTTCAACGGTTTCTTTGAGATAGGCGATATTACGTTGTCCATTTGGAATCACTTTTTCCCAGTCCCACTGGTCTACATAAACAGAGTGGGTCGCATCCAGTGAATCTTCATCTGGACGAAGGGCCTTCATGTGGACAAACAGACCTTCTCCTTCTCCAAAACCAAAGCGAGCCAAGGTGTGGCGTTTCCATTTGGCTAGTGAGTGAACGACTTCATAGGTTTCATCTGGAATCTGCAAGACCTTGACAGATACTGGATGTTCGACACCGGACAGGTTGTCCTGCATCCCATCGCCGACCTTACTCAAGATAGGACCTTGAACTTCAACAACTTCTAACTTATCTTTTAAATACTGGGTAAAGGTGTTTTTAACAAAAGAAATTTCTTCTTGCTGATGAATAAAGCTTTTCTTCATAACTACTCCTAAAAAATTAATTAAAAGCATTATACACCTATTTTCAAGAAAAGGAAAGAGTAAATAAGAAAAAGTCAGTGCTCTTTTGAACACTGACTCTGTCATTCATTAATCGTTTCGACCAAAGATTCGTAAGATGCTAAGGAAGAGGTTGATAAAGTCTAGGTAGATGCTGAGCGCCATTGAGATGACCCAACCTGTCGCTACTTGCCCTCGTGACTGCTCATAAACATAGCGAATCTTTTGGTTGTCCCAAGCAATCAAACCTGAGAAAACCAAAACCATGGCAATACTAATCATGTAGTCAAAGAAACCACTAGCTAAGAAAATATTCACAATCATGGCAATGATGAGACCAACAAGCGCCGCCATCAAAGCTCGTCCCATTCCACTCAAATCTTTCTTGGTGAAAATCCCGATTGCCGCCATGACAAAGAAGAGTAGGGCACTGGATACAAAGGCTGACAAAACTGTTCCCGGCGTATAGAAAGCTACGACAAAGCTAAGTGTGAAGCCATTCAGTAGGGAGTACACTAGAAATACTGGCAGAGCTACTGGGCTATTTTTAGCAGCCATGCTACTTGCAACAAAGACCAGACCAAGTTCTGCAAAAGTTGCAATCATCAACCAGAGACGGCCATGCATTAAAAAGTAGACCAATTGAGTCTGAAAGACTGTCAACATCAAAGCTGACACGAGAGCTGACAGACCAATCCCAAGTCCCACAAAGGCATAAACCTTAGCGTAAAATTGATTGAGACCTGAACGTTCTTGAATAATTGTTTGATTCATTCCGATTCTCCTTTTTCTATAAATATGTCTTGATTATAACAAAGATTTTATAAATTAGCTGAAATAAAACATCAAAATGCCTGCTGCAACTGCCACGTTGAGACTTTCTGCTTGACCTTTCATGCTTATATGAACCAGCTGATCAGCACTCTCAACCATGACAGAACTAATCCCCTGTCCTTCATTTCCCATAACTAAAACAAAGTCTTCTAGGGGAGAAAGCTCACGATAATCCTTTGAATCTCTCGATAAGGTCGTTGCTAGAATGGGCAAATTGCTTTTCTTTGCCTCTTCTACAAAGGTGGCAAGAGACATCCGATAGATGGGCAAATGAAAATGACTTCCTTGCATAGAACGCAGGGTCTTGAGACTGTAGATATCCGCTGACTTGTCTGAAACAATGACCCCTGTAAAACCTGCTGCATCCGCCGTCCGAATCATGGTACCCACATTGCCAGGATCTTGGACATCTTCTAAAAATAGAAACTTACCCTGACGAAGATCAGGCTGTCCCATTTCTGCTTTTTGAATAACTGCGACAATGCCCTGAGGAGTTTGCGTATCTGCCAAATCCCGCAAAATCTCCTCTGAAACCCAGACAGTTTGAGGAAAAGTAGCCAACTGTTCCCTATAACTCTCCAGAGCAAAGATCTTCTCAATCCTCACTCCTGCTTGAACAGCTTCTTCGAATAAGTGCCAGCCCTCAATCAAATAAGCAGACTTTCGATATTTTTTTTGATGCAATTTCTTAGCATTTTTTACCACAGAATTGGCTTTTGAGGTTATAATAGTCATAGAAACATTATAACACAATCAAAGGGGATTGGTATGCAAAAGGTTAGAATGATTGCCCAAGGCAGGGTGCAGGGAGTCGGCTTTCGTTGGGGCGTTTATACTCTAGCGCTTGAAATCGGTGGCATCACCGGTCGTGTCTGGAATAATGACGATGGCACAGTGGAAATTCTCGCTCAGGCAGACTCCTCTGCCACTATGGCAAAATTTATCCAAGAAATCCGAAAAGGTCCGACACCTTTCTCAAAAGTTACCTATCTGGATGTGCAAATGAGTAATTTTTCATCCTATTCTGACTTCAAAGTCGCAAATTAGGTCTCCAGAACTATTGTATATTTTACAAAAAAACAGTAGAATAGAAAGGTATAATTTTTAAAGAAGGAATGAAAACATTGAAATCTATTAAACGTTTTGCCCTCTCTGCTATGGGAGTGGCTATGCTACTTATCTTGACAGGCTGTGTTTCTGTTGATAAAACGACTGGAGAACCGACTGGATTTATCTGGAACACCATCGGAGCGCCTATGGCAGAGGCCATCAAATACTTTGCTAATGATATGGGACTTGGTTTTGGGATGGGGATTATCATCGTCACCATTATCGTGCGTTTGATTATCTTGCCACTCGGTATCTACCAATCGTGGAAGGCGACGCTTCACTCTGAAAAGATGAACGCCCTCAAACACGTGCTTGAACCACATCAAACACGTCTCAAAGAAGCAACAACTCAAGAAGAAAAACTTGAGGCTCAACAAGCTCTCTTTGCCGCCCAAAAAGAACATGGTATCAGCATGCTAGGAGGCGTCGGATGTTTCCCTATCCTCATTCAAATGCCTTTCTTCTCTGCTATCTACTTTGCAGCCCAACATACTGAAGGGGTTGCTCAAGCAAGCTACCTAGGAATTCCTCTAGGGTCTCCAAGTATGATTTTGGTTGCCTGTGCTGGTGTCCTTTACTATCTTCAATCGCTCCTTTCACTTCACGGAGTAGAAGATGAAATGCAAAGAGAACAAATCAAGAAAATGATCTACATGAGCCCACTCATGATAGTTATCTTCTCCCTCTTCTCACCAGCCAGTGTCACACTTTACTGGGTTGTCGGTGGTTTCATGATGATTCTCCAACAGTTTATCGTCAACTATGTCGTTCGTCCAAAACTTCGTCAAAAAGTACGTGAAGAATACAAAAAGAACCCTCCAAAAGCAAGTTCTACTGCTGGGGCAAGAAAAGATGTGACTCCTAAGCAGACTCAAGCGATCACGACCAATAAGAAAAAGAAAAACCGCAACTCTGGTAAACAACGATCTAGATAAGACTAAACAGGCTTAGCTGAGAGGCTAAGTCTTTTTGCATCACAAAAGCCCGATGTCTCCATCAGGCTTCTTTTTTATCCATGAACACGTTTCATGTAATCTTGGTAACTTTCTGTATCCATCAATTCCTTGGCATTCTTGACACGATCTGCTGTTGGAGGTTTGACCCCTTCGAGCGAATAAGGAATTCCAAGTTCACGCCATTTGAACTCACCCATCGTATGATAAGGTAGGATTTCAAACTTGTCAACGTTTTTGAGGGTTTTGACGAACTTCCCAAGTTCAATCAAATCTTCATCACGGTCTGTCAATCCTGGTACGAGAACGTGACGAATCCAAACAGGCTTCCCGATATCTGATAGGTACTGGGCACAGGCCAAGATATTTTTATTGGTTTGGCTGGTAACAATCTTGTGCTGTTCTTCGTTGATTTCCTTGATATCCAAGAGAACCAAGTCTGTCACCGCCATGAGTTTATTAAACTTTTCAAGATAACGTGGTTTATTACGGAAAGGAAGGGCACAGGTGTCCAAGGTACAGTGGATTCCTTTTTCCTTGGCCTTGGTAAAAAAGGCAATCAAGAAATCAATCTGTAAGAGGGCTTCTCCTCCACTAACAGTGATTCCTCCCTTGTCTCCCCAGAAGCCACGATAGCGAAGGGCTTCGGTCAAAACATCGTCTACTGTCCGTTCGCGTGATTTATTGGTCTCCATGGCCCATGTATCAGGGTTATGACAGTACTGGCAACGCATGTGACAACCCTGCAAAAAGACAATAAAACGAATCCCAGGACCATCTACCGCCCCAAAACTCTCTGTCGAATGCACCATTCCTGTCACTTGTCCATAGTCAATTGTTTCTTCAGACATATCGTCACCTTCCTTGAAACCGTTTTATAGTTTTATTATATCACGACTTGAGGGAAAAACAAGATTTTTGTCTATTTTTTAGAAAGCAATCTGTTTTTCACTTTCATTTTCATTTTTTTAATGATCCGATTCAAAATCAAAACCATACAAGGTTGCAAAATAGTCCTCAGGGCGCTCTGCACGGCGGATTTGGCGGGCTTTGCCTTCTTCAGTATAGAGGATTTCTGCCGAGCGTAGTTTGGCATTGTACTGGTAACCCATGGAGAATCCATGTGCACCTGTATCATGAATCACCAGTAAATCACCGATTTCTGTATGAGGTAGTTCGCGATTAATGGCAAATTTATCATTGTTTTCACAGAGTGAACCAACCACATCTACAACCTCAACTGGTCCGTCTGGATGGGTCAGATTGGTGATATGGTGGTAAGCTCCATACATGGCTGGGCGCATGAGGTTGACGGCCGAGGCATCCACACCTAGATAGGTACGGTAGGTTTTCTTTTTATGAGTTACTTTGGTGACGAGAACTCCGTGAGGTGCCAACATAAAACGGCCCAATTCAGTGAAAATCTTGACCTGATCAAGACCTGCTGGCGTAAGGACTTCCTCATAAACCTTACGAACTCCCTCACCAATCACAACAATGTCATTTGGCTCCTGATCTGGGCGGTAGTTGACACCAATTCCACCAGAAAGATTGATAAAGTCTAGTGAAATACCTAATTTCTCCTTGATTTCAACGGCTAATTCAAAGAGTTGACGCGCCAACTCTGGATAGTAGAGATGGGTGACGGTATTGGATGCTAGGAAGGAATGAATCCCAAAAGTCTTGGCTCCTTTTTCCTTCAAAATAGTAAAGGCTTCAAAAAGCTGGTCCTTGGTCATCCCAAACTTGGCCTCTCCAGGATTGTCCATAATATCCGTCCCCAGTTCAAAAACGCCTCCAGGATTGTAACGACAAGAGATAATTTCTGGAATGCCTGCTGCACGCTCTAGATGTTCAATATCTTCAAAGGCATCCAAGTTAATGGTCGCACCTAATTCACGCGCATAAGCGTAGTCTTGGTCTGGCGTGTTGTTAGAAGAGAACATAATCTCAGAACCGGGAAACCCAAGTTTATGGCTCATCAAAAGCTCCACATAACTAGAACAGTCCACACCACAACCTTCCTCTTTGAGAATTTTCAAGATAGCTGGTGTTGGGGTAGCCTTGACGGCAAAATATTCTTTAAAGCCCTTGTTCCAGGAAAAGGCCTTGTTGACGGCTCTTGCTTTTTCACGAATCCCCTTCTCATCATACAAGTGAAAGGGAGTCGGGAACTCTGCAACAATTGTTTCTAAATCTTCTCGGCTGATAAATGGTGTTTTCATAAGCTTCTTTCTATTCTGTTTGCAAAGAAAGGCTGGGACAATCGTTCCAACCTTTAGTTCTATCTCTTATTTGTCTTCGTCAAAGATATTTCCAATCTCAACATCGATGGATTGGTTCTTGACATCAATATTGGTTACTTTCAAGAGTGACTTGTAATCGAACTGCTTTTCACGTTCTTCTTGGGCATTGTCTGCAAAGACTGCGACACCAGCTAGTTCAGAGTCAAACTCACGCAAGAGACTAATCATCCCGTTGACCGTTCCTCCGCCTTTCAAGAAGTCATCCACAATCAAGACACGACTGCCTGCCTTGAGACTGCGTTTTGAAAGGAACATTTTCTCAATACGGTCACCGCTGGAACCTGAAACATAGTTGACGCTGACAGTTGAACCTTCGGTAATTTTCAAGTCACGGCGCACAATGACAAATGGAACATTGAGGACATTGGCAACTGCATTTGCGAGTGGAACACCTTTTGTTGCTACTGTCATAACCGCATCGATTTTTTGGTCCATAAAACTCTTGGCAATGATGCGACCAATATTTTTCAAAATAGCAGGCGTACTAAGCAGATCAGACAGATAGATATAACCACCTGGCAAGATACGATCACTTTCTGAAAGTTTGTCGCGCAAGTCTGCGATCATTTCCTTGGCTTCATGACTCGAGATTGAGGGTGTAAAGATAACGCCACCACCTGCTCCAGTCACAGTCTGAATATGGCCGATTTCAATTTCCTCAAAGGCACGCTTGATAATCACGATGTCCTCTGAGATGGATGATTTAGCTGATTCGTACTTTTCCGCAAAGGTATTGAGACTGGTTAGTTTGTATGGATTATTAATCAAATAGTTGGAAATGACAACCATTCGATCACTTCTTCTTAATTTCATTTTTATTTACCATTCCATTTAATTTTGATATTTTACCTATTATACCACATTCACATAAAAAAACGAACATTCTTATCCTAAAAAATGCTCGTTTTTCTTAAATTATTAATCTAAATCTGGTTTATAGAAGGAACGATTGTCCATAGCGAAGATTTTATTGGTCATTTCTCCTTTATCTACCAAAGCCAGAGCTGTTGTCATCATCATCATACTGGCATCTAGATTATCAATCATATGAATAATCTCTGCCTCCATAATGCGTGGACGTACTGGACTTCCATACTCCAGCAAGCCATGGTGACTGAGGATGACGTGGCGCAGTAGCACTACTTCTTCCCTAGTATCATCGATGCCAAGCTCCATGACTGCTTTGGTGATTTCGCTATCGATCAGAGCAATATGACCGATGAGATTGCCTCGCACTGTGTACTCAGTCTGATCAGGACCGCTGAGTTCTAAAACCTTTGCCAAGTCGTGCAACATAATCCCGGCATAGAGCAAGCTCTTATTGAGCTGAGGATAGATATCGCTAATGGCCTCTGCCAAGCGCACCATGGTTGCTGTGTGAAAAGCCAAACCAGTTTCGAAGGCATGGTGGTTGGTCTTGGCAGCCGGATAGGAGTAGAATTCCTTATCATACTTGGTGTAGAGACTGCGAACGATACGCTGCCAGACAGGATTTTCAATCTTGAAAATCATTTGCGACATGTAGTCACGAATTTCCTTGACATCGACTGGAGATTTGACCTTGAAGTCAGCTGGATCATTGGGTTCCCCAGGCTGAGGCAAGCGAAGCGTGATTTGATTAACTTGAGGTGTATTATTGTAGACTTCTCTGCGCCCCTGCATGTGGACTACTTTCCCCGCGGTAAAGGCCTCAACATTATGAGGTTGGGCATCCCAGAGTTTCCCTTCAATCTCGCCACTATCGTCTTGGAAGGTAAAGGCTAGGTAGTTTTTTCCAGCTCGTGTCTGTCTCAGGTCAGCTGACTTAATCAGGTAAAAGCCTTCAAACAGCTCATCTTTTTTCATGTGACTAATCTTCATATTCTTCCTCATTTTCTTGGAAATGGAGTAGATCAAGCGCAGGCTCACCTTCTGATAACTCAATGTGGCGGAGCGTCCGCTCAATAGCTGTGGTGCGACGGTTTAATAATTCATCAATATTGCCAGAGGCATGTTGGAGATGCTTTTGTGCCTTAACCAGAATGCCACCAAACTTGCCAAACTCAGTCTTAACGCTGGCAAGAGTCTTGCTGATATGGTCGGCACTCTTTTGGATATTGAGAGTTTTGAAGCCAACTGATAGAGAGTTAAGCAGAGCTGATAGGGTACTTGGACCCGCGACAATAATCTGCTCCTCCCGTCTCAAGTCATCAAAGAAGACCGGATTGCGGACGATTTCTGAGTAGAGTCCCTCTGTCGGAACAAACAAAACTCCAAAATTGGTCGTCCGAGGTGGCGCCAGATACTTGCTCTTGATATCCTTGGCAAAGCGCTTGACGCTAGCTAGGAGTGACTTGCGACAACGTTCGATTTCGTCCTTATCGCCTGCTTCATAAGCTTCTTCTAAGCGGTAATAATCCGCCAGTGGAAACTTGGAGTCAATCGGTAGGTAGACATATTCTTGGTCGCCTTGGCCAGGTAACTTGATGGCGTACTCTACTCGCTCGCTAGAGTTTTCAACCGTTGCAAATTCTCGTTCGTACTGAGCTGGTGTCATGATGTCTTCAATGATTTGCCCCAGTTGCAATTCGCCCAGAATTCCTCGCGTCTTGGTTCCAGAGAGAACCTTATTGAGAGCTCCGACATCACGGGCAACTGTCTGCATTTCTCCCAGACCACGATTGACCGACTCCAGTTGCTTGGAAACTGTCTCGAAGGAAGCCTGCAAGCGTGTCTGTAATGTCTTTTCCAGTTTTTCCTCGACAGTTTGGCGCATTTGTTCCAAACGTTGCTCATTGGATTCCTGCAGGGCTTGAAGACGTTGGTCGGTCTTGTCCCTAGTTTGCAAAAGATTATCTGTCATTTCTTGACGGACTTGCGTCAGGCCTTGGTGCAACTCCATTCGCACTTCCTGCAAACGGTCGCTGACAGCCACTTCCAAATCTTTTTGATCCAGCTGGCTGGCTTGTCTGGCTTGTTCAAAGCGATAATCCAGTTGATCTGAAAGATTGTCTGCCTGATCCTCCAAGCTCTTGGCTAGGTACTTGTCTTGCTTATCTTGCCTTTGCCAAATCAGAAAGAGTCCAGCTAGGTTGGCAATTAATAATAGTAGTAATACAGTCTCCATCCTACCTCCTGTCCTTGCTATGCAGCACGACGACATAGCCTTCTGGGCAAGTTACCGAAACTTCCCTATCTATATATTCGTTAGAAGCGTATACTTTTTTAAAGAAAAAATTTTCCTCTGTCAACTCATACTTGGCACCAAGAATGGTCAGCTGGCTATCCCGAACTGGCATAAAGGCTAGATAATCGTAGTCTGAACGAGGCTCTAGCTGACTGGTCCCTTCTGGACAATAGGCAATCACATTTTGCCCATCCTCAATCGCTATCTGGCGCATATAGGGTGCCAACTTGGGATTGCTAGGCAGAAAGACATTGGCCAGCATGTGGTCGATCCGACCACCCAAAGCCCCAAAAATAGTCACCTGAGCCTGGGGATTTTGCTCAAAGATGGTTAAAAGAGCCAATTCCAGATCTGTGTCATCCTTTTCTGGCTGGGCTTGGACAAAATGCTGGGCACGTTTTTGAATCACCTGACGTTCGTCTGCAGTCACCGAATCAAAATCTCCAACTGCTAGAGCCAGAGGCAGATCTTCTTCCAAGACCCAGAGCGAGCCTCGATCCACACCGACAAAGCTATCAAAATCCGTCCGATAATGCCCACGGTCTCCGCCTGCAAAAACAGCAACCCTAGTCCAGTTGTTTTCTGAGAGTTTGCACTCGTTCATTGACATCTCCCTTAAAGACATAGGATCCTGCTACAAAAACGGTCGCTCCAGCTTCTTTGGCTTGAGCAATAGTTTGATCATCGATTCCACCATCAACTTCTATCTCAAAGTTCAGGCCTTTTTCCTCACGAAGGGCAACCAACTCACGAACCTTGTCCATGGTTTCAGGCAGAAAAGCTTGACCACCAAAACCAGGATTAACCGTCATGACCAAGACTTGATCAACTAGGTGAAGGACATGCTTAATTGCCTCGACAGGCGTACCAGGGTTAATGACGACCGAAGGTTTAACACCGAGAGAGCGAATTTTTTGGAGGGCACCATGAATATGAGGCGTTGCTTCCACATGAATACTGATGATGTCTGCACCTGCACGCGCAAAGTCTTCTAGATGATGCTCAGGATTTTCTACCATCAAGTGGCAGTCAAAGACCATCTTACTATGAGGACGAAGGCTTTCAACCACACCTGCACCAAAACTGATTTGTGGTACAAAGTGACCATCCATGATATCGATATGGGCATACTCTGCCCCAGTTGCTTCTAGGCGTTTGATTTCACGTTCAAAGTTGGCATAATCTGCTGCCAGAATTGACGGAGCAATCTTGTATTGAGACATAGGTTTCTCCTTATTTTGGAATTTTTTTGCTGACTTTTTTATAGGTCTCTCTGCGATTTTCAATTTCACTGAGGAATTGCAAGTAGTTGTCAAAACGGAAGGACGCAATGATACCCTCTTCGACAGCTGGCTTGACTGCACAGGACGGCTCATGAGTATGGGTACAAGTACGAAACTTACAGTCTCGACTGACACTGGCAATCTCTGGAAAGGCCTGATTGAGGTCTTCAGCCGTTGACGCTTCATAATCCAGTGATGAAAATCCCGGCGTGTCAGCGATTTTACCTCCATTAAGGTTGTAAAAACTAACAGCTCGAGTGGTATGGCGACCGCGACCCAGACTATCTGAGATTTCACCTGTTTCGAGATTGAGGTCTGGTGCGATTTTATTGAGAAGGGTTGACTTCCCAACACCTGTCTGCCCCATAAAGACTGTCACTTTGCCTGTCAACAAAGGTAGGAGTTCCTCTTTACTAGTCACAAAGTCATAGCCGATGTCACCATAAGTCTGTTCATAAAAATCCAGTTCTCCCCTATCTTCCAGCAAGTCCATTTTAGAAATATAAACAATAGGATGGATGCCCTTGTGTTCTAAAAGAACCAAGAAACGATCCAGCAAATTGCTGTTGAAGTCCGGTTCCTTGACTGACATGATCACCACAGCTTGGTCAATATTGACAATAGGCGGACGGACCAGACTGTTTTTCCGTTCGTGAATCTTGAGAATGTAGCCTTCTGAATTTTCCTCGGCAGAGAAATCTACCCAGTCCCCAACGTAGGGTGTATGACCTTTTTTGCGGAAATTCCCACGCGCACGTGTCTGATAGACTTGGCCATCACTCTCCACATAGTAGAAACCTGCCAAGGCTTTAATGATTTGTCCCTGCATCTTAAAGCCCTTGTCCTTTAAGCGCATCTGCTAGGCTGGCAAATTCTGCCAAACTGAGAGCTTCTCCACGTACACTTGGTGACAAACCTGCTTGATCCAAAGCCTTGCTCAACTTTTCCTTGACTTCTTCAGTCTTCCCAAAATAACCTGTCAGGTTATTCCACAAGGTCTTGCGACGATGAGTGAAACTAGCCTTGGAAACCTTAAAGAAGAAGTTCTCATCTTTCACTGCTACAGCTGGATTTGGACGGCGCACCATTTTCAAGATGGCTGAGTCCACATTTGGAGCTGGCACAAAGACCGTACGAGGCACGATGAAGGCAACCTTAGCTGTCATATAATACTGCACAGCGATCGACAAACTACCATAAGCCTTAGTATTTGGCTGTGCTGAGATGCGATCCGCCACTTCTTTTTGCATCATGACGACAAACTCACTAAAGGGAATGCCACTCTCGATCAAGTGCATGAGAATAGGAGTCGTGATATAGTAGGGCAAATTGGCAACTACCTTAATCGGCAAGTCAGGATTTTTGAAATTCTGGATATGTTGCGCCAAATCGACCTTGAGAATGTCCTCGTTGACTACAGTAACATTGTCAAAATCACGCAGGGTATCTGCTAAAATCGGTACCAAACGGTGATCAATCTCAAAGGCCATGACTTCTGCCGCACGCTCAGCCAAAAATTCTGTCAAGGCACCAATCCCTGGCCCGATTTCGATGACATT
This sequence comes from Streptococcus oralis, assembly GCF_003943385.1. Lineage (GTDB taxonomy): Bacteria > Bacillota > Bacilli > Lactobacillales > Streptococcaceae > Streptococcus > Streptococcus oralis_CA. The sequence goes on from NZ_RJPI01000001.1 coordinate 46,435, forward strand.
AACCTGGTCATCAATCTCAGCCGTATCCACGATTTTTTGAAGGATATTGGTATCCGTCAGGAAATTTTGTCCAAAGGACTTTTTAAAAGTAAAACCGTGACGCTCCAGCACTGCCTTGGTCACGCTATAATCTGCAATTCTCATCTATTCTCTTTTCTATTTATTAGCTAAAAATAATATATAAAACCCACATAATTACTAGTGCCAACAAAATCCAAAACACTAAAAGAACACGAGACTTGTTCCCTTCTGAATCAGCTCCAGTCGTATCTAGCACTTTCTTATCTTCTTGGGGGTTCATTTTCTTCAGTTCATCCTGATAGGCAACCGAATCTACAATATTGTCTTCTGGCAATAATTCTGAAGCATAATAATCAGGAAAGCCCATAGCAAGACCAATTAAGTTCTTTTCTGTCACAGAAAAATCTAAATCTTTGGGTTGATTTTCCCGAATAGCTCGTATATTTTTTAACAGTTTATCAGAAACAACAGACACTTGGTCCATAAAAACAACATCTAAAAGATCAAATCCGAGCACATCACCGTCTTTGACATTTGCAAGAATATAACGGACAAAGTCATCATATAGTTGCACGGATTGCGGGGCATTCTCTTCTAAAAAAGATCGGTTTTTGAGGGCATTCTGCTGGAATTTTTCAATAGAAAGCAAGATATCTACATTCTGCTCTTGGTAAAATCTTTCTGCTTGCTCTTCATCTTCTTCCAGTTTTTCTGCTGTTTCCCAGAGAGCAATCGGAGCTTTTAAATCTTCTTCATCCCAAAACAATTGCCAAAAATAGGGTATTGTGTAAATTCCCTCTGTTAGAATACGGGCTTCATCTCCGTTTTTTAAGTAAATATAACTTCTATTTGCCATATCATTTCCTTTCACAATCTTTGAAAAAGGTTAGTGGTTCAAGTAGGATGTAGATAAAACTATAAAGTTTCCAATTTTTCATGCCCAATCGAAAACCTAGACTTCATTTAAAAAGATGTTTCATAAAAGCACCAAGGGACGATAACAATACATGACCAGTTCAACCTCGGTCAGGACATCATCTGCAATTCTCATTTATTCTCTTTTCTAATATAGTATGCTTCCGGGGTATAATGATAGAGCAAAACAAATAAGGGAATCTCAGTAATTCCTTCCAGCATCTCTTTTAAGACCGCATCTGGATGGATAATCTCTCGTGTTTTGGTGAAATAAACACCTTGTTCCCCATTTCGATTACGGAGTTCCCAAGCGACATTGTTTCCTTGAACAGACGGCAAATAACGTTCCCTTTCTAGAAAGTCAAAAAAATCTTTCACTGTCATATCTTCAGGAATCTCAAATTCTATCTCATGGGGCAGTACATCATCCCCCATACACACAGACTCTCTGTCAACTTGTATTTTCATTTCAATCTGTCCTTATAAGTTTCTATTTGAACGCTATCAAAATAAATATAAGTACCTCTATTGTAACACATTCCCTTTGTATTTTTGAGCTATCTAGCTATTATCATAACTTTCCATAGCCTCTTCCACTTCTGCCAAGGTTATCCCAAACAACTCTAAGCGCTTGAGGAGTTGTTTGCCGTTGGAATAGCCGATGCGGAGCTGTTCGCCTAGATACTCTCTGCGCCTACGACTATCTGCTCCTGCTATAAAACCTAGGCGAATCAAGTCACCACGACTGATGTCAAACTCGTTCTCGTTTTCAAATTGCTCTGTCACCTGAGCCAGCGCTGCTTTTAGATCTTCATAGCTGGCGTGTTCAATTCCCAGAGAACGTCCTTTGGTCTTGGACTTGGGAACCGCTTCATCTCGCTTGAGAAAGGCATGCTGTACTGTTGGAATGGCCGTCATAATCATGCGCCGAATGCGCTCCCCATTAAAATCTGGATCTGTAAAGACAATGACTCCATGCAATTCATGCAGGCGCTGAATGCGTTCTATATCCTGGTCATTTATTGCGGAACCTCGTGTCTCATAGGTTTCCACGTCAAAGTAACGTTTGAGATTGGCCGTGTCATCACGCCCTTCAACCACGATAACTTGGGAAATTTTTTCTTTCATCACTTGCTGTCCAATCCAAAGATACGCTCTGCATTTGCAGTCGTTGCTGCTGCTAATTCCTCGGTCGTCATCCCACGCAAGTCGGCAATAAAGTTCACCACATAACGTGTGTAGGCTGTTTTATTCTCACGGCCACGTTTAGGAACAGGAGCCAGGTAGGGGGCATCCGTCTCTACCAAAATCTTATCTAAAGGAAGCTCTCTAGCAGCTTCTTGGATATCCGTTGCTTTCTTAAAAGTCACCACTCCTGAGAAAGAAATGGTCATACCAAGCTCGACAAACTTCTCAGCCCACTCGAGAGAGCCTGAAAATGAATGCATAATCCCACCACGAGGACCAACGCCCTCGCTCTTGATAATCTCATAAGTATCTTTTAGCGCATCACGAGTGTGGACCACAAAAGGCAAATTCAAATCCTTAGACAGCTGAATCTGACGACAAAAAACCTGTTTCTGCACTTCCTTAGTTGCTGTCATCCAATGGTAGTCCAAACCAATCTCACCTAAAGCAACAACCTTGGGATGTTTTAGCTTTTTAAGCAAGTAAGCTTCGACCTCGTCTGTGTAAGTCCCTGCTTCCGTTGGATGCCAGCCAATAGTTGCGTAGAGTTGCTCATACTCATCTGCCAACTCTAGGGCTCGTTCAATGGTTGGCTTATCAAAACCAACAATATTCATCTGTGTCACACCCATCTCAGCAGCCAAGGCGATTTCTTCTGCCTCACGTCCTGCAAATTCTTCTACATTTAAATGTGTGTGCGTATCAAAAATCATCTCTTCTAACCTCATTTTCTTCCATCTATTATACCAAAAATAGCATCCCTCGGCTTGTAAAAATATTCTAATACCGATCATTCTCCCTTGACTGCCTTTTTTCAAAGCAGTATAATAACACTTATTGAAATTTTCAGCAAAGGAAAAGAAAATGTTTAGAAAATTAAAATATACCTTTATCGGTCGACCACTCAAGTCTCTCACAGACGGCGAAGGGGGATTACTTGGAAAAATGCAGGCACTTGCAATGTTATCCAGTGATGCCCTGTCTTCTATTGCCTATGGACCTGAACAAGTCATTCTCGTTTTAGTCAGTCTCTCTCCTCTCGCTATTTGGTGGAGCCTCCCTATCGGTATTTTTGTCCTCTTACTGCTCGCTAGTTTGACCATTTCCTATCGTCAAATTATTCACGCCTATCCTCAAGGTGGTGGCGCTTATATGGTCACTCGGGAAAATCTCTCTCCTGAACTAGGCTTGATTGCTGGTGGTAGCCTCCTTGTTGACTATATGCTGACAGTAGCCGTATCCGTTGCGTCTGGAGCTGATGCTATTACAGCAGCCATCCCTGCCCTCCATCCCTACAATCTTCATATCTCTATTTTCCTAGTCTGCCTGCTCATGCTCTTGAATTTAAGAGGATTAAAAGAATCTGCCAGCTCTCTGATGATTCCCGTCTACCTCTTTATCTTCAGTACCGTCTTTCTCTTGCTTTATGGGTTCTTTCAACTATTTACAGGTTCCCTAAACTATCAGGCGACTTCAACCATTGGACAAACTGTTCCGAGCCTTTCCATCGTTCTCCTATTGAGAGCCTTTACCAGTGGCTCTGCCTCTCTGACAGGGGTTGAAGCTATTTCAAATGCGGTACCATTTTTCAAAACTCCGAAGGAAAAGAATGCTGCTGAGACCTTGACCATCATGTCCTTGATTTTAGGTTTTCTTTTTGCAGGCATCACCTTCCTAAACTACTGGATGGGCATCACACCTCAAAATGGAGAAACCGTCCTCTCGCAAATGGCCAAGGGCATTCTTGGAGATTCATTCTTTGGTCATGCTAGCTACTATCTCTTCCAGTTCTCAACAGCCTTGATTCTAGCTGTAGCTGCAAATACTGGCTTTTCAGCCTTCCCTATGCTGTCCTACAATATGGCAAAAAACAAGTACATGCCTCATCTCTTTATGGAAAAAGGGGACCGTCTCGGCTACTCCAATGGTATCTTAACTCTGGCTTTTGGGGCTATGATCCTTCTTCTCATTTTTAATGGGAATACTGAACGCTTGATTCCTCTTTATACTATCGGGGTCTTCGTTCCCTTTGCTCTATCTCAGACTGGGATGATTCGCCATTGGAAAAAGGAAAAAGGAGCAAACTTCTTAAAATCTGCCTTCGCTAATATCCTTGGGGCCATCATTTGTTATGCCATTGTCCTCATTTTACTCCTCTTCAGACTGGGTGATATCTGGCCATTCTTCCCAATTATCCTAGTCTTAACCTTCCTCTTTTTGTCCATTCACAACCATTACCAAAAAGTGGCAAAACAACTACGACTCTACGAAGGAATTGAAAAACGCACTTATGACGGTAACCTTGTCCTTGTCCTAGTAGGAAATGTCACTCGAGTAAGTGTCGGAGCCATCAACTACGCTCAAAGTATCGGTGACGAAGTGTTAGCCATGCACATTTCTACTAAAGAAACGGTGGAAAAAGACCAAGAAATTCTTCAGGAATTTGCCGATTACTTCCCAAATATCACTCTGAAAAATATCAATACCAGCTACCGCGACATCATCACCCCTAGCGTTAAGTATGTCAAACGAATCGCCCAAGAAGCTAAGCAAAAAAACTACACCGTTACAGTCCTTGTACCACAGTTCATCCCTAACAAGCCTTGGCAAAATATCCTGCACAATCAAATGAGCCTCAAACTAAAATACGCTCTCAGATGGCACGAAGACGTCGTTGTCGCTAGCTACTCTTATCACTTAAAAGAATAAAGAAAAGGCCCTACCAGAACCAAAAAGCGTCTGGTGGGGCCTTTTTCTGAATCCAGCCACTATGCTTAACTAAAAAGCATGACTAGGAATATTATTGAATGTGGTTAGCTAAATCTTCCTGAGCTTTTTTATTGGACTCAGTTTTTTCTTTTTGCCATTTTTCATAAAGCTCTTGATACTGTTTCGCAGTCACGGGATCTTTTTGCAACTCAAGGTATTTGTAGTTATCCGCATCCCCTTTATGTCCGACAAATGAGAAGGCTCCTGTGAACGGTACAGTCTTACGGAAGATTGGATTAGCTCCTCCACTTTGAACTGGCAGAAAGAGAGCACTATCTGTTAGCCAAGCTTGAACTTCAGCAAATTTTTCATAGCGAGTCTGAGTATTTTCAACCTCATTGTCTGCTGTGTCCAACAACTTCTTGTAGGTAGAGAGACCGATTTTTTCCTTGACATCATTGTCTTTCCCTGGAGTCAAGCCAAGATTTTTTAACTGAGAACCAGAGTCTGGATCCAAGAGGTCAAGATATGTCTTAGGATCAGAGTAATCTCCACTCCAGCCCGAAATATCGATGTCATAGTCCTTTTGTTCAGCTGTGTCAGCAAAGAAGGTTGCATTGTCTTTCTCGTCTGGAGACAATTGAATCACATCGATAACAATATTATCTGATCCAAGTGTCTCCTCAACCGTCTGCTTGAAAGAACTTGCTTGCTGTACGTCCAACTTAGCAGTCTGGTCTACTGGCATGTCTAAATGGATAGGGAAGGTCACACCTTCTGCCTGCAAACTTTCTTTGGCTTTGGCAAATTCTGCCTTGGCTTTATCAGCATTCAGGAAAGCAGGTTGCGCGTCGTTCAGATTGATATTTGACCACTCTGTACCATAGTTGACTATCTTTTCATTGACAGCATCCCCGAAGTTTTTGCCACCGATTTGAACAAAGTTGCTCGGTGTGACTATGTTTCGAAGGATACGGTCAGCTCCATCTTCTCCATTTGTCTGGGCAGCGTAGGCATGACGGTCAAAGGCAAAGTTAATCGCCTGACGGAAGTCCTTATTTTGCATAGCTGCACGAGAATCCGCCTTTTCTTTATCCGTCTGTTTCATGGTTTGATTGTAACTTTGACGGTTGACATTGAAGAGATAGTAGAAAGTCACAGCATCCTGAGGAGTATAGGTAATCTTATCCTCATTCCCTTTTTTCAGCTGGTCAAAGACAGAACTTGTCGGGAAGATACGTCCGTCTGTGTAGTTGCCTTCTAGGAATCCTCGAGCCAAACTATCTTGGTCTGAACCATCATAGAAGGAAAGTTTTACCTTCTCAATCTTCACATTGTCCTTATCCCAATAATTAGGGTTCTTTTCAAACTCAATTAAAGATTTTGAAGTAAAAGACTTGAACAAGTATGGCCCATTGGACAGGATGCTAGATGGGGTAACACTTCCAAAGTCATCTCCCTTAGATTTCAAAAAAGCTTCATTGACAGGACTCAAAATTCCCCCTGTTGTCTTCGAATTCCAATAAGACTCCGGCTTGTTCAAAGTGTATTGGAGAGTATAGTCGTCCACTGCCTTGACTCCAACCGTCTCAAAGTCAGATGTTTTCCCTTCGACATAATCTGCCAAACCTTTGATTGAATCCCGTACCAAGTACAAGTTCTCAGCCTTTTTATCCGCTGCATACTTAAGACCTGTCACAAAATCATGTGCTGTCACTTCAGCATACTCTTCTCCTTCAGAGGTATACCACTTAGCTCCTTGGCGAATTTTATAGGTATAGGTCAAACCATCTTTTGATACGGTCCATGACTCTGCCATAGAAGGGACGAGATTGCCGTACTTATCATTTTCCAACAAACCATCGATCAAGTTTGTCGTAATGCTAGAGGTCGAACCACGTGTCGAAGTGATATAGTCTAATGTATCCGGATTGCTGGCAAATACATAAGAGTAAGTTTTATCTGTATTTGATTGTGCCGAACTACAAGCCACCATCAAGAAGCTTGCACTCAAAATTCCAGCCCCTAGTAGGAGGGCTTTTGATTTCTTCATAACTGTTCTCCATTTTTATAGTATGTGAAATATTATACACTATTTCAGCAAAAATATAAAGTCTTTACAGACTGATATCATAGAAAAAAAAGAAAAGCCAGTAGACTCGAGTTCCTACTGACTTCTTTGTTGAATTCGTTTGGATTAAGCAGCCAAAACTTTGCGTCCTTTACGACGACGAGCTGCCAATACGCGACGACCGTTTTTAGTTGACATACGGTTACGGAATCCGTGTTTGCGCGCACGACGAAGTTTACTTGGTTGATAAGTACGTTTCACGATGAATACCTCCTCATAGATTTTGTATTCGTTTAGCCGGCTATAAAGTGATCAGTTACTAAACATACTTTACTATTCTATCTGATTCTGCCAATTTTGTCAATAGCTCCAAGCAAATGTTTTAGAGCTTTTCCTATGAAAGCCCTATCTACGATATTGTTTCAAGAAACGAGTCATCTTTTCTTGGATTTGTGCTAATTCGTCCACACGAGGAAGGTAAACGATACGGAAATGGTCTGGTTCTTGCCAATTAAATCCGCGACCATGAACCAAGAGAACCTTTTCCTGCTTCAAGAAATCAAGAACGAATTGTTCATCGTCATCGATGCGATACATATTGCGGTCAATTTTAGGGAAGATATAAAGACCCGCCTTCGGCTTGACCGCAGACAAACCGGGAATATCTTGAATGGCATTATAGATAAAGTTTCTTTGTTCATAGATACGACCACCAGGAAGGAGCAATTCGTCCACTGACTGGTGACCTCCTAGCGAGGTTTGTACAACTTGCTGGGCTAAAACGTTGGAACAAAGGCGCATATTGGACAGCATATTGAGACCTTCAATATAGCCCTTGACATGTGTCTTAGGTCCAGATAAGACCATCCAACCTACACGGAAACCAGCGATACGATGGGATTTCGAAAGACCGTTCATGCTGACACAGAAAACATCTGGTGCCAAGCTCGCCACAGGCGTATGCACATGCCCGTCCATCACCATGCGGTCATAAATCTCATCTGCAAAGATGATCAAGTCGTTTTGACGAGCGATTTCAATAATCTCCAACAAGAGTTCTTTAGGATAAAGGGCTCCAGTTGGATTGTTAGGATTGATAAGGACGATAGCCTTGGTATTGGAAGTGATTTTTGACTTGATATCGTCAATATCTGGGTACCACTCTGCAGCTTCATCACAGATATAGTGAACCGCATTTCCCCCAGCTAGGCTGACAGCAGCCGTCCAGAGAGGATAGTCTGGCATAGGCACCAAGACCTCATCTCCATTGTCCAAAAGCCCCTGCATAGACATGACAATCAGCTCACTGACACCATTTCCAAGGTAGATATCATCAATGTCCACATTGGGAAAGTTCTTCAGTTGGCAATACTGCATGATGGCCTTACGGGCTGAGAAAATCCCTTTAGAGTCAGAATACCCTTCGCTATCACGCGCATTCATAATCAAGTCATGAATGACCTCGTCTGGCGCTGTGAAGCCAAATTCTGCTGGATTCCCTGTATTCAGACGTAAAATCTTTTCTCCGTTTGCTCGCATCCGCATAGCTTCTTCCAAAACAGGGCCACGGATATCATAAGCAACATGCTCTAACTTACTAGACTTGTTATATTCTTTCATCTTGTTTCCTCAATTCATCGAGATAGTAACATTATACCACTAGAAAGGGATTGCGACAAGTTTCCTGAAATGAGGGAGCCAAGAAAAAACTCACAACGACTAGGTTCTCACCGTTTAAATAACTAGAGGGAAGAATCATTTCTCACATACCAAAAGACAAACCTAGAAAGACCAATGCTAAAAAGGAATCATACAAAAGATTAAACATGAAAAAGAGCCCCCACGTGACCAAATAGTCCAAGCGACCACTTCTCTTTGCAATCACAAATAAAATGATATGGTAGACTAAGTGAAAGAGAAGAAAACCAACAAAATATGGATAGAGAATAGGCACGACTCTTTCCAGCTGCCAAAGCATCACTACTTCTCCTACAAGCGATGCAAAGATAATTCCATGATAAAGAAGACTTATTTTTTTAGAAGCTTGAACAAAATCTTTCATACTTTCTCATCCCTTCACTATGTTTCCTAATATCCCGTTTTCTTTTATTTTAACATATCTCCACCAAATCGAATCTCCGATAATATTTATTTAAATATGATTTTTACTTTACTTCTTTAGTGAAAAGGATTACAATAAAAGTAAGAAAATTTCAGGAGGTTTCATTATGGCACAACGTTACCAAAATGTTATGGTTGCAATTGATGGTTCTAAAGAGGCAGACTTGGCTTTTGTTAAAGGTGTTTACACTGCTCTACGCAATGATTCCAAGCTCACCATTGCCCATGTTATTGACACACGCGCTCTTCAAAGCGTGTCTACCTTTGATGCTGAAGTTTACGAAGAACTCCAAGTCGATGCTGAAAGTTTGATGAAAGAGTACGAAAAGCGTGCAAGAGATGCGGGCGTGACGGATATTCATATCGTCATCGAAATGGGAAATCCGAAAACCCTCCTTGCCCGTACCATTCCAGACGCAGAAAATGTTGACCTGATTCTCGTCGGTGCAACAGGTCTTAATGCCTTTGAACGCCTCTTGGTTGGCTCTTCATCTGAATACATCCTCCGCCACGCAAAAGTTGATTTGCTCGTCGTGAGAGAACAAGAAAAAACATTATAGGAACATAAAAGGAGCCTGCTAGGCTCCCTTTTTTCTTACTTATTTCTCTCTTTATGTCGCTCATAAGCCTTGAGCTGACGCTGCAGTTCCTTTCTGATAGCAGGTTCTGGAGCATATTTTTCGTCCCAGTCATCCGGTTTTAAGATTTTATGTGTAACTGGATCAAAATGGGCTTTTCCATCAGGAAAAACCTTCCCCATGTTTGCCTCATGCACAATATCAAAGATGCGTTCTGGATCCACTCCCATCAAGGCAAAACTGCCGTAAGTAAAATACAGTATATCGATTAAGGCATCAACCTGCCCGATTAGATCTTTTTGGGCAGGCGTTTTTTGCCTCACCTTTTCGGCCGCCTTATCAAGTGCCGCATGCATGCTTGCAAGTGACTGCTGGAATTCTTCCTCCGAAGAACTTGCCGCGCGAACAAACTCTACTAATTCTTCAATTTTAAAGTCTGCGCGATGGGTTGCACCTTCAACATCCCATGCCTGTGGTTCTTCCTGAGTTCGTTCATCCATCATGTGGTGGAAGGTCTTGACCTTGTTAAAATGGTAATCTCGACTGACAAAAACTTTTTCTGAAGCCAAGACTCCAAAATGTTCAAGCGCCTTGTGGATGCCATCTTGTTGGTTACTTGCTGTAATGTGCTTGGCAACTTCTTTAACACTGCTACTGCCATTTCCCATAGCGACTGACATACCAACACCTGCCAACATTTCCAGGTCGTTGTCTGAATCTCCGAAGGCCATGACTTGGTTGAGATCAAAACCATACTCTTTTCCAACTCGACGAATGCCTTCTAGTTTGGAATTCCCTTGGTTGATGATATCCGCAGCGAAGGGATTGCTTCGAGTCAATTTCAAATCTTCAAAATCACTTGCAGCTTTCTCAGATTCTTCGGGTGTCATCAGCATTAACACTTGATAGATTGGCTCATTGATCAAACGAAGTAGGTCATCTTCCTTTTGAGGAACTGCCTTGCTGACCATTCGATTAAAGGAACGGCTAACGGTTCTTGTTAAGCCAGTTGGAATGAAACGGCTAACCAGCTGTGAAAAGGATCCAAGACCAAATGACATAATTTTCGAACCAACAACAGCATGCTCGGTTCCAAGAGCGATTTCTTTACGCTCCTTTTTAGCATAGGCAATCAGTTGACGCAGACTTGACTTGGCAATCGGGCTAGCAAATAAGACTTTTTCTTTATTAAAGATATATTGTCCGTTATAAGTTATTGCAAAATCCAGATCTAAATCCTCCATCAATTCCTTGACAAAGAAAGGCCCCCGTCCTGTCGCCACTCCAACAAGCACCCCTTGTTCTTTCACAATCCTAATCGCGTCCTTAGTGGATTTCAAAACACTCTTACGATCGTTGACTAGCGTTCCATCGATATCAAAAAAAACAGCTTTGACTTCCATCCTATCCCATTCTCCCCTTTTGTGTTACAATGATTATACCACATTTCAGAGAGAGTGAGTAAATCATGCCTAAGAAAATCCTTGTTTTACATACAGGTGGAACTATTTCCATGCAAGCAGACGCCACTGGTGCCGTTGTAACTAGCCAGGACAATCCCATGAACCATGTATCCAATCCACTTGAAGGGATTGAGGTTCATGCCCTAGACTTTTTTAACCTACCGAGTCCCCATATCAAACCCAAGCATATGCTTGCACTCTATCATAAGATTAAAGAGGAAGCTAATAATTACGATGGAGTTGTCATCACACATGGAACAGATACGCTAGAGGAAACTGCCTACTTCCTTGATACCATGGAAATTCCACACATGCCCATCGTTCTAACTGGAGCTATGCGTAGTTCCAACGAACTCGGTAGCGACGGTGTATACAACTATCTGAGTGCTTTACGAGTTGCCAGCGATGACAAGTCAGCTGATAAGGGGGTTCTGGTCGTCATGAACGATGAAATCCACGCGGCCAAGTATGTTACCAAAACCCATACGACCAACGTCGGTACCTTTCAAACCCCAACACATGGACCACTTGGCCTCATCATGAAGCAAGAAATCCTCTACTTCAAAACGGCTGAACCTCGTGTCCGTTTTAATCTCGAACAAATTCAGGGTCTGGTTCCTATCATCTCAGCCTATGCCGGTATGACAGACGAGCTGATTGATATGTTAGACTTGGAACAGCTGGATGGCCTAGTCGTTCAGGCCTTCGGAGCAGGTAATATCCCCAAAGAAACAGCTCAAAAATTAGAAAGTCTCCTCCAAAAAGGAATCCCAGTCGCCTTGGTCTCACGTTGTTTTAATGGCATTGCTGAACCTGTTTATGCCTACCAAGGTGGGGGAGTTCAGTTGCAAGAATCTGGCGTTCTCTTTGTCAAAGAACTCAATGCCCAAAAAGCTCGCCTCAAATTATTAATTGCCCTTAATGCTGGACTAAAAGGACAAGAACTTCGCAATTACATGGAAGGTTAAAATTGAAAATCAGGAAATCTTCTCGATTCCCTGATTTTTTCTATTTGCGTTTTCGTGTTGAACGACGTTCTGTCAAACCGTGAGGCAAGAGAACTTCACGTTCTTCCAACTCTTCCTTGTGCATGATCTTAGTCAGCATACGCATACTGATAGCACCTAGATCATAAAGAGGTTGGGCAATAGTTGTCAGATTTGGACGAGTGAATCGTGCAATCTGAGAGTCATCTGTCGTGATGATTTCAAACTCTTCTGGCACAGATACACCGTGATCCGCCAAACCATTTAGCACACCTGCAGCCAATTCATCACCTGTCACAACTGCAGCTGTAGCCTGTGAAGAAACCAAGCGCTCCGCCAAGGCATAGCCATCATTATAGTTGTATTTAGATTCAAATACCAAGCCCTCGCTATAAGGGATTCCTGCCTTTTTCAACGCTTCCTTGTAACCAATCAATCGAATTTTGCCGTTGATATCATCAACAAGTGGTCCACTGATAAAGGCAATCTTTTCATTTTCCTGAAGCAAATGAGTTACTGCATCAATCGTTGCTTGTTTGTAGTCAATATTAACACTTGGCAACTGGTGTTCAATATCCACCGTTCCTGCAAGGACAACTGGTGTCCGAGAACGAGAAAATTCTGAACGAATCTTTTCAGTCAAGTGATAGCCCATAAAAATGATCCCGTCAACCTGTTTTGAAAAGAGAGTATTAACTACTGAAACTTCTTTTTCATCGTCTTCATCACTGTTGGCTAGGACGATATTATACTTATACATCTCTGCAATATCATCAATCCCCTTGGCTAGGGTTGAAAAATAGCCATTAGTGATATTTGGAATCACAACACCAACTGTCGTAGTTTTCTTGCTGGCCAAGCCACGCGCTACCGCATTTGGACGGTAGTCAAGACGATCAATCACCTCTAGAACTTTTTTACGAGTATTCTCTTTGACGTTCTTGTTGCCATTCACTACACGGCTAACAGTTGCCATTGAAACCCCAGCTTCACGGGCAACATCATAAATCGTTACTGTATCATCTGTGTTCATTCTGTTTCCTTTCTATATTGAAAATTTCGCTTTCATACATCTGCTTACTCCATTTTATCACTTATTGTAAACACTTTCAAGTATTTTTTAGAGAAACTTTGAAAAAATTTCACAACCTATTCCCATTTTGAAAAAGCGAGTACGATTTCTTGATTTTTGGGATGTTTTGCTGTATGATAAGGAAAAATAAAAGGAGGGAGGGAATGTTTATGGCTTTTACAAATACTCAGAGACGTTCGGCCAGTTTTGGTGTTGTGACCAGCTTGCCTGACGATGTTATCGATTCTTTATGGTTTATTATCGATCATTTTTTGAAAAACGTATTTGAATTAGAAGAGGAACTAGAATTTCAACTACTAAACAACGAGGGAACCATCACCTTCCATTTCTCTAGTCAGCACCTGCCGACTAGTATCGACTTTGATTTTAATCATCCTTTTGATCCTCTTTACCCTCCTAAAGTCCTTGTTTTAGACATGGACGGGAAAGAAACCATCCTCCTTCCTGAAGAAAATGACCTATTTTAAAAACTCTAGCTTCTCGGCGCAAACTGCTGAGGAACTAGAGTTTTTTCTATTTGTTTAATTCTTGATACAAGTAGCGTATCGGCTGTTTGAGTACTGGATGAATAAAATGGGGAGCTAGTTCTTGCAGAGACTCAAGGACAAAGAGGCGTTCTGCTATATAAGGATGAGGCAAGATGAGGTCGTCAGTATAAATGACTTGGTCTTCTACAAAGAGTAGGTCCAAATCAATCAAACGAGGCCCCCAATGCACCTCTCGAACCCGTCCCATCTCGGACTCAATGGCTAACAAGGTTTCTAACAAGACTGGTGCGGGTAGCCAGGTTTCTACTTCAATCACCTGATTGACAAAACTATCTTGCTCCACACCACCCCAAGGCTCAGTCGTTAAGACACTAGACTCTTTGAGAATATGGATACCTCGAGCTCGCAGTTTGTCAATAGCTTGCTCCAAGTTCGCTTGCTTGTCCCCCATATTACTTCCTAGAGCGATAAAGGCCCGCTGCTTACGACGGTGGATGGTCACCGAGCAGGTATCCAACGGTAAATGCACTGGAGCCCAAGGTTTTTTGAGTTCCAACTCAATTTCTTGGACAAGAGGATAGGTCTCAAAGGTATGTTCTACCAGTTTATAGGCTACCGTTTCAATCAGGTCCTCAGTAGTTTCCTGAAACCAAGTCGTCCACTGTTGGCAAAGTTCTCCATAGTGGACAGAAGCAGCCAAGTCTAACTCAGTCGCCGCCTTGGTCATATCATAGGATAGGATGGCTGAAACGACAAACTTCTGTCCTAATTCCTTCTCACTAGGAAAAAGACCATGATAGGCAAAAATTTCCAAATCTTTAATCTTTAGCTGATCCATAACTAGTCCTTTCTAGAAAAATCCGCTTATAGCGGATTCTTTTATAGTCCCATTAGACGATAAGCCTGATCTCGGAGGTCCTTATCCGTATCAAATACGCCACGGGCTACAGTGGTTAAGGTTGCAGTGCCTGGTTTTCTGACACCACGCATGCTCATACACATATGCTCTGCCTCAATGACAACAAATGCTCCCTTAGCCCCCAGATAGTCCATCAAGGCATCAGCCACTTCGATATTCAAACGTTCTTGAATCTGTGGTTTTTTAGAATAAACTTCAACCGTACGGGCAAGCTTGGACAAGCCTGCCACACGGCCATCTGGAATATAGGCAATATGCGCTCTACCATAAAAGGGCAAGAAGTGGTGTTCACACATGGTGTGGAAAAAGATATCCTTTTCCACTACCATATTATCGTCGATAATCTCAAAGGATTTTGACAAATGTTCCTCCGCAGTCTGACCAAGACCTGAAAAAATCTCTTGGTACATACGGGCTACACGAGCAGGTGTCTCCTGCAAGCCCTCGCGGTTAGCGTCCTCACCAACAGCCTCGATAATCATTTTTACAGCTGCTTCAATCTTTTGTGTATCCATTCTCTAGTTATTCCTCTCCATTAGGTAGGCTCTCACCTGGCTCAAGAAATACAAGGAACCCGTGACAATCCTAACTGTTTGTTTCTCTTCATTTTTATCTGTCAATTTCTGCTCTAGAAAATCCTGCCATTCTTGGAAGCTGAGATTTCTAGACTTAGCTGTCTCTTTCAGCACGCTTTCATCCGTCGCCCGACTATCGTCAAAACAAGTCAGAGTCAGTTGACTATTTGGCACCGACTCTAGCAAATCCAGCATATCCTCCAAAGCCTTGGTTTTGATACAAGTAAAGAGGATTTCCGTATGATAATCCGCAAAGCGTTCTTGCAAGGTTGCCAACAAAGCTTTGATAGCATGCGGATTGTGGGCCCCATCCAAAAGCAGCAAGGGGTCACTAGACAGGACCTCCAAACGCCCTGGCCATCTGGTTTCCTCAAGAGCTTGAGCAACCAAGGCATTACTTGCTAATTCTCGCCCAGTCTCCTGGCAATAAGTGTCTAGGAGAGCAAGCGCCATCCCCGCATTCTCTATCTGATGCAAGCCCAGCAGACCTGTCTGGAAGCGACCTTGTCTGACAGCACTTGTATAGTCAAAGACTTCTCCTGTCACCACACTTTCTTGATGACTGACTTGATAATCACTCCCATAGGCAAGTCTCGGCGCATTTTTCCCTTCCGCAGTGCGGTCAATAACAGCCAAGGCTTCTGGAACAATGTGACCTGTTACCAAGGGAATACCTTGCTTGATAATACCAGCTTTCTGCTCTGCTATAGCTTCCAAGGTGTCACCAAGTAGGGCCACATGATCCAAGCCAATAGTTGTAATCCCTGTCAGAATCGGCTGGCAGACATTGGTACTATCCAAGAGTCCACCCATGCCGACTTCCATGATAGCCACATCTACTTTCTCTGAGGAAAAATAATCATAAGCTAGAGCTGTGATAATCTCAAACTCAGTCGTTCCTTGTAAAGCAGCGACCTTCTCCCCCTCAAGCAAAGACCGATAAACTGCCATGAGGGATTCTAGCCTAGCCTCGGGAATGGATTCCCCATTGATGCTAATCTGATCCGTATAATGAATGAGATAGGGCGAGCTAAAGACCCCAACTTTCAGCCCCATCTTTTCCAGCATAGTTTTCAGAAAAGCAATGGTCGAACCCTTGCCGTTGGTTCCACCAATGTGGATGACCTTGAGTTTGAGATGGGGATTGCCTCGCAGGGCTAGGAGTTCTACCATTCGCTCCAAACCAAAATGCGGTTGGTCCGTCCGGTAGTGGGCAATCCACTGATTGTTTTGAATTTCTTTCATCTTATTTATATTGTTTTAAATCTAGATTTTCCGCATCATCTGCCAAACGAATGGCTGACGCAATTTCAACTGCCATCCGGTGACTGGCTACATCGTGCACGCGCACCACTTCGACACCCTGTCTCGCAGCGATACTGGTCACATGAGCCGAAGCGGTGTCCCGATTGCGGAAACCGACTTCCGTCTCAGGATTGACTTCAAAACCATTTTCCTCAAGGATATTGATAACAAACCGCTTGCGCGAAACACCGAGAAAGATTGGATAGCCTTGCTGGTGTAGTTTATCCAGATCCCGTAGAAGGAGCAGATTTTCCTTCTTGGTCAGACCAAAGCCAATTCCTGGATCCAGCAGAATATTTTCTTGTACAATCCCAGCTTCCTCCGCTCTTGCTAGAGCGCGGTCAAAGAACGCGGTCATCAAATCTTCTACTGATAGTTGTTCAAAGTACGCCAAGTCTTCATTTGTAAAAGGATCCCCAAATCCAAAACGAGGAAATATGAGCGAACTAGGGTGCTGAGGTCTAGCCATGACTGGATTAAACATGATAACCACTTTCGCTCCAGCTTTAGCAACCACATCCGCCATTCTCTCATCTCCCATGAGACCAGTGATATCATTGACCAGATTGGCACCAGCTTTCAAAGCAGCCTCTGCTACCTGACTTTTCCAAGTATCGATGGAAATGAGGACATCACTTTCCTCACGGATAGCTTTAATCACTGGAACAACACGCTGGATTTCCTCTTCTATCTCAACATAGCTACTGCCCGGCCGAGTTGATTCTCCACCAATATCTAGCATGCTAGCTCCTTCAGCTATCAATTTACGGGCTTGCTGAAGAGCCTGGTCAACAGCAAAAAACTGACCACCATCCGAAAAGGAATCTGGGGTTACATTGATAATTCCGCAAATGGCTGTTTTTGCCTGACTAGCTTTATTGGACATAAGGTCACTCCTCAAGGTTTTTCACCACATTATTTCTCTATTTTACCATAAAAAGAAAAAGATGGATACGCTAGCATTTATCTTTTCCAAGTAAGGAAATGGTTTAGAAAGGCAAGCCTACATTTCGACTAATCAAAACCAGTAAAGCCAGCAAACAAAAGGCAATACCATTGACAATCATATGAAGCAAGATTGACATCTCTAAACGTTCTGTTCTGTAGGCTGTCCAAGTCAAAACCGTTGACATTCCTCCATAAATAATCACAGAAGGCAGATTAGTTGGCGTATGGAGCAAGGCAAAGACGATTGCACCAACAACAAAGCCAAGTTTTTCTTTTCCACGGAAGATCTTTTGGGGAATAATTCCACGACACAAAATTTCTTCACAAATCGGCGCAATCAAGACTAGTAGAAAGAAAGTTGAAATCAAGGAACTATTCTGAACCAAACCATTCAGTATTGATTGGTTATTGGTTGTTGCCTCATTTGTTAGTCGAAGCAGGAGTGAACCCAAGAGATTTGTCGCAAAAATCACTAGATAACTCAGTACCAAGCGAGCCAAATCTTTTGCCTTAAAAAAGGATAGATTAAAAGTAGCAAGTTGTGTTTTTCGTGCACCAATAATGAATACAATCAAAACGACTATGGATAGAGCACCTACTAAGAGACCTGACTGTAAAATCGGAAACTGTTTGTTTGCTAAAAACAAAGCAAGTCCTATGGGAAATTGAGATAGAACAAAAGCTACCAAAAGGATGAGCACCCATTTCCCTCTGTTCAAAACCTCTTGCCAAATCGTCTTATCTTTCATGATGTACCTCCTTATAATTAAAAAGGGGAGACTCCCCTTTTTAATTATACCATTTATAGCGCCATACTGATATAGTTAAGGATAAACAAGGCATCCAAAATCCAAATCATTACGTGCACATCCTTGGCTTGACCTTTGACAACTTTTGTCAAGGTATATGTCAAGAAACCAACAGCAATCCCTTGTGTGATAGAGTAGCTGAATCCCATAAAGATAGATGTGAAGAAGGCAGGAACCGCTTCAGCCATATCATCCCAAGGGATATTTTTCAAGTTAGAAAGCATCATGATTCCGACGATGATCAAAATTGGTGCTGTTGCAGCTGTCGGAACAATCGCTAGAAGTGGGCTAAAGAAGCTAGATAGAGCAAAACAGATCGCAACCACTAGGGCTGTCAACCCAGTACGTCCACCAGCGCCGATACCCGCCGCAGACTCAACATAGGTTGTAACGTTTGAAGTACCTGCAATGGCACCTACTGAAGTTGCCACCAAGTCAGAGTAAAGAGCCTTGTCCAATTTAGCGGACTCATGGTTTTCCCCACTTGTCGCAACGATACCAACTTTTTCACCAGTACCGATAAGAGTACCGATTGTATCAAAAATATCCGTTAGTGAGAAGGCAAGAATGGCCATCAAGGTTTCTGGTAAACGTGAAGTGTTTGAAATCAAAGAGCCTAAACCTTCTGAACCAAGAGCAGCACCAAACAAAGTTCCTAAATCATTAACCGCTGCTGAAAGATTGTTGCTAGCAAAGTCAATCCCTGATAATTTGACAACACCAACAGCAATGGCAAGCACAGTCGTTGTTAAAATAGAAAGAATGATTCCACCCTTGATGCCTTTAACAACAAAGAAGATGGTAATAGCCAGACCTGCAAGAGCCACCAATACGGCTGGAGTATTGAAGTCTACCAATCCTGGAACAGCTGCGGAGTTTGCAGTAAGTGCAGCTTGAGCCTTGTCTGCTCCTTCACCTGCTACAGTATAAGTACCTGGGTCAATTGAGAATTTCAAGAGACCAGCATTCTTAATCCCAACATAGGCAAGGAAAACACCAATACCAGCGGAAATAGCTGAACGAAGTGTTGTGGGAATAGATTCGATGATCATTTTACGAACATTTGTCAAGGTAATAATCAATGAAATAATTCCACAAATGAAGACCATACCAAGAGCTTCTTTCCAAGTATAGCCCATCCCAAATACAACTGTAAATGTGAAGAAGGCATTTAGTCCCATACCTGGTGCTTGTGCGTATGGCAAATTAGCATAGAAAGCCATCATCAAAGTACCGACTACAGAACCGATAATCGTTGCCAAGAACACACCTTGAACAGGCATACCCGTTTGGGAAAGCATTTGAGGGTTTACAAAGAGAATGTAACTCATTGCAAAGAATGTTGTTAAACCAGCAAGCACCTCTGTACGGACATCTGTCCCGTGCTCTTTTAGTTTAAATAGTTTGTCCATCTTTAATCTCCTTTTGTTTTTTACGAACAATGAGAGTATTATATCATTTATCATTCACCTTTTCAATATGTTTGTTTGATTTATTTAACAAAATGAAATTTTTATTTTTTGTTTCAAGCCTGTTTTTCTGCTTTCTTTTTGATATAATAGTAGTCATCTTATCAGGGATCTACTAGGAAGGTTTATATGACTAAAAAAATTATCGCCGTCGATTTGGACGGAACCCTGCTCAACTCAGAGAGTAAGATTTCAGATTTTACTCGAAACACAATTAAACGAATTGCTGAAAAAGGCCACCATGTCATCATCACTACTGGGCGCCCTTACCGTATGGCAAAAGAATTTTATCAGGAATTAGAGTTGCACACCCCCATGATTAACTTCAATGGTTCCCTTACCCATCTGCCAGGTCGTGCTTGGGCGCATGAAAAGTGCTTGACCTTGGACAAAAAATACCTCTTAGACATGGTCAAACGCAAAGAGGATATCCAAGCCGACTTTATTGCAGGAGAATACCGCAAGAAATTTTATATCACGGCTCCTAATGAAGAAATTGCAAATCCCAAACTATTTGGTGTAGAAAATTTCCAACCAGAAAATCAATTCAAATCTGAATTGGTGACCAAGGACCCTAACTGTATCCTCTTGCAAACAAGAGTCGATGATAAATACGCGCTAGCAGATGAGATGAATCGTTTTTACCAACACCAACTAGCAATCAATACCTGGGGAGGGCCCCTCAACATTCTCGAATGTACACCAAAAGGGGTCAACAAAGCCTTTGCCTTAGAATACTTGCTCAATGTTATGAACCGTGACAAACAAGATTTGATTGCCTTTGGAGATGAACACAATGACACCGAAATGCTGGCTTTTGCAGGCAAGGGATATGCCATGAAAAATGCCAATCCTGATCTTTTGCCGTATGCAGATGAGCAACTCTCTCTGACAAATGATGAAGATGGTGTTGCCCGTACCCTACAAGATTTGTTCCTATGACACTCAAAAAGTTAGCTTGTGCTAGCTTTTTTGATTTTCACAATTTTTCAATTAATCGGCCTGTTTTCATTTTTTTATATTAAATTACTCCCTTATCTTTTTAAACATTTCTACAAAAGATTTATATATTAACATTTTGTAAGCGGGTTTTCATTGAAAACCAATACATATTTATAAGAAATGGTTGATTTTTGTTTGAAAACGGTTTATACTTAAAGTTAGGCTTAAAGTTTTCTTAAACAAATAGTCAAACATTTTAAAGGAGGAATGACAATAATGAGTATCGGAATCATTATTGCGAGCCACGGCGAATTTGCTGCGGGTATTCATCAGTCCGGATCTATGATCTTTGGTGAACAAGAAAAGGTTCAAGTTGTAACCTTTATGCCAAACGAAGGTCCTGATGATTTATACGCTAAGATCAATAACGCTGTTGCTGCATTTGACGCAGAAGATGAGGTTCTAGTATTGGCTGACCTTTGGAGTGGATCTCCATTCAACCAAGCTAGCCGCGTGATGGGAGAAAATCCAGAACGTAAATTTGCCATCATCACAGGACTTAACTTGCCGATGTTGATCCAAGCCTACACAGAGCGCCTTATGGACGCTACTGCAGGTGTGGAAAAAGTCGCTGCGAACATCATTAAAGAAGCCAAAGATGGCATCAAGGCTCTTCCAGAAGAGCTTAACCCAGTTGAGGAAGTTGCAACTGCTGCAGCTGCTCCTGCTGCCCAAGCTGCTATTCCAGAAGGAACAGTTATCGGTGACGGTAAACTGAAGATCAACCTTGCTCGTCTAGACACTCGTCTCCTTCACGGTCAGGTTGCCACTGCTTGGACTCCAGATTCAAAAGCAGATCGTATTATCGTTGCTTCAGACAACGTTGCAAAAGACGACTTGCGTAAAGAATTGATCAAACAAGCAGCTCCTAACGGAGTAAAAGCAAACGTTGTTCCAATCCAAAAATTGATTGACGTTGCAAAAGACCCACGTTTCGGTGACACTCATGCCCTTATCTTGTTTGAAACTCCACAAGATGCACTTCGTGCTATCGAAGGTGGCGTGCCAATCAAGACCCTTAACGTTGGTTCTATGGCCCACTCAACAGGTAAAACAATGATCAATAACGTCTTATCTATGGACAAAGATGATGTTGCAACCTTTGAAAAAATGCGCGACCTCGGTGTTGAATTTGACGTACGTAAAGTACCAAACGACACGAAAAAAGATTTGTTTGACTTGATTAACAAAGCAAACGTTCAATAATTTTAATCTGTTTCTATCATTTTTGAAAACAGGATTAAATACTTTATTAAAACTAAATAGAAAAGGAATAAAACCATGTCAGATATTTCAATCATTTCTGCTATCTTGGTTGTAGTTGTTGCCTTCCTTGCAGGTCTTGAAGGTATCCTCGACCAATTCCAATTCCATCAACCAATCGTCGCATGTACCCTTATCGGACTTGCAACTGGTAACCTCGAAGCAGGTGTTATGCTTGGTGGATCACTTCAAATGATCGCCCTTGGTTGGGCAAACATCGGAGCTGCCGTAGCTCCTGACGCTGCTCTTGCCTCTGTTGCTGCAGCAATCATCTTGATCAAAGGTGGAAACTTCACTACTGAAGGTATCGCCGTTGCAACAGCAACAGCTATCCCTCTTGCCGTAGCTGGACTTTTCTTGACAATGATTGTTCGTACAATCTCAGTTGGTTTGGTTCACACTGCTGATGCTGCTGCTAAAGACGGAAATATCGCTGCTGTTGAGCGTGCTCACTTTGTTGCACTTCTCCTTCAAGGTCTTCGTATTGCAATCCCTGCTGCCTTCCTTATCGCTATCCCAGCTTCTGCCGTTCAAGATGCTCTTAAATTGATGCCAGACTGGTTGAATGGTGGTATGGCTGTCGGTGGTGCTATGGTCGTTGCCGTTGGTTACGCTATGGTTATCAACATGATGGCTACTCGTGAAGTATGGCCATTCTTCGCAATCGGTTTTGCACTTGCTGCGATTTCTCAATTGACTTTGATTGCCCTTGGTGTCATCGGTGTTGCCCTTGCCTTCATCTACCTTAACCTTACAAAACAAGGTGGAAACGGTGGCGGCGGAGCTGCGACTTCTAACGACCCAATCGGTGATATCCTAGAAGACTACTAGAAAGGGGAACAATCATGGCTGAAAAAATTCAATTATCAAAATCAGATCGTCAAAAAGTTTGGTGGCGTTCACAATTCCTTCAAGGTTCTTGGAACTACGAACGTATGCAAAACTTGGGTTGGGCTTACTCTTTGATCCCAGCTATCAAAAAATTGTACACTAAAAAAGAAGACCAAGCGGCGGCTCTTGAGCGTCACCTTGAGTTCTTCAACACTCACCCATACGTTGCTGCTCCTATCATGGGAGTTACTCTTGCACTTGAAGAAGAGCGCGCTAACGGTGTTGAAATCGACGACGCAGCTATCCAAGGGGTTAAGATCGGTATGATGGGACCTCTTGCTGGTATCGGTGACCCAGTATTCTGGTTTACAGTTCGTCCTATCCTTGGAGCCCTTGGTGCATCACTTGCTGCATCTGGTAACATTGTTGGTCCCCTTCTCTTCTTCTTTGGATGGAATGCTATCCGTATGGCCTTCCTATGGTATACACAAGAGTTCGGTTACAAAGCTGGATCTGAAATCACTAAAGACATGTCTGGTGGTATCTTGAAAGACATCACCAAAGGAGCATCTATCCTTGGTATGTTCATCCTTGCCGTTCTTGTACAACGTTGGGTATCTATCAACTTTACTGTGAACCTTCCAGGTAAACAATTGGCTGAAGGAGCTTACATCAACTTCCCAGAAGGTGCTGTTACTGGTGCTGAATTGAAAGGAATTCTTGCTGATGCACTTGGAGGATTGAGCCTAGATAAGATTCAACCACAAACCCTTCAAGGTCAGTTGAACTCATTGATTCCAGGATTGATGGGACTTCTCCTTACTTTCCTTTGCATGTGGTTGCTTAAGAAAAAAGTATCACCAATCGCAATCATCCTTGCTCTCTTTGCAGTAGGTATTGCAGCTCGTTTCTTCGGTATCATGTAAACCATCGAGAATATAAATAAAAAAGAATCAGGATTAAATCCTGATTCTTTTTGTGTATCAACTTTTTCTTCTAGTCAAATAATGCAAGCCCCCAATCACAACTGCCATGATGGCTGTATAGACGACTTGGGTCGTTTCTAGAGGCACAAAAGTTCTTTGCAGGATAAATGTATTGGCAAGTACGCCAACAAGGGCTGCAAGGATCAAAAACGTGAGCAAGAGTAACTTGTATCGATTAAAAGGCAAGCTGACCTTGGCAACTAGACACAGACCATTGATTAAAGCAAGGAGGAAGCAAATAAATTTGACCTGACCTGGGACAGTGATAAAGAAGTTCGTCAGGAGAACACTAGCAACCAGAATGCCACCACCAATCGCAGCATTGGTCAAAATATCTCGCATAAAATGTGTGCTGACCTTTTCTTTATTGGACTCAAAAGTTAGGAAGAAAGATGGAATCCCAATCGTAATGGCTGAAATGATTGTAAACTGAATGGGGATAAAGACGAATTCCAAACCAAATACCACACTCAAAATGGCAAAAACGATGGAGAAGAAGGTCTTTGTTAGAAAAAGAGAGGCTACCTTTTGGATGTTGTTAATGACACGGCGTCCTTCCATCAAGATATCATAAAATACTGCAAAATCATCTGTGAGAAAAACAATATTGGAGACGCTTTTGGCTGCGCTAGTAGCACCATTCATAGCAAAACTAATATCTGCTTTTTTGAGAGCTAGAACATCGTTGACACCATCACCACTCATAGCAACTGTTTTCCCAGCATTTTGCAAAATAGATACCATCTTTTGCTTCTGTTCAGGTGTCACCCGACCAAAGATATCGTGTTCCAAGACCACTCTTTCAAAGTCATCATCGCTCACCTTAGTCATGTCAATCGCCCGCGCTTCTTCCTTAAAACCTGCCTTACGAGCCACCCCATATACAGCCACATGATTATCACCACTGATAATCTTCACTTCAACACCTTGAGATTCGAAATAGTCAAAGGTTTCCTTGGTATTATCCTTGATTTCATCTGACAGAACGATGTGGCCTAGTAGTTCCATATTAGCTGGAGCCGTAATCTGGTCCTTGCTATAAGCAAGGGACAAAATTCGAAAACCTTGCTGTTTTAGATGCTCATAGTAGGCATCCATCGGCTGGGTAAAGCCGAGAAACTCATAAGCACCGAAAAAGTAAGTTCCTCCATCTTTAACTTGGACAAAGGAATACTTGTTTTTACTTGAAAAGGCACCGACTTCTTGAACTTCCCAATTTTTCTCACAGGTTAAGTAAGTCTTCAGAGCTCGGGAAGTTGCATTTTCATCCTCGAAATAAGCTAGGTAAGAAGACAGTTTCTCTGCTACATTAGCATCCATTTCTTGGACCTTCATATTACCAGTCGTGATAGTTCCTGTCTTATCAAAACAAAGAACATCTACTCGCGCCAAGGTCTCCACACAGTATAGCTCCTGCACCAGAACCTTCTTTTTAGCCAGTTTCATGGCAGCTACTGCTAGGGAGACACTGACAAGGAGAATCAACCCCTCCGGAATCATGCCGACCAAGGCACCTGAACTTCCCAAGACAATTTCAACATAAGACCGTCCTAGACTAAAACCTCTGACATAGAGCAGAATGGCAACTGGCACCAGTAAGATGGAAACAATTTTTAAAATCTTATCCATGTAATCGCGCAGTTGAGAAGGATATTTTTTGAATTCCTTGCTGGATTTTGCCAGTTTGTTGATATAACTATCAGGCCCCACAGACGTAGCAAGGACTAGACAAGTACCGCTGACAACATTGCTTCCGCTCATCAGCTTGTCACCAACTGTTTTAAAGACCGAATCACTCTCACCAGTCAGCAAGGACTCATCAACTTCAATATTCCCTTCAAGCACTTCTGCATCGACAGGCACCTGATCTCCCAGATTGAGATACAGATATTCCCCCAGTACGATGTCTTCTGGATCAATCTCGATCGTTTGATCATCTCGATTGACCTTGTACTTACTTTTACCAAGCAAACTTAGTTTTTCCAAAGCATTTTTTGAACGCACTTCTTGGAAAATACCGATGGCTGTATTGATGGCAATCACACCTAAAAAGAGCATATTCTCAAATCGCAAGGTTGTGGCTACCAGAACTGCCAGAGCCAAGTTCATGGCATTAAAGAAGGTAAAGATATTTGAAACGACGATTTCCTTGGTTGTTTTATAGGGTTTAATATCGCTGATATTTCGTTGACGATCCTTGATGTCTTGACTACTTAAATACTTCATTTCTACTCCGATATCCTTTTGTACTACTATAGTAACACATATCTTTTTCTCTGTCACTTAAAGACTCAAAATAAGAAGAACTCCCTTGACAAGCATCATCTGTCACCACTTTTAAAAAAGAGGCTAGAATTTCCCTAACCTCTTTTCTTTATGATTTATTCTGCCAAGGCTCCCATTGGATCCCATGGTGCGAGCACAATTGGTTCTGCTTCATAAGCAGCTTGTTCTTCTGCTGTCAGCAATTCTTTGCGAACAACGATTTGGTAGGTGTATTCGTCCATCCAAGCATCTGAGGCAACAAAGTACCCATCTGTACCGACCTTGTCTCCCCAAGAGTTCTCAACCTTCCACTTGGTTGACTTGCCGTTTTCATCCAAATCAACACCTGTCAAGACCATGGCGTGGGTCATCAAGCTTTCGCTGTAGTCCAAACGTCCAGCCTTGTCTTGAGTCAGTTGAATGTCCATGCTTGATTCGAAGTCATAAACATCTGTCGCAAGGATTCCAGCTTTGCGGTTGCTGAGCTGGCCGACATCTGAACCAAACCAAACAGTCTCACCTGCTTGCATTTGAGCAATCGCCAATTCTTTCAAACGCTCCATAGGAACGTTGATATAACGAATCTCACGGCTACCAACGACATTTCCTAACATCTCAACTGTGTAAGATTTACCGTAAGGCTTGTCAGCGGTTGGAGCGTTGATAACCGAAACATAATCTTCTAGAGGAAGATTGACATATTTCTTGTAAAACTCTTGTGGTGTGATGCCCTTTTCACTTTGGTAGTTATCATCCTTATCACGATAAGCAAAGTCAAACTTACGTGGTGGAAGTCCTAGTGACATAGCAAGAAAGTTAAAGATTTCTTGCAAGAGGTCTTCTTTCTTAGCTTGAACAGTCGCTTGGTCTGCACTAGAAGCAAGCAAATCACGCAAGATTTGAGCATCTTGACGAAGTAATTTGTTGAGGATGGCATTGAGCTCACGGCTGTTGCTAGAAGAAACTGACTCAGGGTAAACGGACTTAGGAACAACACCGTATTTCTCAAAGAGGGACACTACCATATCCCACTGACCGCCGTCTTGTTGGGGTGTTTGGAGCAGGAAGCCAACCTTGCGGCTCGTCAATTCTTGGTCTGCAGTCGCAATGACTTGTTCCAAGAACCAGTTGGATTTCTCGTACTTGTCCCAGAAGAAGGTGTGGGCTTGGGACAATTCAAAGTTTTCGAGCTTGTATTGAGAGATGAGTTTGTGACGGAAAGTGTTAAGGGCTGCAAACATCCAGCAACGACCAGATGCTTTCTGGTTGGTAACCTTGTCCTTGGTCAAATCCAATGAGAAAACAGGTGTGTTGTCTACATGGCTTTGGCGACGTTCTAGAGCTGCAAAAATTCCGTTATGGCTGGCAGCATTTTCGATAGCTTGGTATTTTACATTTGCTTCATAGTTGGCAAATAGTTGATCCGTAAATGATTCTTGAATCGCGTTCATAAATTCCTCCTTTTATTCTACTGTCTATTATAACTCTTTTCACAAAGGAAGCAACTGAAAAACATAAAAAGGCAAGGACATTCTCCCCCACCTTTTCTAACATAATCCAAACTAAGCAATACTAGCAAGGAGCTCCTCTAACTCATCCTTGGTCAAGCGACGCCATTCTCCTCGTTCTAAGTTTTCATCCAAGACTAGAGTTCCCATAGTCAAACGTTGCAGGTCTACCACTTCCTTGCCACAGTAGGCTACCATGCGTTTGACCTGGTGGAATTTACCTTCAGCAATGGTCACACGAACCAAACTTTGATTCTTTTCTGAATCAATAGATATAAGCTCCAGCTTAGCTGGCTGGCAGGTAAAGTCCTTGAGAGGAATTCCCTTGGCAAATGTCTCCACATCTTCTTGAGTCATAATACCCTTAACCCGAGCCAGATAAGTCTTATCCACATGACGTTTAGGCGAAAGAAGAGCATGGGCCAGCTGACCATCATTGGTCAAGAGCAGGAGACCATGTGTATCGATATCCAAGCGCCCTACTGGAAAAACTTCCTTGGTCCGCGCCAAATCATCCAACAAGTCTAGAACCGTTCTGTGCTTGGGATCCTCGGTCGCTGAAATAACTCCTTGGGGCTTGTTCATCATGTAGCAGACAAATTCCTCGTATTCTAGCTTTTGACCATCAAAGCGAATCTCATCTCTTTCTTCATTAATCTGCAGTTTAGCTGACTTTTCTTTTTTACCATTTACCGTCACCCGCCCAGCCTTGAGCAAGTTTTTGACCTCTGTTCGACTCCCTACAGCGCAGGCAACTAAAAATTTATCTAATCTCATAGAACTATTATATCATACTCAAAAGGAGGCTGGCCCAAGTGACCAACCTCCTTTTTTCTAATTTTTCAAGAAACTAACTTCCTCGTCTCCAGAAAATAGCCAAAACAATCATAGCCCCTAAAATAGCTGGGACACTCTATCACACAAATCCATTAATTGTGTTGCAACCGTTATTCCAGTAGGTATTTTATGTAGAATTGCTTGTATTGAAATCCAAGCTTTCTTAATTTTTATCCTTTTGGGATTGCTTGAGGACATTTCTGACTGAATTGTTTCAACATCGTCAATAACTACTTCTTTATCATCATTTGACAAGAAGTTAGATTTTATGAGTTCGCTTAAAACATCTGAACAAAGTTTTTCTATTGAATCATTATCCATTGATATAGTATTTACTGAAGAAATACTGCCATTTCCTACTGCAGATGTAGTCCCATAGTTATTTTCAATATTCTGTGTAATTTGCGGCATATTTTGACTTAATCCTGTGAGTTCTATTATTTTTTGAGATAATTGGTCATTTATATAGTCAACTAATGGTTTAAATACTTTATTTAGGAAAGCTCGTATATTATCATTAAATTTTCTTGAAGAGGTGAATAAAAACATACGAGATACCCCTGCTAAATTCATATCCTCTTCAATAATAGTATTTAAATAGTCATAAATAAGCTTCAAATGTTCCGCTTCATTTATGGGAGCATTTATACTATTCCATCCTGTATTTTTATCTTTGATAATGAACTCTCTACTATAATTTTCGGGTAAACCAATCCATAAATTATTTAGAATTTCTTGTATAGCATCATTTTTATCAATAAACTCTTTAAACCTAATAAGATACAGCAAATCATCATCGTATTTAGAATTCAGCATATTTGATGAACTTCTTCTAAAATCTAAGCTAATTTTTCTGTATTTCTGTAAATCACTCAATATATATCACCTCCACAATAGGCACAAAAGACTTTTGAAGCACCAGCATTATATAAGACTTTTTCATGTCGTTCACATATTCCACAAGAAAATACTTCCTCGACAGAATCCTGCTCTTCCGGTTTCAAGATAGACTTGTGTTTTATTTTTTTGAAATCAACCTTAAAACTTTTTGAACTTTTTACTGACCCAAGACTTTTATTTATAGCGTTAATCATCCATTCCTCAGCAATATTCTGAATATAGGCTAGAGTTTCTTTCGAGTAAAATTTGTCTGCCACATCAACTAAACCACAGTATGGGCAAAATAATTCCTCAAGACTAAAACTCTCATCTTTCACATCACTAGCCAATAGCTTAAACTGTTCTTCGCAGAATGGACATTCATAAGTAAAATATCCATCCGAATCGGATTCGAATTCAATTATAAAACTTTCCATATTATACCTCTTTAGATTTCTATATATGTTTATCAAAGATTGAGAAATAGACAATTCTATAATCCTATTATAGCACACCTCAAACATCACAACAATGAAAACCCGTGTAACCACTATATCTACACATCATTCTGCACTCCAATAACCAACTTTGCCTCTTGATCCTAGCTATTTCACATCACTGGAATCTTGTAAAAAACACTTGACACTTCCTCTATAGCGAGTAATGATGAACTCATCAAATAAAGCATGGAAGATTTATATAGAGAAATTCGATAAAAATATAGAAACTATCTAGCTTACTAATTTTGTGAAACTATGAGATTATATCATACTCAAAAGGAGGCTGGCTCAAGTGACCAACCTCCTTTTTTCTAATTTTACAAGAAACTAACTTCCTCGTCTCCAGAAAATCGCTAAGACAATCATAGCTCCTAAAATAGCTGGGATAATGGCCGTTCCTGCTATAATAGGAGACCAACAAACATACTTCCAAGCATAACTTCTCCTTAAATTGCCCAGTCTCCATTACGGAAGAGGGGTACACGTGTTCCATCCTCACGGATACCATCGATATCCATTTGACTAGAACCAATCATAAAGTCAACGTGAACATCTGAACGGTTAAGTCCTGCAGCTTCAAGCTCTTCTTCGCTCATCTCTGCCCCACCAACAACGCTGGTCGCATAGGCTGCACCGATAGCCAAGTGGTTTGACGCATTTTCATCGAAAAGGGTATTAAAGAAGGTAATGCCTGACTGAGAAATTGGACTTGGATCTGGTACCAGGGCACATTCACCTAAGGCACGCGCGCCCGCATTTTCAAAGACAAGGTCTTTCATGACCTGATCACCCTTCTCAGCTGAAATATCCACGATTTGTCCATCCTTGAAGGTTACTTTAATTCCTTCGATGATATTTCCATTATAGCTAAGCGGTTTTGTAGAAGTGACATAACCATCTGCGCGACGAAAATCAGGTGCTGTGAAGACTTCTTCTGTTGGCATATTTGGCAAGAAACCTTCCCCTTGAGCATTAATAGCTCCTGCTGATTCCCAAACGTGGTTCTCAGGCAAACCAAGGGTCAAATCTGTCCCTGGCGCTGTATAGTGAAGGGCTGAGAATTGCTCTTTATTGAGCATTTCCGCCTTGCTCTTGAGGATAGCTGCATGTTCTTCCCAAGCCTTAACGGGATCTTCTTCGTAGACACGGCAAGTTTTGAAGATTTGATCCCAAAGAAGATCAACTGCTTCTTCATCGCTTGCTGCATTTGGGAAGACCTTCTTAGCCCACTCGAGTCCAGCAGCGGCAGCCACTGTCCAGCTCACCTTGTTGGACTGAGTTGCGATACGCATTGGCTTCATGGCAAGTCCCATAGCTTTAGCAGAAGCTGAAAGCTTATCAGCATCGACTCCGTTCAAGGCACCTGGATCAGATGAACGGACTCCGAGACGGCTAGCCTTGTTCTCCAAGAGATAGTTCATCTCAGCAATCTTGTATTCTGGTACATTGTCCAAACGCTCCATTGGCGCGTGGAGGAATTTCTCGCGATTGATGACATCATCTGTCCACTGAACAATGACTTCGTGCGCACCCAGTGCATAGGCTTCTTTGACAATCAAGTGAGCCAACTCCCGTTGCTCCACATCGATTGAGAGAGCCAAAGTGTGCCTAGGTTGCACATTGATTCCATTTGCAACCAACAATTTCGCATATTTTTCTAGATTTTCTTTAAAATTTGGTAAAACCATGTTGTTTTCTCTTTTCTATTTTTATTTTTCTTTCAAAGCAGATAATAATCCTGCTAAAGCAATGGCACCAGACAAGAGCGCTGTCGATAGAAGAATTGTTTCATCTGCAAGCTCTAGCTGATAGTCAAAAATCTTCTCAGCTGGCTTATCTTCCGCAAAAATTTTTAGTTTCATATTGAACTCCTTAAAATTTATTAAAATAAATCGCTATGACTGCCCGTCCTCAACAAGTTTAAAATCAATTCCGACTTGTCTACTTTATAGACCAAAAGCCAATCTGGTTGGATGTGACACTCACGAACTCCTTGAAAATGCTTGGATACCGTCAATTGATGATCACGATATCTAGCAGGAAGTTCTTTTCCTTGAACCAGAAAATTCAAAACTTCTTCTAATAATTCTGCCTTCAAACCACGCTTCATAGCCAACTTAAAATCTTTTTTAAACTGTTTATGATAACGAATCTTAAGCACGCAAATCCTCCATCAAGTCAGAGACTGATTCAAAGGATTGGCTCATATTACGATTTTGGTTTAAATCCCTTAATATCTCAAGTAACTTCCGATTCTCATCAAGCCTAACATCAAAA
The DNA here is from genome assembly GCF_003943385.1 of Streptococcus oralis. Taxonomy (GTDB): domain Bacteria; phylum Bacillota; class Bacilli; order Lactobacillales; family Streptococcaceae; genus Streptococcus; species Streptococcus oralis_CA. The sequence continues at coordinate 78,441 of NZ_RJPI01000001.1, forward strand.
GGTAAACCCTGATATTGAATAGCCTGACGAAGGAAAATATTGATAGCTGTGGTCATATCCATTCCCAGATTATTAAATACCTGTTGGGCCTGCTCCTTCACCTCACTATCCAAACGGATGCTCATGCTCGTCTTTGACATATTTTCACCTTCTTTCTATTTATTATTTTAACAAAAAAGGCAAGCTCTGTAAATACAAAACACATACAACGGACATACAATATCCTTCAATAGACAAATAGAACGAGGAACTCTCTTCAAATATATTGACATAAAAAAGCTAATGTGCTACTCTTTATAAAAATACCCAAAATTACACAGGAGTAAAAAGATAATGGACGAAATCTTTAACAATGAAATTGCAAAACAATTTACTAGTGCTATTCTGGATAAATACCTTTCACCTATTATTTCAAAAACAACTGACAAATTTAAAACGCTCTACAATGAGGCAAAAATTAATCTAGAGATTCCTTTCCAAGATTATTTAACAAATTCTTATGAAAAATATAGTAAAATCAAAACGATTATCTACGGAATTGAGCCCAAAAGACTGTATGACTTTTTTGAAATCCCATTTTTAAAAAAAGGCTCAGACATCATCAAGCCCACTACAACAAGAGTACTAACTGGTATCTCAAAATTTTTAATCATTGAAGGTTCTGGTGGAATTGGTAAATCCACTCTCATGAAACACCTTTTTCTAAGTGAATTAGAATTAAAAGACTATATTCCTATTTTTATTGAATTAAAAGATTTCAACGAAGAGGGGCATTTAGACCTTGAGAAATTACTGCTAAAAAAACTAAATCAATTTCACAATACATTCCAAGAAGAATATTTAGATTATGCACTTCAATCTGGATGCTTTTTATTCCTATTGGATGGCTATGATGAATTGTATAGCGAAAACCAAAAAGAATTTTTCAAAAAGTTAAATGATTTTTGTGACAAATATCCTGAAAACCATTATATCCTTTCTTCCAGACCTTATAGCAAATCCGAATTCATTGAATTTCAACGTTTCACAGTTTTAAAAGCTGTTCCTTTTACTAAGGAACAAGCTATAAGTCTTATTACAAGAATTGAATATCCAGATGAGGAACTTAAAGATAAATTTATACGTGATTTAAAGAGTGGTTTATATGATAGACATAAGTCCTTTGCTTCAAACCCTCTGTTGCTAAATATTATGCTCTCCACTTACAATGACTATGCAGAAATTCCGCAAAAATTACATCTTTTCTACTACCAGGCTTTTGATACCATGCTCTCGAAGCACGATGCTACAAAAAGTTATCGACGAAAAATGTTATCAGATTTAAGTTCAGATACTTTTAAAGAATGTTTTGCAATCTTCTGTTTTCTAACATACCAAAAAGCAAAAACAGAGTTTACCTTCCCAGAGATTGACGAAATTTTTAAAAAATTTCCTCCTCGAATTAAAAACGTTCTCAATATAAGCAGTTTTATCCACGATTTAGAAAACTGTCTGTGTGTACTATACAAAGAAGGAAACAAATACAAGTTTTCCCATCGTTCTTTTCAAGAATATTTTGTTGCTTACTTTCTAAATATACAAACGGATAGTAAGATGCGTGACTATAGTTTTTGTTTAATAGAATGGGGAAAATTTAGAACTAGTGCAGATTCAGTATTCCCTATGTTAGAGGACATGAGTACCCAACGCTTTAATAATAATATTTTAATTCCTTTATTAGATAAATTTGAAGAATCTAAATCTGATGAAGAAGACTTATTTGAATATTACATTCTCAATTTTCCCGTAAAAATTATTGTCAGTTCTGATTCTAGAAACACATCTTTTAGTTTAGGATTCTTACAGGTCCAAGATAACCTTGAGAGTTTCATTTATTATTTTTTCAACAATACTATTGATTATACATCCTACCGTACAATAGATAATAATCCCCTAATATCATTTTGCATAGATAACCATTTAATTGACAAATATATCGAACCAGAAGACCTCATTGAAAATAAAGAATTATTGGACTTATTTAAAAAATCTTGGGTTGGCAAAAAAACACTTTCTCTCACTCATTACAAGCAGAAACTGATAGAGTCTCTAATAGAAGATGAGATAGTCTTAGAGGATTAGTAATCTGTAACCATTGTATATTTATGCTTATAATAAAAAATAACAGGATTATCTGATGTCCTGTTATTTTTTTACTATCAAACATCTCTGTAAAATTGGGGCTAATCTACCTTCTTAAAACAACTCATCAAACAGACTCAACTGGTTATCCTCTGGCATATTGCCGAGAATCCCCATTTCATCCATCTTTTCAACCAAGGTTGAGGAAAGGCCTCCACGCTTGCGTAGTTCTGTTTTGGAGAGGAATTCTCCCTCTTCACGCGCTCGAACTAACTGCTTGGCAACGTTCTCTCCCAGACCATCCATAGCAACAAATGGCGGAATGAGGGTATCCCCATCAATGAGGAACTCTGTCGCCTGACTACGGTAGAGGTCTAATTTCCCAAATTTGAAACCACGTTCCCACATTTCATTGACAATCTCAAGAGTTGTATAGAGATCAATTTCCACATTAGAGGCTTCGTTATTCTTGCGTTTTTCAGAAATTTCTTCCATTCTGCGCTTGATAGCATCCAAGCCCGCTCCCATGGTCTTGATATCAAAAGCCTTAGCACGAATGGAGAAGTAAGCACAGTAGTAATAAATCGGATGGTGAACCTTGAAGTAGGCTACACGCAAGGCCATCATAACGTAGGCTGCCGCATGGGCTTTAGGGAACATGTACTTAATTTTCCCACAGGACTCGATATACCACTCTGGTACCTTATTGGCTTTCATGGCTTCAATGTAGCCATTTCGCTCTTCCTCGGAAATCTTCAACCACAATCCCTTACGTACCCGTTCCATGATGGTAAAGGCCATCTTAGGCTCGAGACCCGCATGCATGAGGTAAACCATGATGTCGTCCCGACAACCGATAACGGTTGATAGGTCCGCAATTCCTTGCTTGATCAAATCCTGGGCATTTCCCAACCACACATCAGTACCGTGGGACAGACCTGAGAGCTGAAGCAATTCCGCAAAAGTCGTCGGATGCGTTTCGTCTACCATCCCACGTACAAAGTTTGTTCCAAACTCTGGGATTCCCAGCATGCCCGTCGGCGTTCCGATTTGCTCCGGCGTCACCCCAAGTACATCCGTCCCAGAAAAGAGGGCCATCACGCCTTCATCATCCATAGGGATTTCATTAGGGTCAATCCCAGACAAATCCTGCAATTTCCGAATCATGGTCGGATCATCATGCCCCAGCACATCGAGTTTGAGGACGTTCTCATCGATATCGTGGAAGTTAAAGTGAGTGGTCTGCCATTCAGCCGTCACGTCATCCGCTGGATACTGGACAGGCGTAAAATCGTAGACATCCATGTAGTTAGGAATAACAACGATTCCCCCCGGGTGTTGTCCTGTTGTCCGCTTGACACCGGCAGCACCTTGAGCAAGGCGTTCCACCTCTGCATCACGATAAAACTTCCCATAGTCTCTCTCGTAGCCCTTTACAAATCCATAGGCAGTCTTAGCAGCTACCGTACCAACCGTTCCCGCACGGAAGGCATATTCTTCACCAAAGATATCACGCACATCCAAGTGGGCGCTTGGCTGATCTTCACCTGAGAAGTTCAAGTCAATATCGGGAACCTTGTCCCCATCAAAACCGAGGAAGGTCTCGAACGGAATATCCTGCCCATTTTTGCTGAGTTTGTGGCCACACTTTGGACAGTCCTTATTAGGCATATCAAAACCGGAACCATAAGAACCATCAGTTATAAACTCACTGTACTGACACTGACCACAGACATAGTGAGGAGAAAGAGGATTAACCTCCGTAATCCCAATCATAGTCGCAACGAAACTAGAGCCGACAGATCCACGAGAACCAACCAAGTAGCCCCGTTCATTGGAACGTTGCACCAGCATCTGGGAAGCCAGATAAATCACGGCAAATCCATTCCCCAGAATAGAAGTTAATTCTTTTTCAATCCGCAAATCAACGATATCTGGCAGAGGATTTCCATAAATCTCAAAAGCTTTCTTATAGGTCAGCTCAGCGACCGTTTCTTCAGCCTTGTCAATGAAAGGTGTGTACAAGTCACCCTTAACAACCTCAACAGGCTCAAAAATTTCTGCCAAGGCATTGGGATTTTCAATAACTAGCTTGTGTGCTAGCTCCTCTCCTAAGAAAGCAAATTCATCCAACATCTCATTAGTCGTTCGAAAATGAGCTTTCGGAAGAGGAGCTGGTTGGGCATGTTCACCGTGACCAATGGTCCGGTTAATCATAGCCCCCTGTCCCAAACTACGGATGATAATTTCGCGATAAATCTCTTCTTCCGGTTCGATATAGTGAACATTTCCCGTAGCCAGAACAGGCTTGCCAAGACGGTCTCCCACTTCTATCAAACTTTTGATAATGGTCTGGAGTTCCTCCATATCCTTGACCTGCTCCTTGGCAATCAAGGGAGCATAGATAGCAGGTGGCATGACCTCGATAAAGTCATAATACTTGGCCACCTCAACTGCCGCATCCACACCTTGGGAAACAACTGCATCAAAAACTTCACCTTCTGAACAGGCTGATCCTAAAATCAAGCCTTCCCGATGGGCATCTAGAACCGTTCTCGGAATTCGTGGCACTCCTTCAAAGTACTTGGTATTGGACAAAGAAACCAGTTTAAAGATATTTTTTAGACCTACCTGATTCTTGACATAAATAGTCGCATGCTTGATCCGAGCTTTTTTATAAGAATCTGGACTAATCAAATCAATGTTGAGTCTAGCTAGGTCAGTCACACCATGTTTTTCTGCTACCTCTTTGATAAAGATGAAGAGCAAACGGCCAGTAGCTTCCGCATCGTAATTAGCCATGTGGTGATGTTCCAAAGCCACACCAAAACGCTTGGTCAAAGGTCCCAAGCCATGACGTTTATACTCAGGATAGAGGTTTCTAGCAAACTCCAGCGTATCGATAACTGGCCGGCTAATCTTAGGCAGACCATGGCGCTCATAGTTGGCATTCATAAAGCCAACGTCAAAGGTAGCATTGTGGGCGACTAAGACGGTATCCTTACAAAATTCTTGGAATTCTTGCAAAACTTGTTCCAGTGGTTTGGCATTTTTGACATGATCATCTGTAATACCAGTCAACTCCGTGGTAAAGGCTGACAGAGGGTGCCCTGGATTGATAAATTCATCAAATTCGGCAATAACATTTCCCTTGTACATCTTAGAGGCCGCAACCTGAATCAAGTCATTATAGATGGCTGAAAGTCCCGTCGTTTCCACGTCAAAAACCACGTAGGTTGCTTCTGACAAGTCCATTTCCACTTCGTTATAAACGATAGGAACGCGGTCTTCAACGATATTGGCTTCCATTCCATAGATTAGCTGAATTCCAGCTTTCTTAGCTGCCTTATAGCCATGTGGGAAGGACTGGACATTCCCATGGTCCGTGATAGCAACCGCCTTATGTCCCCACTTAGCAGCTGTCTCAACGATTTTTTCTACCTCTGGCAGAGCATCCATGGTCGACATGTTAGTATGAGCATGAAACTCGACCCGACGCTCACCTTCTGGCATCAAATCCTTCCGCTCATAGTGAACAACTTCCTGCACATCCTGCACGTTCATGGTCAAATCTCGTGTAAAGTTATTCATCTCTACATTTCCACGAACACGGAGCCAAGAATTTTTCTTGATGATGTCAAACTTCTGAGCCTCTTCCTCATTTTTAACCCATTTTTGCATTGAGAAGCTTGAACTATAGTCCGTCATTTTAAAGTTGATCAAAACACGACCCGTTCTGGTCACTTTTTGCTCGACATCAAAGACTACCCCTTCAAAGACCAAACGATTTTCCTCAGTTGTCACGTCAATCATCTGGGTAACTTCTGCCTTATCTAGTTTTGGCTTAGCCGCAGCTTTTTTAGACTGAAAATCGAAGGCTGGTTTCTCTTCTACTGGAGGAGGAGCCATTTGTTCTAGTTGTTCCATAGCCCGCAAAGCCTCTTCATTGGCAGCCTGTACAATTTGTTCATTCTCCGTATGGAAGGCTTTCTCCTGCTCTTGTGTAAGGGCATCATTCTGTTCTATTTGGCAAACAAAGGCTGGAAAACCAAACTTTTCAAGCTGCTTTGCTAGATTAGGAAGGTGATTTTTCTTAAAGTGTTCCTTATCAATCGCCTCTGAACCTTCAATAAAGAGTTGATTTCCTTCCGCACGAACTTGCAAATTCTGATAAAGAGATTTAAACCCCTGACTAGCACATGGACCTTCAGAAAAAGCCTCCTTATAGTAGGCCTGCAAGAGTTCATTTGAAAATTCCTGAGAGTGAGCCTTGATTTCGAAAACAGCTTTATTCCCTGTCTTAGAAAATTCTTCACTAAGCCCTTTCTTTAACTCTAAAAAGATTTCAATCGGTAAAATATTAGAAAATACAAAATGAAATTCCCAGATCTTACTAATTTTATGAACCACAACACGCTCAATACTTGCATCAACAAGAGCAGGATCCTGTCTCAGCTGATCAGAGATTCCTAGTTGATTCATTAAAATTTCAAACTTACTTGACATTCAATTTCCTCACATTATTCTCTTACTATTTTACCATAATTAAAGAAAATATATAGCCAGTACCATCTCCCTTGCGACTTAGATGAAAAGATTTTATCATACTTGTAGTGGTTAAAACTGCACTGATTAGTTGTTACATATTAGAAAGGTGAGATGAACTTCATCTCACTTTTATTTTTAAAATCCATTATGGTCGCTAAGCTCTTTGAACCAGTGACCTGATTTTTTCAAGCGGCGTTCTTGCGTTTCCAAGTCAAGCTCAACTAGACCATAGCGGTTTTTATAGCTGTTGAGCCATGACCAGCAATCAATAAAGGTCCAGATTAAGTAACCTTTACAGTTAGCGCCGTCTTCGATGGCACGATGGAGTTCACGAAGATGACCTTTGACAAAGTCAATACGATAGTCGTCCTGAATCATGCCATTCTCACGGAACTTGTCTTCCCCTTCAACACCCATGCCGTTTTCGGTCAGCAACCACTCAATATTACCATAATTTTCCTTGATATTTTGAGCGATATCATAAATCCCTTGCTCATAAATTTCCCAGCCACGGTGAGGATTGATTTTACGGCCCGGCATAACATAAGGCTCGTAGAAATGTTCTGGCAAGAGTGGGCTATCTGGATGCTTGGCAAAACGTGGCGCCATAACACGCAGAGGTTGGTAATAGTTGACTCCAAGAAAGTCCACTGTATGGTCACGAATAAGTTCTAACTCTTCAACAGTGTACTCTGGCAGCAAATCATGCTCAGACAAGATTTTCACTAGCTCTTCTGGATAAACCCCCAAGACAGACGGATCTAGGAAAGATTGAGCTTGAAAGAGATCGGCAATGCGAGCGGCCTTGACATCTGCAGGATGTTGGCTACGAGGATAGGCTGGTGTCAAGTTGAGAACAATCCCAATCTTGGAATCAGTCAAAATCTCATGACAGGCCTTAACCGCGAGACTACTAGCCAATTGTGTGTGATAGGCAACCTTAACCGCTGCTTTGGCATCCACCTTGTGAGGATAGTGGGCATCATAGAAATAGCCAAACTCTACAGGAACGATAGGCTCATTAAAGGTAATCCATTGGTCCACCAAGTCGCCGTAAGTTTCAAAACAAAAACGAGCATAGTCTTCATAAGCCTTGACGGTTGCCTTATTTTCCCAGCCATCACCAGCTTCTTGAAGGGCAAAAGGAAGGTCAAAGTGATAGAGATTGACTAAAAGACGAATACCCTTAGCTTTAATAGCCTCAAATACCTGACGGTAGAAAGACACCCCTTGAGGATTGACCTCTCCACGGCCCTGTGGAAAAATACGAGACCACTGGATAGAAGTTCGGAAGGCTGTATGGCCAGTCTCTACCAAAAGCTCAATATCCTTCTCCCAGTTCTCGTAAAAAGTCGATGTTTTGTCAGGTCCAATCCCATTGTAGTAGCGATTGGGTTCCACCTGATACCAATAATCCCAGAGATTATCTCCCTTGCCATCACCTGGCACTCGTCCTTCTGTCTGTGGTCCAGAAGTGGAGGAACCCCAAACAAAATCCTTTGGAAATTTTAGCATTGTTATACCTCTTAAATTGATTATGTCTTTATTCACTTCCATTATATAGAAAAAACAAGGTAAAAACTAGTTACATTTTTGCCTTGTTTTTCTTCTGATTATAGTTTTTATTTCTTGCTGAGGATTTCAAGCGTTTCAAGCAAGTTGTCTGCGTGAACTTCGATGGTGTCACCAGTCGCTTTGATTTTAACTTCTACAATACCGTCAGCTGCTTTCTTCCCAACAGTGATACGGATTGGCAACCCAATCAAGTCGCTATCGCTAAACTTCACTCCGACACGTTCGTTACGGTCATCTGTCAAGACTTCGTAACCAGCTTCCATCAAGCTAGACTCAAGTTTTTCTGTCAAAGCTTGCGCTTCTTCGTCTTTGACATTGACAGTAATCAAGTGCACATCAAATGGCGCCAATTCTTTAGGGAAGTTAATTCCCCAAGCGTAACGGTATTCCCCTTTTGGCGTTTTGTTAACAAAGAGGCGAGCGTGTTGTTCCATAACTGCTGATAGAAGACGGCTAACACCGATACCGTAACATCCCATGATGACTGGCACAGCACGACCATTCTCGTCCAAAACATCTGCGCCCATACTTGCTGAGTAACGAGTTCCAAGTTTGAAAATATGACCGATCTCAATACCACGCGCAAAGTTAAGGACACCTTGTCCGTCTGGTGAAATTTCACCCTCACGAACTTCACGTATATCCACATATTCTGCGGTAAAGTCACGACCTGGATTCACACCCGTCAAGTGGTAGCCATCTTCGTTAGCCCCTACAACAGCATTGCGAACATCTTGCACCTTACGGTCTGCAATGATTTTCACATTTTCTGGCAAACCAACTGGGCCAAGCGAACCAAAGCCAGCTGAGATAACATTTGCTACTTCTTCCTCGCTCGCAACATCAAAGAAATCTGCACCCAAGTGGTTCTTTAACTTGACTTCATTGAGTTGGTCATTTCCAACTAGAAGGGCTGCAACAAGCTCACCATCTGCCATGTAGAAGAGGGTTTTGATTGTTTGTTCTTCTGGGACATTTAGGAAGGCTGCGACTTCGTCAATGGATTTAACACCTGGTGTTTCCACGCGAGTTACTTCTTCTTCAGTAACGACACGGTTGCTTGGTTTGTACTCGTTTGTTGCCATTTCTAAGTTAGCTGCATAGCTAGACTCACTTGAGTAGGCAATAGTGTCTTCACCAGAAACCATCCATTTGAGCAATTCTGCCTTGATTTCTTCTTGCACTTCTGCAGGAATCTCATCAAATGAGGCAACTGACTTGTCTAAGACAACCCAGCGATCGAGGTCTGTACGGGCTGGTGTGATGGCCATAAATTCTTGGCTATCCTTACCACCCATGGCTCCACCGTCACCGATGATGGCCTTGAAATCCAAACCACTACGAGTGAAAATACGTTCATAGACCGCCTTGTACTCGTCATAAGTCACATCCAAACTATCGTAATTAGCATGGAAACTATAACCGTCTTTCATGATAAATTCACGCGTACGGAGAAGGCCGTTACGTGGGCGTTTTTCATCACGGTATTTAGGTTGGATTTGGTAAAGGTTGAGTGGCAATTGCTTGTAAGACTTGACAGAGTCACGAACAATAGCTGTAAAAGTCTCTTCGTGTGTCGGACCTAGGATAAAGTCCGATTTTTCACGGTTTTTCAATTTATAAAGGTCTTCACCATAGGTTTCATAACGACCTGATTCACGCCAAAGATCGGCACTGAGAAGGGCCGGAGCTAGCATTTCTACCGCACCAATCTTATCAAACTCTTGGCGCATGATGTTCTTAGCCTTTTCAATCACACGGTTAGCGAGTGGTAGGTAAGAATAAACACCAGCAGAAACTTGACGGACATAACCAGCACGCAACATAAGGGCGTGGCTGATAACTTGAGCATCGCTTGGCATTTCGCGAAGCGTTGGGATTAGCATTTTACTTTGTTTCATAATATTCCTCGATTATCTAAAAGAAGAGTCGCATAATGTCATTCCAGGTCACAGCTAGCATCAAGACAACCATGATAACTACACCAGCCATGGTGACATAGGTTTCAATTTCTTGTTTAAGGGGTTTCCGGCGGATAACCTCTAGGATATTGAGCACAATCTTTCCACCATCCAAAGCCGGAATCGGAATCAAATTAAAAATTCCGATATTGATGGAAATCATAGCTAGGAAATAGAGGACATTCTCAATTCCATTTTTAGCAGCATCACTACTTGCCTTAAAAATGGCAACGGGACCACCGAGTTTGTTCAAATCTGGATGGAAAATCAAGTTTTTCAGAGCCGAAAGGATACGGAGCCCTGAATCAGCAGCTGTCGTAAATCCACCAACAAACATGGATAGAAAGTCTGACTTGACCCCCGGTCGAACCCCGAGAATGTAACGTCCTTGATTCTCTTCTGGAGTCACAGTAACTTGTTTTTCGCTACCATTTTCAGAAATGGTCACATCCAAGGTCGGGGCGGTCTTGTCCTTGGTATCTGCTTCCACAGCCTGGGTCAAGTCTTGCCAATTCTTAATCTCATGTGAGCCGACCTTGGTAATTTGGGCGGTTTCAGCCACACCCACCTTAGCCAAAGCTCCCTCTGGCATGACATGAAAGAGATTGGTCTGAGTATCTCTAACACCGCCCTGCAAAAAGATCAAGATCCAAAAAACAACAACACCTAAGATAAAGTTATTCATGGGACCTGCAAAGTTGGTGATGAGCTTGCCCCAGATAGAAGCATTTTGATACTGTACATCCAAAGGAGCGATGCGTACTTCGGTACCATCTGCCTCAACAACTGTTGCATCATGATCCACAGCAAAGGTCTTTTCTTCTTCCAAGACCAAACCCTTGATAAAGAGCTTGTCTTCAAAGTCAAACTGGGTTACCTGCATAGGGAGAGCTGTTTGATCCAGTTTCTTTCCTGAGAGGTTGATCCGTTTGACCTTACCATCATCAGCAAGTGTCAAACTGACCGGAGTTCCTGTCTTGATTTCTGTCGCATCATCACCCCAGCCTGCCATACGAACATAGCCTCCTAGAGGAAGGATTCGAATGGTATAAGCAGTGCCATCCTTACCGATATGAGCAAAAATCTTGGGTCCCATACCAATGGCAAATTCACGAACTAGAATGCCTGATTTCTTGGCAAAATAAAAATGTCCAAACTCATGCACCACCACAATAATCCCAAAAACGAGGATAAAGGTTAGCAATCCAATCATTCAATATTCCTTTCTTTAAAACAGGCCAAATAAGTGCATCATTGGAAACACAATCAGCATGCTGTCAAAGCGATCCAACACACCGCCATGTCCAGGGATAAATTTGCCAGAATCCTTGACACCGAAATGGCGTTTCATGGCACTTTCAATCAAGTCACCAAACTGACCGGCCGCACTGAAGAAGGCAGCAAAGAGACTCATTCTATAAATCCCATAAGGAAGAGCAACTGTGCTGTCCACTAACATGAAAATCACTGTTATCAGTACCGCACCTAGAATGCCCCCGACAAATCCCTCAATACTCTTATTAGGAGAAACTCTCGGAGCCAACTTATGTTTACCAAAATTCATCCCTGTCAGGTAGGCTGCGCTATCTGTCGCCCAAACGATAAAAAGGGCCAAAAGTACCTTGTCAAAACCTGCCACCCGAGCATCTAGTAAGGCATTGAAGCCAAAACCAACATAAAAGCTCACAGCAATTGGGAAAGCGGCATCTTCAATCGTATAGTTCTTACTGAAAACGGTCGTCCCTAGCATTATGGTAATCAAAACACTGTAGGCAACCACATTCCCATCAACAGGCAAAAAAGTTAGGTAATTTTCTAAAGGAACTGTGAGAGCGAAGGTCGCAAAAAGAGTCAAAGCACCCTCAATGGTCATGGTCTTTAACCCCTTCATGTGCAAGAGTTCATGGACGCCTAGCATGGCTAACAAGCCAATCCCTATCTGCAACAAGAGCCCTCCTGCAAACAAGACTGGAAGGAAAATTGCCAGGGCCAATATCGCAAACAATGTTCTCTTTTTTAAATCCTTGGTCATATCTTCTCCTAAACTCCTCCAAAACGGCGATTGCGATGGTTAAAAGCAGCAATAGCTTCCTGCAAGGCGGCTTCATCAAAATCAGGCCACAAGGTATCCGTAAAGTAAAGCTCACTATAGGCTGCTTGCCATGGCAAGAAATTACTCAAACGCAACTCACCACTCGTACGGATAATCAAATCAGGATCTCGCAAATCCTTTGGCAGGTGTTGCGTAAAAAGATAGTCCCCAATCATATCTTCTGTGATGTCACCAGGGTTGATTTTAGCATCTAGAACATCTTGAGCCAAGCCCTTAAGAGCCTGCGTAATTTCAGCACGGCCACCATAGTTAAGCGCAAAATTGAGAATCAAGCCCGTATTGTTCTTGGTCAATTCCTCTGCTTTTTTCAAAGCTTCAAAAGTCGGCTTAGGCAGACGGTCTGTCTCCCCAATCATCTGAATCTTAACGTTATTTGCGTGCAATTCAGGGACGTAGTTATCATAAAATTCGACTGGCAAATTCATGATAAACTTGACCTCTTGATCTGGGCGTGTCCAATTTTCCGTTGAAAAGGCATAAACCGTGATGACCTTAACTCCCATCTTGTTAGCTGCCTTGGTTACCTTTTGGAGGGCTTCCATTCCCGCCTTATGACCAAAAACCCGTGGTTGCATCCGTTTTTTAGCCCAACGACCATTCCCATCCATGATGATGCCAATATGAGCAGGAACCTGTGTTGGAACCTCGACTTCTACAGCTTTATCTTTCTTAAAAAATCCAAACATGTTCTTATTCCTATTCAAAAATCTATCGTTTCATTATACCATATTTCCCTATTTTCTTCTATTGCTAAGTTATTAGCTCTCCGTAAAGACAAAAATTAAGCCGCCTAATTGGGCGACTTAGTTTTATAGGGAGATTATTATGAAAAAGTTTTAGGAGTTTAAGTTAAGTTTCTCTTAACTTATGAACTTAGTATACACCTCCTAGCTTAAATTTTTCTTAAGTTTTTTGAGAAATGAAAAATCTAAAATAAGATTGCCCACTTGAGTGTACGAAAAGTACCTCAAATCATCTCAAATAGCCAATCTAAGTCTAAAACCTAGCTTTTTCTGAAAGTCATTTCAAGCTGACACCTTTTCCCATAGTTTATAGATTGGAACTTTGCTTCATAAGTTTCTTTCATAATGCACTTATCTATCAAATCATATATTCTACACTGTAGGTGGCATCTGATAAGATACGAGCTAGGAACTGCTTGGTTCGTTCTTCTTGTGGACGACTAAAGAAATCATGCGGATTATTCTCCTCTACGATACGGCCTCCATCCATGAAAATAACGTGGTTAGCGACATCCCTAGCAAATCCCATCTCATGCGTGACGACCACCATGGTCACACCTTCTCCCGCCAACTGTTTCAGAACATCCAAAACATCTCCAACCAACTCAGGGTCCAGTGCAGATGTTGGTTCATCCAACAAAATCACCTCGGGCTTGACGGCAATAGCACGCGCAATTCCTATTCGTTGTTGTTGCCCACCAGAAAGCTGGGAAGGGTAGTAGTCTTTGTAGGCCAGTAAACCAACTTTTTCCAAGGCGGATTCTGCACGTTTGAGTGCTTCTTCCTTGGGAACTTTACGAGCTACGATTAGACCTTCTAGAATATTTTCCAGAGCAGTTTTATTTGCAAAGAGATTGTAGTGTTGGAAAACAAAGGCTGTTTTTTGGCGAATTTCTAGAATGTCTTTCTTGCTTAATTTGGCTAAGTCATAGGTCTTTCCTGCCAAGGTCAAACGGCCACTGTCAGCTTTTTCTAAGTGGTTAAGACAACGGAGAAAGGTTGTTTTCCCCGAACCTGATGGCCCTAAAATAACAACGACATCCCCTTGATTGACCTGAAGATTGACATCCTCCAGCACCTGCCTCTCACCAAATGTTTTTGCGATATGTTCTACTTGTAACATCCTGTCCTCCTATACAAAACGTGCACTAGATGCTTTTGCTCTCTTTTCTTTTTTCACATAGCCTTTCTCCAGTAGGGAGAAGCCCCACTGAATCAAACCACAGATCAAAATATACTGCAAAAAGATCACAAAATAAGACTCAAAATACTGGTAACCGTAGGACGCTTCTACACGAGCAATAGCGGTGATGTCCTTGATGGTCATGACAAAGACCAGGGAGGTCCCTTTGACGATATTGATCACCAGATTGGCCAAGTTAGGCAAGGCTGAGCGCAAGGCTTGAGGAAAAACAATCCTTAGATAGGCCTGGGTCGTAGTCAGCCCAATCGCATGCGCCGCCTCTAGCTGTCCCTTGTCCACCGTCAAGATAGCTGAACGCAAAATCTCCGACAAACTCCCGATTGTCATCAAACTATAAATGATAAAGGCATAATAGAGAGGATCAAGCTTGAAAATATCAAAGTCGCTTCCTATGCTTTTGAAAAATTGATTCAGCAAACTTGGAAACAAACTATAAAAGAAGAGAATCAATAAAATCGGTGGAGTCGCTCGGATAAAAGCCAGATAGACTAGAGAAAAACTCCTCACCCCTCGAACCTTGTAAATCTGCCCCAAGGCTAAAAATAGAGCCGGTAAAAAGCTTAAGACCATAGCCACAATCATGATAATCAAGGTGATTGGCACACCCTTCAAGGTCTCCAGAAAGGTCTTTACAATATAGTCTATATCCATTTCTTACCTCCCTTTTGTTTCCAAAGACTTCTCAAGCAAACGACTCAAGCTAGAAATAACCAAGGCAATCCCCCAATAAAGAAGCGCAACTGCCGTATAGGTTTCCAGAGAGTAGTTCCCTAAATTGCGACTGATCAAGAGATTCCCCGCCCCCATAACATCAACGAAACCAATCGTATAAGCCAAGGCAGCGTCCCGCATGAGATTGAGAATAGCGGTCGTTATATTGGGAAGAGCAACTTGAAAAGCTTGGGGGAAAATGATTCTCCAAAAAGTCTGACTTGGAGTCAAACCAATACTAAGCCCGGCCTCTGTCTGCCCCTTTGGAATAGCTTGATAGGCCGCCTTGAAAACCTCGGCAACAATAGCCGCAAACAAGAGAATCATCGTCAGGAGAACAAAAATAGTTTTAGACCAGTTGTTGATATCCAAACCAAGCCACCATTTCAGAAATTCTGGCAAGCCATAAAAGACTAGAAAAAGTAAGACAATCGGCGGTGTACAACGAAGGGTAAAGATATAGCCTTTGGAAATCGCTGCAAAACTCTTGTCTTCTCCTACTTGCGCCCAGGCCAAGAGACCTCCAAAAAGGGAACCAAGAAGAGTGGTAAAAAAGAGAATGGACAAGGTCATAGGAAGTGCCTGCCATAAGGTCGGTAAAAACTGAAAGACCTTGGAAAAATCATAAGAAACCATGCAAAACCCTTTCTAGTCTTGGAATTTCTGGTCTAGTCTTTGTCTACATAACTAAAGACATCTTCTTTAAAGTATTGCTGAGATAGCTTAGCAAGCGTGCCATCTTCTTTCAACTCTTTGATTGCTTTTTCGTATTCTTTAGCGAATTGCTCACCCTTTTCATCACGGTGAATCAAAGGATAAGTTGGAATGCCCTTGTATGGGAACCAGCTGAGTTTATCCGCATATTGGTGGTAAGGACCATCTTCTGCTGTAACTGCTTTTTCAAAGGACAGTTTGATATCAAAGAAGGCGTCATAACGTCCTTCTAAGACCCAGGCATAGGCATCTGCCACTTTAAAGGATTCAGCAGCTGTTAGCTCAATCGGTGCAGCCTGATGTTTTTCATTGTAGCTGGTGATAACATTCCATTGAGCATTCTGTGGAGAGATGGGAACCAATTTCCCTTTATTCTTAGCAAAGTCATCAATTGTTTTGTATTTCTGTTCATCTTCTTTTCTGACAGTAAATCCGATGATGCTCGCTCCGACTGGTTCAGATGGAATGACAAACTTTTTAGCTCGTTCTTCTGTGTACCAAGCTCCCTTGGTTCCGATGTCATACTTACCTGATTCCAGACCAATCAAGAGGTCGTCATCACTGGTACCCGTATATTCAAATTGATAGTTTGCCAACTTCTCATCAACAGCCTTCAAAACAGCTACTTCATAACCATCTGATTCCCCTTTTTCATTTACAAAGTCATAAGGTACATAGTTTTGTGTATGGGCAACCTTCAAGGTTATAACTTCAGCAGACGAAGCCGTTTCTCCATCCTTGGCTGGAGCACCAGCTAAACTTCTTCCGATAATCGTTGCCCCAATTACTGCAACAACTGCTACACCACCGATAATCCATGTTTTTTTACTCATCTTTTTCTCCTTTAGTTTTCAAGCGCTTCTCTCACCCACTGGATACGTTCAACTGCGATATCACTTGGAATGGTACAATCTGCCCCAAGTACCAAGCCCTGTTCCCCAGCTTCTGCAACTAGTTTCTTTGCCTCAGCCTGAATGGCATCCTTGCTACCAGTATACAGCAAGCCTGTTTTGCCATTTTCAAATCCTCCAAGAACCGTACGTCCCTTGAAAATCTCACGACCTTCCTTGAGAGTGATTCCCTCTGGTCCTACAGCCCAGTTAAAGACTTGGGCTGGATAGTCTGCAAAAAGGTGAATATCATTTCGCGCTCCCTCGTAGCCACAGATATGAAGAACAGTGACACCACCAACCGCACTAGCTGCTTCCAGAACAGTTATCTCGCTAGGTGCAATGACGGCTTGATAATCTGCTGCCGACACTCGTTGATCTTGGATACTCTGCACGCTGAGATAGATTCCATCAGCACCAGCCTCTTCGATGACAGCTCGACTGAGACTCGCAATATCTTCTGCAATCACATCCAACACCTTTTTAAGGGCTTCAGGATCTTCCACCAGAAAGTCCGCAATGAGGTCATCCCCGCCAGACACTTCCCCAAGCAACCACTTGAGATAGGTCACAGGAGCAAAAATATTGTAAATCGCAACGATATCTTCTGTAAACTCTTGCTTGATTTTCTTAACCAAGTTCACCTGCTCTTTTATCCAAGCATGATCTGGTCCGAGTGTTTGAATGGTCGCCAATTCTTGAAGTGATTTGCCTTTGGCAATCGCTGGATTTGGATAAGCAAAGTAGCCATCACTCATGAGTTTGATAAAGTCTGGCTGAACTTCTCGGATAAAGCGCTTATGTCCCTCGATATTCTTCTCGATAATGACTGGATTTGAGAATCCATGTAGCCATTCGTCTTCGGATGTGAAATGGTGCCAAAAACCAACTGGCACACGATCAACCTTTTCACCTTTAAATGCTTTTAAAACCCATTCTTTTTTTTCTGACATTCTTATTCTCCATTTCTTACTTTTTCAACTAATAAACTGCTTGCGATATCATTCGAGCGTAGAAAGGGAAGACTGGACTTGGAAAAATCCTGAACTCCACGACATCTCTCTCCATTTTTGCAGTGCCCATTTTTTACGACGCTTATGGCAACCAAGGCCAGCAAACCGACAACTGCAATGAAGATGCCCCATCTTTTACTTTTCATAGCTCCTCCTTTTAGAGAACAGCCGCCTGCCGAATCCAGTCCAACCTCTCTAAGTCAAAGTCATCTGGAACAGTACAGTCAGCTCCCAGAAGAACGCCTTTACTACCAGCTTCAGCCAGCAACCGTCTTGTTTCATCTTGCAATTCCGCTTTGGAACCTTGATAAAGCAAGCTTTTCTTGCCATTTTCGAATCCACCTAAAACGGCCTTATCTCGGAATAACTCTTGACCCTGTGTCAAACTAACATCCTCATGGTGGGTCGCCCAGTTGACCACTTGAGCTGGATAGTCCTTAAATATCGTCACATCATTGCTCGCACCTTCAAAACCACAGATATGGAGGATATTGGTCCCACCAACCTGATTGGCTGCCTCCAAAATCGCTATATTGCTCGGTTCGATATAGGTTTGGTAGAGTGCTGGTGCGATGCGCTCATCTTGAATTTCCTGAGTGCTGAGGTAAATCCCGTCGACACCGCCTTGCTGGATGATTTTCTGAGTTAGGATAGCAATATCTCCTGCAATCACATCTAGAATAGCTCTGAATTGCTCAGGATTTTCAAGCAATAAATCAGCTACTTCCTTATCACCTCGAGAAGTTTCTGTACGGAACCAGCGCTTGAGGTAGGAGATCGGCGAAAAGATATTGTAGAAAGAAGCAATCTCTTCGGTAAAGGTCTCTCGAATCGCTTGTACCACTTCCACCTGTTGCTGAATCCATGGGTGTTCCTCACCAATCGACTCAATAGAAGTCAGCTCCTGAATGCTTGCAATCTTAGGACTATAGATATTACTTGGATAAAGGAAAAAACCGTCGCTCATGATTTTGACAAAATCAGGACAAATCCTTTCCACATAGTTGCGATGCCCGTCAACACTCTTTTGAAAGATACGTGGATTATTTAATCCCTGCCCCTTTTCTTCGAGTGTTACAAAATGAAACCAAAATCCCACAGGAACTCTTTCCACTTCATCGCCTCGAATCGCTCTAAAGACTAAATCTCTTTTACTTGCCATACCTTTCTCCTTCCATTTGGATTGAAACCATCTTACCACTCCTTTTCCCCTTTTCCCAATATATATTGACTATTGACTTGATTGGGAATTTTTATATCTCTAACGAAAAAAATCCCTGAAAAGCTTGAAGTTACTAGCCTTTCAAAGATTCACTTTATTTTCATCTATTTTTCAAAAAGAAGCTGATATAGATTTTCTATCAAGCCGATTGGATTTTTTTATACCCCCTCTTTCATGGAAAAGTAAGCACGTATTTTGGGTGCCACTTGTGTGCCAAAGAGTTCAATAGCTCTCAGAACCTGGTCATGTGGCATGGAACCAAGCGGTAGATGGAGCATAAAGCGGTCCAAGTCTAAATCCTCAATCATGCGAATCAATTTTTCTGCGACCTGGTCTGGATTTCCCACAAACATAGCACCATTTGGCCCAACTTGCTCCAAATATTGCTCATAGGTCAACTCCTGCCAGTGTGGACGGTCCTTGGAAATTGCATCCACCACTTGCTTGGTCGGATGGAAATAATCTTTTACAGCCCGCTCGCCATCTTCAGCAATCCAGCCCCAAGAATGAGCGCCCACTTTCAGATTTTTTTCAGCATGACCGGCCTCCCTACCAATCTCACGATAAGCTTGAATCAATTTCTTGAAATAACGCGGATTGCCACCGATAATGGCATATACAATCGGTAGCCCCGCCTGAGCTATCTTCACTGTTGACTCTACATAACCACCTGTCGCCACCCACAATGGCAATTTGTCCTGAACTGGACGGGGATAAACTTCTTTTCCAGCAATGCTTTGGGTCAATTGTCCCTGCCAGTTCACTTTGGTGCTTTCATTTGCCAGCTGAAGCAGATCTAACTTTTCATCAAAGAGAGCTTCGTAGTCTTTCAAGTCATAGCCAAACAGAGGGAAGGACTCGGTGAATGAACCACGCCCAGCCATAATCTCTGCACGTCCATTTGACAAGGCATCAATGGTGGCATATTGTTGGAACAAGCGAATCGGATCCATACTCGAGAGTATGCTGACTGCACTGGTCAAACGAATTTTCTTGGTATTGACTGCACCAGCTGCAAGAACAATCTCTGGCGCCGATACCGCAAAGTCCTCCCGATGATGCTCCCCAATCCCGTACACATCCAAACCAACCTTATCAGCCAGCTCAATTTCTGCCACCAACTGACGAATGCGTTCATCATGACTGTAAATCTGCCCAGTCGCTTCTAGAGCTGTTGTTTCACCAAATGTTGAAATTCCTAATTCTACCATCCTGTTTCCTCGCTATCTCTTTTAGTTTTAGGGTATTTTATCACTAATTAGTTTTATTTTCAATAAATTTGCTCATTAGAAAAAGCCTAGATCAACTAGACTTTCTTGGTTTATTCTACTGTTACTGACTTAGCAAGATTACGCGGTTTGTCCACATCAAGGCCACGGTGGAGTGTTGCAAAGTAAGCGACTAATTGCGTTGGTACGACCATTGAGATTGGTGAGAGGTAAGGGTGTACGGTCGTTAGGACGATATCGTCTGTATCTTTGGCAACATTTTCTTCTGCGATGGTAAGAACCTTAGCACCACGTGCTGCAACCTCTTGGATATTTCCACGAGTGTGGTTAGCAAGGACTGGATCTGACAAGAGGGCCAAAACAGGTGTCCCCTCTTCAATCAAGGCAATAGTTCCGTGCTTGAGTTCTCCTGCCGCAAAACCTTCACACTGGATATAAGAAATCTCTTTGAGTTTGAGACTGGCTTCCATGGCTACATAGTAGTCTTGACCACGTCCGATGTAAAAGGCGTTGCGAGTTGTTTCAAGAAGCTCTCGAACCTTGGCATCAATCGTTTCCTTCTCAGAAAGGGTTGATTCGATAGACTGAGCCACGATAGACAGCTCACGAATCAGATCAAAGGCTTGTGCTTTAGCATTGCCATTTGCTTCACCGACTGCTTTTGCAAGGAAGGCAAGGGCTGCAATTTGCGCTGTATAAGCCTTAGTTGATGCTACGGCGATTTCAGGACCCGCGTGAAGGAGCATGGTATGGTTGGCTTCGCGTGAAAGGGTTGAACCTGGCACGTTTGTCACTGTCAAGCTTGGGATGCCTAATTCATTGGCCTTGACCAAAACTTGACGGCTGTCAGCTGTTTCACCAGACTGGCTGATAAAGATAAAGAGTGGTTTCTTGCTGAGAAGTGGCATACCATAGCCCCACTCAGATGAAATTCCAAGTTCTACTGGTGTATCTGTCAATTCTTCCAGCATCTTCTTAGAAGCAAATCCTGCATGGTAAGATGTTCCAGCTGCAAGGATGTAGATGCGGTCCGCATCTTGAACAGCCTTAATGATAGCTGGGTCTACTACTACTTGACCAGCCTCATCTGTATAGGCTTGGATGAGTTTACGCATCACAGTTGGTTGCTCATCGATTTCCTTGAGCATGTAGTAAGGGTAAGTCCCCTTCCCGATATCTGACAAGTCGAGTTCGGCAGTGTAGCTAGCACGCTCACGGCTGTTGCCATCATAGTCTTGAACTTCGACACTATCAGCCTTGACGATTACCAACTCTTGGTCATGAATTTCCATGTATTGGTTAGTCTCACGAATCATAGCCATAGCATCTGAGCAGACCATATTATAGCCTTCTCCAAGACCAATCAAAAGTGGTGATTTATTTTTCGCCACATAGATGACATCTGGTTTTTCAGAGTCAATCAAGGCAAAGGCATAAGAACCACGGATGATGTGAAGGGCTTTTTTGAAAGCTTCAAGAACTGAAAGACCTTTTTCTTCTGCAAATTTTCCAATCAAGTGCACTGCGATTTCCGTATCTGTTTGCCCCTTGAAGTGGTGATCTGCAAGGTATTCTTCCTTGATCTCAAGGTAGTTTTCAATCACCCCATTGTGCACCAAGACAAAGCGTCCTGTCTCAGAGCGGTGTGGGTGAGCATTATCTTCAGTTGGTTTCCCGTGAGTCGCCCAACGCGTATGTCCGATACCAGTTGTTCCCTCAACACCAGTAGTTTTAGCAGACAATTCAGCGATACGGCCAACAGCCTTGACTAGATGATTTTCAGCACCACCTAGGACAAAAATTCCCGCAGAATCATAGCCACGGTATTCAAGCTTTTCAAGCCCTTGAATCAAAATATCAGTTGCATTTGTGTTTCCAACAACACCAACAATTCCACACATAGTATATACGACACAGACCAGCTGTGCTTTCCCCTTAAATTGGTATAGTCTGATTTTCCTTTTACAGAACCAGCAAAGACAGTATATACTTGTTTTTCTCGCTTGTCAAGTATAAAAATTGGTATAGCTTTTTAAAATGCCATCAGAGCAAGATTTCACTTGAGAACTGACAAGTAGGATTCGATTACTTATAATAGAGAGAGGAGGTAGTTACCATGTGGTTTTTCTTCGCACTTTTATCTGCTGTCTTTGCAGCCTTAACTTCTATTTTAGCCAAGATTGGGATTGAGGGAGTTCCGTCCAATCTAGCAACAGCCATTCGTACGGTCGTCGTCATCCTAATGGCTTGGGCTATGGTTTTCTTGACCAATAGTCAGACTGAGATTGTCAACATCAGTAGAAAAAGTTGGCTCTTTCTCATCCTGTCTGGTTTGGCAACGGGTGCCTCCTGGCTCTGCTACTACAAGGCCTTGCAGATGGGCAATGCGACTGAGGTATCTGCTGTCGATAAGTTTAGTCTCGTCATTACACTCGTTTTAGCCTTTTTCTTTCTACAGGATGTCCTGACGTTTAAAACAATCATTGGCTGTATACTGATTACGATTGGGACCTTGGCGATGATTTTGTAATCCTCATCCTCCTCCATATATGACTTTTCCCCCAAAAAAAGTTAGATAGTTTTGGGGTGTTTTGTTACGTCTAAATTTATAAATAGAGGAAATCAGCTTCAAGCGTCTAGCAAAAAGGAGAGAACCAAATTGGTTCCCTCCAAGATGTGGTTTTTCATCATCCCACTACACAGTCGACAAAAAACTAATTATCCCAAATGGCTAACTTCGACTTGAAATTTTGCCTTTCCAAATCTGAATGTGGTAAACCGATGACTGACTTTTGACTAATCTAAGAGCATCATAGAATCAATAAACAATTTCTTTGTGAAATAACCATTTTTAATTAAGTAAGCTGTATATTTTGCTCTTGTGACCATTTGATCATACTCTTCTGCCGTACATTCCTGAACCACGCGGCTAGCTTCTTCCAAACTGGAGACGACAAAACCCAATCCTTTCTCACGGATATAGTCCACATTAGAAAGATAGTCTGGCACAACCACAGGAATACCCGCGGCCAGATAAGTTGTCAACTTATAAGAAACATTTTCTTTGTAGTAGTCACGCTCTTCCGCAGGATTTTCGGAATTTCCCCATACTAGGCCAAAACCTCCTCCTTTAGACAACTCCAACAATAATTCCTGCTGAGTTCGCCAACCTTCAAGATGGACTTTGGAATAATCTACTCCCTCTGCTCTCGTAGCATAAACATGAAGGGGGGTACTGTGTTTCCAGTCAACAATATGTGGAAAACGAGATGGATCCCCTGAGAAGATTAATTTTTTCTCAAATTTTGGAGTATAGAGTTCCAAACCATGGGGAAGATCCCAGAGTGTTTGAACAACGTAGTTCTTGACGGTTAATCCTTCTGAAACGAGTTTCTGGTACATTTGTTCGGATGGTACTACCACCACATCACATTTATTATACATGTCAATGTGGGCCTTCATAAGATAATAATTGCTCTCAAACATTAGTGGCTGAACATCATGGATAAACATCACCATTTTTACATGAGAAAGCTTTAACTTTTCTACCAAGTGATTGTCCCATTCAACACTATTCCATGAAGGAGATTGGAAAAAAACGACATCTCCATAAGATACCCCCGCGACAATTCCATCCATTCGCGAGTTCAGTTCTTCCCACGGTTCATGGCTTGCATCATAAAAATATATCCCCAGTTCGTTAACTCCAAAGTCTCGAACAATTTTCATGACATTGTTCTGCGCCATCAAGGCAACACTCGTTGATGCTTGCCCAAATAAATTTGTGAAATGTACTTTCATTGTTTTCTAAATCCTCGTCTCAGTAATTTCTCTAAACATTGTATCATAATTTACGACTTTTCAAAAGCGTTTACATGCTAATTTTCAAGCTCAAGTTAGTTACTTGGGATAATTTTTCAGGAGTCTTATCTTCCAAGAACAATAAGGATAGCCTTAATAGACGTTTTTCTCACTTAATCACACAAATTCGGTATCTTTGTTAGCTATGATAGATTGAATGAGTTGTTCCTGTTGACTATATAATTTTTTGCATCTTTAGATTTCTATGTTTATCTTGTGATGACTACAAGCTCACATATAGAATTCTTATGCGATCAAGTCACTAACTTCTTTTCAAAGATTTGAGAAAGTGAGATTTTCCCATTTTTCTTGCCAATTTTTCTTGGACAAGCGTTCTTGATAGAGCTTCATTCGGTCCTCATTCTCTAAAAAATGAGGAGTTGGGGAAACCTGAAACTTCAAAATATCCTCTATACCATAAGGCGCAAAGAACTCCAAAGTTGCGTCGGCATGCAAGCGAAGCCCTATCGCTGTACAACGCTCGGGATACTTAGCCATCGCATCACAGGAGCTGATATAGGGAACAGTGTGGGGACTGTGCAGATGCATATAGACCTGATTTTTCAACTCCCACTGATACTGCGGAAAATCCTCTCTCAACTTGCTCTCTAGGGATACTGTTTCCTCATAAGAAACATCTGGATCAAAGAAAATCACATCCACATCCGTCTCACTATCAAAAGGCGATTTGTCTGACAAGAGGTTCCAGATGAAATTCCTGACAGAACCTGCTGCCAACCACGAGTCTTTCAGATCAAGGTCACGGATGATGGTCAGAATAGTCATCATATCTGGATTTTCTCTGAAAGCCTCTAGAATTTCGTGCTCATTTTTCACTGTATTCATAACCTAAATGCTCATATGCTTTAGCTGTTGCAACCCGTCCAGACCGTGTCCGCATGATAAATCCTTTTTGGATCAGGTAAGGTTCGTACATATCTTCGACCGTCTCACGCTCCTCGGCAATATTAACAGAAAGAGTTCCTAAACCGACAGGACCACCACCGTACATCTCAATCATGGTACGAAGGATTTTTTGGTCCACATAGTCCAATCCTTCATGGTCTACGTCCAGCATCGTCAAGGCCTTATCAGTAATAACATCATCGATAACCCCATTTCCCATAATCTGGGCAAAGTCGCGCACGCGCTTGAGGAGACGATTTGCGATACGAGGAGTTCCACGACTGCGTAAGGCCAGCTCAGCAGCTGCCTCATGAGTGATTTCCATCTCAAAAATATCTGCCGTTCGTTCAACAATTTCCGTCAAGTCAGCGTGGGCATAGTATTCCATATGACCCGTAATCCCAAAACGTGCTCGTAGAGGGTTTGAAAGCATACCCGCACGGGTCGTCGCTCCGATTAAGGTGAATGGCGGCAAGTCCAAATGGACACTGCGACTGCCTTCTCCAGCCCCAATCATAATGTCAATGTAGAAGTCCTCCATGGCACTATAAAGCACCTCTTCTACTGACATGGGCAAGCGATGAATCTCGTCAATAAAGAGGACGTCCCCAGGCTCCAAATCATTCAAAATCGCTACCAGATCACCCGCTTTTTCAATGACAGGACCAGACGTTTGCTTGAGATTGACACCTAATTCGTTAGCAATGACAAAGGCCATGGTCGTTTTCCCCAAACCTGGAGGCCCAAATAAGAGCACATGGTCCAGCGCTTCATCCCGCATTTTGGCAGCTTCGATAAAGATTTGCAGCTGGTCCTTGACCTTATCCTGCCCGATATATTCACGTAAGTATTGAGGACGGAGCGTACGTTCTACTAACTCCTCGTCCCCTATTATCTCATTATCTAAAATTCTACTCATACCTCTATTATATCAAAAATCCAAACCACAAACAAAAAAGCCACCTGATTGGGTGGCCTCTTTAGGGAGATTATTATGAAAAAGAAAGGATTAGGATTTCATTAAATAAAGTTAGGAGGTCTTTATCTAATGACTATATGATACACGAGGAGACTTAAAATTACCTTAACTTTTTTCTGATTTATCATTTTTTTAGAAAAATTTTTTCCAAATGAAATTTCCTTTCTCAAGTCACAAAAAAGCCACCTGATTGGGTGACTTCTTTAGGAGATTATGATGAAAAAGAAAAGTTTAGGATTTCATTAAATAAAGTTAGGAGGTCTTTATTTAATAACTATATGATACACGAGGAGACTTAAACTTTACTTAAGAAAAATAATTATTTTTATTTTTTTCGATCGACCCAAATCATTCCTGTGCAATCATAAGTAGATAAGGTTTTAAATCCCAGAGAACGATAGAATCCCAAGTTTTTTTCTGTCTGTTCGGTCACTAGTTGGACTTGATAGGCATCTTTGAAGTCACCTAAAGCCTCTTTCATCAAGTCGCTACCAATCCCTTGGCGCTGATAGCTAGGCAAAACGATCAAATCCTGGACAAAAATCGATGAGAAACCATCTCCGACCAAACGGACCAAGCCCACCACGGCATTGCCATCAAGTGCCAGATAAATCGCTAATGAGTGAGACAAGGCCTTCTCCAGCATCTGAGGTTGATGGGTATAATTTGTCCAACCGACTGCCTGATAGAGATGCAAAACATCATTTATATTTACTAATTCTTGCTTTCTAACGGTAATCATGTCAACACCTCTTAGATTTCTCTCAAACTCTTGTACTGCCGTCCATTCTTGTCAAAATTTTTAGGAGCCAGCCATGCTTCCAAACGAGCTTTGACTTGAGGCCAGTCCTTATCAATCATAGAGAGCCAATCCGTATCCCTCGTACGCCCCTTATAAACAACTGCCTGACGGAAGGTTCCTTCATAGACAAAGCCCAAACGTTCCGCAGCTCGTCTTGATGGAAGATTTAGAGCGTCGCATTTCCACTCATAGCGACGATAGTTAAGCTCCTCAAAAACATATCGCGCTAGGAG
The DNA here is from genome assembly GCF_003943385.1 of Streptococcus oralis. Lineage (GTDB taxonomy): Bacteria > Bacillota > Bacilli > Lactobacillales > Streptococcaceae > Streptococcus > Streptococcus oralis_CA. Next base: position 105,266 of record NZ_RJPI01000001.1, read on the forward strand.
ATACTGAGCCTCTGTCCCTATACGTGTTCCCCTGAGCTCTGGAGAAAAAGTGACGGCACCCACTTCTATTACTCGGTTATTCTGGTCAATGCGCATGAGAGAAAAAGTTCCCAAGGCCTTACCAGTTGCCTTGTCTACAATCGCATAGTAAAAGCGATCCTTACGAGCCAACATCTGATTTAAAAGGCTAACCAGTTCCTCCATATCTGCCACTGGTTCCTGAAAGAGGTAGGTCCACATCTCCCGAGGAGTACCTGGACCATAAACAGCTAATAAATCCTCCGCATGCTTTTCCACCGAAAGAGCCTCTATCCGAGCGTAGCGCCCTTCTAAGAAATCAATGGAAGGCAATTCTCCTGGAGTATAACCTTCCATTGACTCACCAATTATCTGACCATATTCATTTACTGGCATCGTTTTTCTCCTTGCTTTACGCTGAAAATACTATATCATAATTTGCTCTATATGGAAACTAGCACTCTCCTCAAACCTCATCCTCAACACTACATTAGTGATTCGTTTTCTTTCTTTTATCTTCTAAGGCCTGATTAATTCGTTGGGTGAGCTTGTGAGTTTGCCAGATCTGGTACAACCATATCAGTCCATAAATTAATAAGAAAAAGAACCAAAGCAAGGGACTCAACAATGCTGAACCCCAGCCAAAAAATAGGTAGGTTAATACTAAGATAGTAGCTGTCGCTAACAAATGAACTCCTACACGCATACTATAAGCAAGAAACTCTAGCCTTTCAAGGATTAAGGTCAATACCCCCATAATTCCGCTCATCAAAAACAAAGCTAGAATATTTTTTGTCGTTGGTGTGGGATAGGTAATACCTGAATAAAACTGAGCCAATAACACCAAACTCAAATAAACAAAGGAGGCCGTACGCATTCCCGATACAAAATAAGCAATCAATCGCTTCATGATTTTCTCCTATAAACCTAGATAATCCATTAAGGACTTAACGTATTTCCGACTCACACTCGATTTGATACCCCGAGTCATCTTAGCCATCATGTTCCCTGAAAAGCTATCCGATAATGACTCTAGATGGTCAATGTTTATAATTGAATGACGTGATATCTGTATAAAGTTACGTCGGTTAACCCGATTCTGAAAGTTTGTCAATGTTTCCTTAGTTTTATAAATCCCATCTACCGTATAAATGGTCAACAAACTCTTATCAATATCTGCTAGAATAAGATCCTCAATTTTCACCATAACCAGATGATCATCCGTTCGAATAGGAATGACCACCTGATTAGTCGTTGAAAATTGTTCTAAATACTCCATGACCTCTCTTGCTTGGTCGGTTAACTGAGCTGCCTGAATTAAAATGTGTGGGTCTTTTTCTGAAAACTCTGTCTTCATTTCAAAACGAATCTTCATTTTCTCTCCAATACATCTTTATTTTCTCTTGCTAAACACTTTAACAAATAACATCCAAAGAAGAATAGCGACGAGACTGATAATAACCACTATAAAGTATGTTTCTTCCTTTGTCAATAGTTCTTGCCAGTTGATTTGGATTCCCATTTTTTCTTGAAATTCCTGTAACAGACTGTTATTTCCTGAAAATGCGGTCTCTAACCGCTCTTTCATCAAGACTTGTCGATAGAGAGAAGCAATATAAGTTGCAGGGGTACATTTCATGAAAAGCTGTGCAGAATCAGGTAATACTCCAATGGGGATATAAGTTCCTACTAAAAATCCAGAGGCAGTTCCCACTATCGTTGCCAGTTTGCCAAGGCTATCTACAGATTGAAAACGGTAAATCAAGAGAACATTTACCAAACTTGAAATCAGACTGCTTAATAACATAATCAAAGCGATTTCCGGTAAATGGCTGATAACTGGACTTTCTTTAAAATAAAGGCTCATAACAGCAAACATAAACACCTGCATGACAAAAGAAATGATAATACTGCTGATTAGATAGGACGCCTGTAAGCCCCAGCTACCTAAATCTGTCAAGAAAAGATCTTGATCTACTTGATTTTCACGATCCTGTACCATTTGTGTAAGAGCCGTAAAACTGGTTGTAATCCCAGTCACAGCCAAGGTCCCACCCATCAGCCAGTTATTTAAAAGGTTCGTATTATCAGGGAGTTGAGACCAAGCATCCGTCAAGTTCTTCTGCAAAAAAATGATATAAAGGAGGAAGGAAATCAATGCCCCCAATAATGAGAAAAATACTCCCGAACGATTACGAAAATATAAAATAAAATTCCGTTTCAATAAAGCTAGCATTAGCGAACCTCTCTTCCTGTAAGTGCAATAAAGGCATCATCCATAGTGCCCGGACGAAACTCAAAAGAATCAATTTCTTCTCGAACTTTTGCCAAATATTCAATGGCTTCCTGTGACGTCCTTGGATAAAAAAGATATTCCAACTCATTTTCTTCCTCTACTGTCATTCCAGCCTGTAGCAGCTTTTCTAAATCCTTCATTTCCTTAAAACGAATTTTTAGGATATTAGATGCATACTGACTTTTAATAGCAGTCGCAGAACCTTGCGCAATCACTTTCCCATGATCAACGATATAGATCTGATCCGCTTCATCTGCTTCATCCAGATAATGAGTCGTTAAGATAATAGTCATCCCTTCATCCTTTTGTAGTCGATACAGTAGATCCCAGATGGATTTGCGCGTCTGAATATCAAGACCTGTGGTTGGTTCATCCAAGAAAAGAATATCTGGTCGCGAAAGAAGAGCACGTGCAATATCAACCCGACGTTTTTGCCCACCTGACAAAGTCCCATATAGTTGTTTCTGGAATGCAGTCAAACCCAGTTGATGAATCAAATCATCCACACGACTTGCCGCAATCTCCTTATACTGTTGAGCACGAATCGTGAGATTTTCCCTAACCGTCAACATCTCATCCAGTACACTAGCTTGAAAAACCACTCCGATTTTCGTATTTGGCGCATATCGAATCTGACCTTGTGTCGGCTTTTTCAAACCGATTAACATGGAAATAGTGGTTGATTTCCCTGCACCATTGGGTCCCAAAATAGCATTGAAACTTCCTTTTTCAAACTCTAACTGAATATCATCGACAGCCATATGATTGCCGTACCGTTTAGTCAAATGTTTCGCTTGTAAAATCATATTTTTTCCTCCTCTTAACCACACTAGTTTAACAAAAAGAATGAAAGAAAAATCGACTTTTGAGATAAGCAGTTAAAATGAAAGGCCAAGTGGTAAAATAATGGGGGTTAAATTAAAGTAGAGCAGGCTGCAACCGTTTTTCTCCTATCGAATCACTAGAGGATGTTGAAAAACACTTACAACCACACATTATATTTTTAAACATGCGCTATAAAAGAAGAGTTTTATAACATCCGGTAGAAAAATCCAAGAGTCAATAGTATTGTTCTCGCTAAACCAAACAATAAAAAATGAATCAGAAATCATGGCACACACTCCCTTCTAGTGAAATGAAAATGCTGAATGGGGCAGGATTGAATTTGAAGCAAGCAAGTATGGTCCTGAATTTGAAACTGCCATTAACGATAAGTCTATCTATTAGGAAAGAAATCTTCAATACAAGCAAAAACAGCTCTTGTTATCCAAGAAGAGCTGTTCTATTTTATGAAAGAGAATCACTAGTGCCCCTTGTGTTTCTCTCTACGTTTTTGCTGTTTGCGTTCAAATTTCTCTTGTTTGAGCAATTGCTTTTGGAGACTGGACTGTTGTTTTGAATGCTTTTTTCGTTCTTCGTGCTGCAACTGCAAAAGCTCTTGTGACTTAGAAGAAACTTTCTGCTTCACCTGTTTCTTTACAGCTCGCTGCAAACGCTTCGGATTCTTAATCTTCACATGATGTTTGACTGTTGCCTCTGGACTAAAAGATAACCGAACAAACTGAGTCTGTAAAAGTTTCAAAATTTCATCCTCTTTTGGTTCCTGACCAAATGTCACTCGACAAACTTGATAAGTTCCCTCATACTCTTGTTCAAACAATCCATGCCAAAATCCATCTTCAAAATAAACTGTCAAGCCAATTGAAACGATTTCCACGACAGCACCTCCTTAAATCTATCCCTAAGAATGGACAACCAAGGAGGAAGGTTACTGATAGGCTTGCCTACGTCTGGACTACCAACCAGAACTGTGTTTTTATCTTAGTTGGGACTATTATAGCATAATCCAATTTAAAAATCCTCCAGATTCTACTCTGAAGGATTCCTATCTTATTTCACAACGATATTTACCAACTTGTTAGGTACCGCAATCACCTTCACGATTTCCTTACCGTCAATCTCCGCTTTGACTTTTTCATCAGCCAGAGCAATTTCTTGCAATTCTTCGCGTGATAGGTCTTTCGTAACCATGAGTTTGGCACGAACTTTACCTTTGATTTGGACGACGATTTCGATTTCATCTTCAACCAATTTACTTTCGTCCCAAGTTGGCCAAGCCACGTAAGAGATGGACTCACCTGTTGCTGCAACTGTTTGCCAGAGTTCTTCTGCCAAGTGAGGTGCAAATGGGGCAATCAATTGGATAAAGCCTTTGGCGTAGTCCACATAGAGTTTGTCTTCCTTATTAGCAGCGTTGACAAAGACCATAAGTTGGGCAATGGCTGTGTTGAATTTCATGGATTCGATTTGCTCAGTAACAGATTTAACGGTTTCGTTATAAACCTTGTCAAGAGCGCCATTGTTTTCCGCAACGATTTCTTTACTTGTAATCAAACGGTAAACACGGTCAAGGAATTTACGACTTCCTTCCAGACCTTCCTCAGACCAAGCGATTGAAGCGTCAAGTGGTCCCATGAACATTTCATAGACGCGAAGGGTATCGGCACCATATTGTTCCACCACATCGTCTGGGTTAACAACGTTCTTGAGGGATTTAGACATCTTGGCTGGTGCTTGCTCCAGTTCTTCTCCTGTTTCCACATGGAAGAAAGAACCGTCACGTTTTTCAACCTTATCAGTCGCTACAAGAGCTCCACGGTGGTCACGGTAGCTTGTTCCCAAAATCATCCCTTGGTTAAAGAGTTTTTGGAATGGTTCCTTAGTCGGAACAACACCGAGGTCATAGAGGAATTTATGCCAGAAACGAGCGTAAAGCAAGTGAAGAACGGCATGCTCTGCACCACCAACATAAATATCTACAGGCAACCATTGTTTGAGGATGTCCTCATCAGCCAATTTCTCAGTATTGTGTGGGTCAATATAACGGAGGTAGTACCAGCTTGAACCAGCCCATTGTGGCATAGTGTTTGTTTCACGACGACCTTTGACGCCATCCTCACGAGTCACTTCAAGCCAGTCTGTCAAGTTAGCCAATGGACTCTCCCCTGTACCTGAAGGGCGGATGTCCTTGGTGACTGGCAAGACAAGTGGCAATTCACTTTCAGGAATAGCTGTTGAAGTCCCATCTTCCCAATGAATGATTGGAATTGGCTCACCCCAGTAACGTTGACGGCTAAAGAGCCAGTCGCGGAGACGGTAGGTGACTTTTTCTTGACCGCAGCCTTTTTCTTCCAACCAAGCCACAATCTTAGCAATAGCGTCTTCTTTATTCAATCCATCTAGGAAGTCTGAATTGACATGAAGACCGTCTTCTGTGTAGGCAGCTTCTGCTACATTACCACCTTCAAGTACTTCTACGATTGGAAGGTCAAATTGTTTGGCAAATTCCCAGTCACGTTGGTCATGGGCAGGAACAGCCATTACCGCACCTGTACCATAGCTAGCAAGAACATAGTCCGCAATCCAGATTGGAATTTCTTTGCCATTGACAGGGTTGATGGCATAAGCGCCCGTCCAAACCCCTGTTTTTTTCTTAGCAAGGTCGGTACGAGCCAAGTCAGACTTGAGACTAGCTTGGTGTTTGTAGTCAGCTACTGCCTCAGCTTGCTCTGGACTTGTGATAGCATCAACCAAGTCATGCTCAGGAGCCAAAACAGTGAAGGTTGCACCAAAAAGGGTGTCAGGGCGAGTGGTAAAGACGGTGAATTCCTTGTCAGTCCCTTTCACTTTGAAGGTGACATTAGCACCAGTTGATTTGCCAATCCAGTTGCGTTGCATGTCCTTGATAGACTCTGGCCAATCAAGTTCATCCAAGTCATTGAGCAAGCGCTCCGCATAGGCAGTGATTTTGAGCATCCATTGGCGCATTGGTTTGCGGACAACGGGGTAGCCTCCACGCTCAGAAGTTCCGTCAGGAAGGACTTCTTCGTTGGCAATGGCAGTTCCCAATTCTTCCACCCAGTTTACTGGTACTTCGGCTTCATAGGCCAATCCTTTTTCGTAGAGCTTGGTGAAGATCCACTGAGTCCACTTGTAGTAGTTTGGATCTGTTGTGTTGACTTCACGATCCCAATCGTAAGAGAATCCAAGCGCATTGATTTGACGTTTGAAGTTGGCAATGTTTTCCGCTGTAAACTCTGCCGGGTCATTCCCCGTATCCATAGCGTACTGCTCAGCTGGCAAACCAAAAGCATCCCAGCCCATTGGGTGAAGGACATTGTAGCCTTGCGCACGTTTGTAGCGGCTGAGAATATCGGTTGCAGTGTAGCCTTCTGGGTGTCCTACGTGCAGACCCGCTCCAGACGGATATGGGAACATATCGAGAGCATAAAACTTCGGTTTTGATGCATCTGTTCCTGTCTTAAATGTATGATGTTGAGCCCAGTAGCCCTGCCACTTAGGCTCAATTTCTTTATGATTGTAAAAACTCATGGTCTCTCTCCAATTTTGTGATGTTACTATTATACCATTTTTGAGGGAATTTGAAAGTCGAGAAATAATCTTTCCCCTCCATTATCAAGAAAGGCTTGGTCTGATAGAAAGAAAGTTAGCGTGGGCTTATCGCTCGTCTTACACGAAGACTCTTTGGCTTATCTAGCGGACACAAGCTTCAATAAACTATTTACAGGACAAAATAAAGGACGAACCTTTTACGGGATCGTCCAAAGATGAGATAACAGAAAAAGACTTTTCCAGCTATATCTTTCAAGCTGAGAAGCGATTAAGCGACACCAACTATAAAGAAAATAAGTTCTTGTTGGCTGACACGTTAGAAGATTTTTTTGAACTAATAGAAGAATCGCAAAAGCTGCCAAAGCCCGTTTTATTAGGTTTAAAGCAGCCTTACAAACTTAACCACCAAGACCGACCTTATCTTTTTCTAGCTGAGTGTCTATTCTATGCTTTAGCTTGCCAGCACAACAAACAGCAACAGTATATTGAGCCAGACTTTAGCCAAGAAACAGAAGTTATTTCAAAACCATTAGAAGAGCTTGTATCACGAGCTAACGGTTATTCAAAGCGGATTACTCAAGACTTAAATCGTTTTTCAGAAGAAGAACTCCAACTGTTCAGAAAAATAGCTCCTTTTACTTTTTATGATAATTCTTTTGATGAGTTTTCAGGCGAAACTGTTTTAGACCACTACTTAATCTCACACGCTGATTTTTTAGATTTGTTCACTAAATATGGCGTTAAAGGCAACGAAGTTTCACGCCTGATTGAATATGGTTTAATTTCTGGTGGTGGCAGACATGAGATAATTGTGGAAAAAGGAGAACTATCTGGCTTCCAGAACGATAACCTCGTCTTAATCTTCATCACTGAATCTGACGAAAGAACAACATTCGAATACAACGCCTTCCACCTAACAGATACTCCCAAAGCCTTAATTAAGATTTTGGAGATTGAAACTGATGTTGAGTTTTTTAGGGAATTGGGGGAGGAGTTTAAAAATAAGGTTAAAGGATTACCTATTAATATAGAAATATTGGGTGTGAATGATTTTAAAAAAGGACACTCCGTATACACTATTTTTGTGACAAAAATGTTTCGATATCATAAATTATATTACAAAAAATATAAATATTTTTTAAAATTAACTAAATTATTTATATAAAAGATTGCTTATCTATTTGAATATGTGATATAATAGGCTTGAAAGATATTTTATCTTTCAAGAACGTCTAATTTTATATTGACAAGTTAGACAATTTTTGGTATAATTCGGAAAGTTATTATTAATTTTTTGGTGATTTACTTACCCCAAAAATAAAAAGATTTCATCGTTTTCGTATGGTGAATGAATTTTTGTACATTTTCGAAAATTTCGAATTTTCTGAGAATGTAATAAATAGTAACTCCAACATAAAAAACCACTTCCGAAAACGGAAGCAGTTCTTTACCTAAGTAACTCCATAAGCTACGGCCATAGCTTATGGAAGAGGTCACCTCTCCACTAGGAGAATTTTATTATTTTCGGTTACGCTTATTCTTGCGTAGCCGTTTTTTAGTTTTAATACTTGATAGCAACCTACCCAACCGATTCACTATCCACTCAAACAGAACTCTCAAAACTGGACAAGCTTTCTCGAATAGACTAATTAAAAGCAAATACTTGTTTGGAGGACGAAGTATTAAAATCAGAATAATACTAATTGACAAGAATAACGCTCGTCGTATAGCTTTTTGTTTCTTCGTACTAGTTGTATCCAGTATTTTTTCCGAAGGAACCCACTTCTTTCGCAAAATCATATAAACAGATTCAAGAATTGAAGGAATCCTGATAGCAAACTGATAATTCAAATCCTCTTGGGATTTTTGCGAAGCAATAAACAAAGCTAATAAATCTTTTTTAGTATTCATTAGCACATCTTCATGTGACACAGGGTCACTTTGTGTAAGATACATTGTACCTACCTCCTTTGTTTTAAAAAGAGGTGAAGAAAGTGATCTAGCTACTTAGGAGGATATAAAATAAAGAGAAAACACCCTACATTGAAGTCATACTGGAGCAGATGTGCATATATCAAAACAAAAATATCATCATAGTATACAACCCGAGCTACGTCAAATAGCGGGTGCTGCCATGAGAAATGAAATTTTAATATATAGCTTCATCTAAATCTCAGTGACAATCTTTTTGTAGTGCGTTTCCTCTTTTTTCTAATCTGGATCTATGTACACAAAAGTAAAAACAGATCCAAAGTTATCCTTTGGATTCATTTTGCCATAAATTATTTATAATGTCAAGAGGGAAAGTACTTATCTTTTATAAAATTTTCAGCAAAATAATTTTATAAAAGACTAAAATAGTTAAACATTAAAAAGACAGCTATTTCAAACTGTCTTTTAGTGGTTATAAGACCTGCGAACTCAGATTATATTTCGACTGCTATATGTCATACTTTCTACGCGAAGCTATCTTTATCAATGCTTATTTTCTTCCATCTTCTCACGTCCCAGCTCCCGATAACTACGATCGCCGACAACTTGGACCGTAAACTGGCCGTTCTCATATTCAAGAATGGTCACGCTACCATTATCGAGGCCATGCGGATGCATGCCATTGATCAGATATACAATGGTACCAATCGTCATTCCATGGCTCACAACGAGAGCATTGCCCCCACCTTGTTCTTCCATTTCTTTGGCAATCGTTTCAAAACCTTCCTTGATTCGACCACTGAGTTTTTCCCAACCTTCTGCCCAGCCTGCAGTATCAACCTCAACTAGACCTTCTGCTAGCTCTGCATAGGACAACTGATGAACATGGTCTACATTGAAAATTCTCGGAATCAACCCCATAAAGAGGTCCCCATCATAGGCCCCATCAAAACTACCAAAACACCACTCACGGATTCGCTTGTCCATGCGGTAAGGGATTTTCCCCTGCAAGCCAAGTTCTTCAAGAATGATTCCCATGGTCTGAATGGTGCGCCCTGAATCACTGGAATAAGCGCGGTCAAACTGCAAACCAGACTCTCTCAAGCCAATTCCCAGTTCATGGATTCCCAACTCACCTTCTGCGGTTAGAGGCGTATCACTCCATCCTTGAGCACGTCCAATCGTGTTAAACATCGTTTTACCATGACGGATCAAGTACAATCTTACTTTAGACATTTTCTATCCTCCATTTTCTTCTATTATATCATGGAACAAAGAAATATTCGGCTTTCAACAGTAAAGTCCGCTCTCGTAATTTTCCCACAAGAAAAGCTACCCTAACGGTAGCTTTCCTAGGAGATTATTATGAAAAAGTTTAGGATTCTAATTAAATAAAGTTAGGAGATCTTTATTTAATGATTATAGTATACACAGTCATCCTTAAACCCAACTTAAATCCTCTCTCTTTTTTATTAATTTTTAAAACTATGGATAGGAGCAGGAATTTGACCTCCACGAGAGATGAAATCGACAGATGAAGCCCCGTTGACTTTCATAACTGGAGCTGTTCCTAGCAAGCCACCAAACTCAATCATATCGCCTTCTTTGCCCTTTGGAATGATACGGACGGCCGTTGTTTTCATGTTAATAACACCGATTGCCGCTTCATCCGCAATCATAGCCGCAATGGTCTCAGCAGGCGTATCTTCTGGAATAGCAATCATATCCAGTCCAACAGAACAGATAGCTGTCATGGCTTCCAGTTTTTCTAAATTCAGAGAGCCATTTTGTACCGCAGCAATCATACCCTCATCTTCAGAAACGGGAATAAAAGCACCTGACAAGCCACCGACCTGATTACAAGCCATAACACCACCCTTCTTAACTTGGTCATTCAAAAGAGCGAGGGCAGCCGTCGTTCCATGCGTACCAACTGTTTCTAGACCCATTTCCTCAAGGACACGTGCCACAGAATCACCAACTGCAGGAGTCGGCGCCAAGCTTAGGTCGACAATTCCAAAGTCAACACCCAGTCTCTCGCTAGCCATCTGACCAACTAATTGACCGATACGAGTAATCTTAAAGGCCGTTTTCTTAACCGTCTCGGCTACTACATCAAAGCTCTGTCCACGAACTTTTTCTAAGGCACGCTTGACCACACCAGGACCTGAAACTCCAACATTGATGATGACATCTGCTTCCCCGACACCATGGAAGGCCCCCGCCATAAAAGGATTGTCCTCAATAGCATTAGCAAATACAACCAATTTGGCAGCTCCCATATCTGACAGCGCAGCTGTTTCCTTGATGATACGTCCCATATCTGCGACCGCAGTCATGTTGATACCTGACTTGGTCGAGCCAATATTAACAGACGAACAAACCTTGTCTGTCTCAGCTAGAGCGCGTGGGATAGAATTGATGAGTATCTCATCTCCTTTTTGGTAGCCTTTTTGTACCAAAGCTGAGAATCCACCGATAAAGTCAACACCAATCTCCTTAGCAGCCCTGTCAAGTGCTTTTGCTAAAACAACATAGTCCGTCTCATCAGTCGCCGCTCCAATCAAGGAAATCGGAGTCACCGATACTCGTTTATTAACAATAGGAATCCCAAGTTCTGCAGCAATCTCATCTCCCACAGCCACTAGATTTGCCGCTTTAGTAGTGATTTTTTGGTAAATCTTTTCAGCAGCACGATTGATATTTGGATCAATACAGTCCAAAAGGGAAATGCCCATGGTGATAGTTCTAATATCGAAATTCTGCTCTTCGATCATGGCAATGGTTTCCGTAACTTGTCTAATATCCATAGCTACCTCCTAGATATTGTACATAGCATCAAAAATCGCTGCACTTTGAATATTGATTTTGACATTCAAGGTCTGACCGAAAGTTTCAAACTCATTTCTGAGAGAGGTAAAATCTTGTTTTTCGTCACTAGAAACGACCGCCATCATGGTAAAATATTCATCCAGTACTGTTTGAGAAATATCGTCAATATTCAAACCCAACTCTGCAATCTTAGTAGACACGCCTGCAACAATACCAGCCTTGTCCTTGCCAACCACTGTAATAATAGCCTTCATCCTTATACCCCATTTCTACGATTGTTAGAAAACCTGAACGTTTTTGATTTTCTTTTTTCCTAGTATAGCATATTTCCGTCAAAAATACTAAAAAACGCCTGCTTACGAAGTTGTTCTTAAACAAAAAACAATTTCGTAAACAAGCGTCTACCCTATCAAATGATGATGAGTGTTCCCGCTAGGACCGAAGTCCCAGCGGTAGACCAGAGCTAGACTAAGAGCACAAGACTCCATCATCATAACACTCAACAAAATTGATGATTTTATACTAATTCGATGATCGCCATTGGCGCTGCATCACCACGACGTGGTTCAGTTTTAAGGATACGAGTGTATCCACCGTTACGTTCAGCATAACGAGGTGCGATTTCTGAGAACAATTTTTGAAGTGCTGTAGTAGAAGTGTACTTATCAGTTGCTTCATCATAGTTTTCAGATGCGATTTCATTACGTACGAAAGCAGCTGCTTGACGACGTGCATGCAAATCACCACGTTTACCTAGAGTAATCATTTTTTCAACAGTTTTACGGATTTCTTTAGCACGAGCTTCAGTTGTCACGATTGATTCGTTGATCAAAAGGTCAGTTGTCAAATCGCGAAGCATTGCTTTACGTTGTGAGCTAGTGCGTCCTAGTTTACGGTAAGCCATGTATTCCTCCTTTATTTATCTTTTAATCCAAGACCCAAGTCAATGAGTTTGAGTTTCACTTCTTCCAAACTCTTGCGTCCAAGATTTCGTACTTTCATCATCTCTGCTTCAGATTTTTCTGTCAAATCATGCACAGTGTTGATACCGGCACGTTTCAAACAGTTGTATGAACGCACAGACAAGTCCAGTTCCTCAATCGTACGATCCAAAATACGATCGTCAGATTCAGTATCAGCTTCTTTCATCACTTCAGTTGACTTAGCAATCTCAGTAAGATTTGTAAACAAATCAAGATGTTCTGTCAAAATTCGTGCTGAAAGCCCTAAAGCATCTTCTGGAATAATTGTTCCATTAGTCAAGATTTCAAGGGTTAATTTGTCAAATCCATCATTGCTACCTACACGAGCAGGCTCTACTTGATAGTTGACTTTTGTAACTGGTGTATAAATAGAATCTACAGCAAGTGTTCCAACTGGTGCATTATCTTTTTTGTTTTCATCAGCAGGTACATATCCACGACCACTGTTAACAGTCATTGTCGCTTTTAGAGAAGAACCTTCACCAATTGTAAAGAGATAATGATCTGGATTTACAATCTCAATATCACTGTCAGTCAAAATGTCTCCAGCTGTAATTTCAGCAGGACCTTCAACGTCAAGCTCAATGATTTTTTCGTCTTCAACGTATGATTTCACTGCAATCCCTTTAATGTTCAAAATGATTTGCATCACATCTTCACGAACACCTGGAACTGTGTCGAACTCATGCAAGACACCTTCAATGTTGATAGATGTCACTGCCGCTCCTGGTAGAGAAGCTAGTAGTACACGACGAAGAGAGTTACCAAGAGTTGTACCGTAGCCACGTTCAAGTGGTTCGATTACAAACTTGCCATAATCTTTATTTTCATCAATTTTTGTTATATTTGGTTTTTCAAACTCGATCATTTAGTTACTCCCTCTTAAACGAAAAGCAGTGTAATGCAATGATTATACACGGCGACGTTTTGGAGGACGAGCACCATTGTGTGGCACTGGAGTCACATCACGAATTGCTGTTACTTCAAGACCAGCGGCAGCAAGCGCACGAATAGCTGACTCACGACCAGAACCTGGACCTTTTACAGTAACTTCAACTGATTTAAGACCGTGTTCTTGTGCAGATTTAGCAGCAGCTTCAGAAGCCATTTGAGCAGCGAATGGTGTAGATTTACGAGAACCTTTGAAACCAAGAGCACCAGCTGATGACCAAGCGATTGCATTACCATGCACATCAGTAATCATAACAATAGTGTTATTAAATGTAGCGTGAATATGAGCAATACCAGATTCGATATTCTTTTTCACACGACGTTTACGTGTTGGTTTAGCCAAGACTTTTACCTCCTATATTATTTTTTCTTACCAGCAATCGCAACAGCTTTACCTTTACGAGTGCGAGCGTTGTTTTTAGTGTTTTGTCCACGGACAGGAAGTCCACGACGGTGACGAATACCACGGTATGAACCGATTTCCATCAAACGTTTGATGTTCAAGTTCACTTCACGACGAAGGTCACCTTCAACTTTGATTGCATCCACTTCACGACGGATAGCATCTTCTTGATCTGATGTAAGGTCACGTACACGAACATCTTCTGAGATTCCAGCAGCAGCCAAAATTTTCTTAGATGTTGCAAGTCCGATACCATAAACGTAAGTCAATGAGATTACTACGCGTTTGTCATTTGGAATGTCAACTCCAGCAATACGAGCCATGTTTTCTCCTTTCTATCTTATCCTTGACGTTGTTTGTGTTTTGGATTTGCTGGGCAAATTACCATAACACGGCCATTACGACGAATTACTTTACAGTATTCGCAAATTGGTTTGACCGATGGTCTTACTTTCATTTCTTATCCCTCCAAGTTTTTCGATTATTTAAAGCGGTAAGTGATACGTCCACGTGTCAAGTCATATGGACTCATCTCGACAGTAACACGATCTCCCGCTAAAATACGAATATAGTTTTTACGAATTTTACCAGAAACTGTTGCTAAAATCTGATGTCCATTTTCAAGTTCAACCGTAAACATTGCGTTAGGCATTGTATCGACTACTTTGCCTTCAACTTCAATCACATCGTCTTTTGCCACGCAAAAGCACCTCCATAAATTTCGATTTGATGCCTCTAGACACAGAGACAACAATTATAAGTCAGACTATCTCAGTATAACATTTGTAGCGATTTTTTGCAAGTGTGAAAAACGCTTTATTTCAAATTTGTCAATACTTTTTCGATGTCTTTGAACACATCATTGATATCTTGATGTCCTTCGATATCGTGGACCAAACCTTTGGCACGATAGTGAGCAATGATTGGTTCACCTTGTGCGATATTGACATCCAAACGACGTTTAACAGTCTCAGGTTTGTCATCTTCACGTTGGTAGTAATCTTCTTCTTTGTAGTCAACTGGTGGGTTGAAAACTTTATGGAAGGTTTCGCCTGTTTCGCGGTGGATAATACGACCACTCAAACGTTCCAAGAGACAGTCTGGGTTCACTTCGATATTAATCACACCTTCAAGTTCGATACCAAGTTCCGCCAACGTTTTGTCCAAAGCATAAGCTTGTTCAAGCGTACGTGGGTAACCATCTAACAAGAAACCTGTTTCTTTGATATCATCCTGTGAAAGGCGTTCTTTAACAATACCATTTGTAACTTCATCTGGAACCAACTCACCTTTATCAATGTATGACTTTGCAAGTAGACCCATTTCAGTTTGATTTGCCATAGCAGCACGGAACATATCTCCAGTTGAAATGTGTGCCACGTGGAATTGCTCCACAATTTTAGCTGCTTGCGTTCCCTTACCTGCTCCAGGTAAGCCCATAATCAAAAGATTCATGATCTGATCTCCTTATTTTGTATTTAAATAGAAGCAAAAAGCTAGTTTCAACTCCTATTTAAAAACAAAATAGAAGAGGGGAGACGAAAGTCTCTCTTATAGATAGACCTTCATACTCCACTCTCTAAGCAAAAGTAGTCTTGCTTTTATTCTGTTTTGTCCATGAAACCAACATACTTACGTTTCAATAGGTAACCTTCTAGCTGTTTGATTCCTTCGATACCTGTTGAAATAATGATCAAAAGACTAGTTCCCCCAAAAGCAACCGCTTCTGAGAGCCCAAAGACATCTTTTGCTACAATCGGCAAGATTGAAATCACACCTAGGAAGATCGATCCGACAGTCGCAAGGCGGCGAAGAAGTTTCGACATAAACTCTTCCGTTCCTTTACCTGGACGGACACCATGAATGTAGGCTCCACTCTTTTGCAAGTTTTCTGCTGCTTTCTCTGGATTGATCTGTACAAATGTATAGAAGAATGTAAAGAGAATAATCAGCAGTGCATACATGGCAACACCTGTTGGAGATGTTGTAGATAACATTTCCTGTGCTGTATGTACCCAAGCCCAATCATGACCTGTAGCGCTGACAAACTGAAGAATAGCCGCAGGTGCTGCTGTAATGGAACTTGCAAAGATAACTGGGATAACACCAGCAGGATTGACCTTCAAAGGAAGGTAAGAACTGGATGGAGCACCTTGAGCAACTTTTGTATATTGGATCGGAATTTTATATTCTGCCTGTTGTACATATGTTGTAAAGTAAACAATCAACAAGACAGCGATAATGAGAATAACGACAAATATAATAGATGACGTCAACCGATCACTTGGAATATTGACAAAATAGTCCACGTAGATGCCATGAATCATCTCTGGAATTGAAGCCACAATCCCTGCAAAGATAATCATAGACACCCCGTTACCATATCCCTTATCAGTGATTTGCTCCCCGAGCCAAGTAACAATCATAGTACCTGCAGTCAGGATAATACCAATCGTAACAAAGACTTGAGGGGTTAGATCTGTCGTTAATAATTTTGCACCAGATAGAGTATTAAAACCAGCAGTGATTCCGATTGATTGCACAAACGCAAGTACAAGCGCAATATAACGAGTCGCTTGGTTTATCTTTCTCCGTCCTACTTCCCCCTGCTTGCCCCACTCTACAAACTTTGGAACAATATCCATTTGCAGCAATTGAACAACGATGGAAGCTGTGATATACGGACTCACACCGAGTGCAAAAACCGAGAAGTTCTTCATGGCATTCCCTGAAACTAAACTAAGCATGTTCAAGAAGGATAATCCACTCAAAGCTTCCAGACTTTTTGCATTCACACCTGGTACAGTAATACTAGTCCCGATACGGAAGACAAGTATGATAAAAATCGTAAAGAGAATTTTTGATCGTACTTTCTTAACCTTGAGGGCCTCTTTTAATAATTTAAAAAACATAGGTCACCTCTCTAGATGACTTCTACTGAACCACCTTTAGCAGTGATAGCTTCTTCAGCTGTTTTAGAGAATTTAGCTGCTTTCACAGTCAATTTCTTAGTCAGCTCACCGTTACCAAGAATTTTAACGCCTGATTTTTCAGCCTTTACAATTCCTGCTTCGATAAGAACAACTGGAGTAACTTCAGTACCATCTTCAAAAACGTTCAATTGATCAAGATTTACAATTGCGTATTCTTTAGCGTTGATGTTAGTGAATCCACGTTTTGGAAGACGACGGAACAATGGAGTTTGTCCACCTTCAAAACCAAGGCGAACTCCGCCACCGCTACGAGCTTTTTGACCTTTTTGACCGCGACCAGATGTTTTACCGTTACCTGATGAAGTACCACGACCAACACGGTTACGTACTTTACGAGAACCTTCTGCAGGTTTCAATTCATGAAGTTTCATTATTATTTTCTCCTCTTTTGTAAAATGCTAGCGCCGATAAAAGAGAAAAGGTTGTCTCCCTTATCAACTCGCCTATACATCGTCATCTTAGATGACTATACCTAGTTTTAGGGGATGAGTATTGTCACATCCCCTAAAAATTCATTAGTTTACTTCTTCAACTGTTACCAAGTGAGATACTGCAGTGATCATACCACGGATAGCAGCGTTGTCTTCTTTGATAACAGAGCTGTTCAATTTGCCAAGTCCAAGTGCTACAACAGTTTTACGTTGTGATGGAATGCGTCCGATTGGAGACTTAGTCAAAGTAATTTTAATTTGAGCCATTTTATCCCCTTTCTTATGCCAAATCAGAAACTGAAATACCACGAAGGGCAGCAACTTCTTCAGCGCGTTTCAATTGTTTCAAACCTTCAACAGTTGCACGAACAATGTTGATTGGAGTGTTAGAGCCAAGTGATTTAGATGTAATATCTGCCACACCTGCCAATTCCACAACGGCACGAACGGCACCACCAGCGGCAACTCCAGAACCTTCTACAGCAGGTTTCAACAATACTTTAGCTCCACCGAATTCTGAAAGAACTTCGTGTGGGATTGTTGTTCCAACCATAGGAACCTCAATCAAGTTTTTCTTAGCATCTTCTACTGCTTTGCGGATTGCTTCTGGAACTTCTTGAGCTTTACCAGTACCAAATCCTACGCGACCATTGTGGTCACCAACAACAACAAGAGCTGCGAAACGAAGACGACGTCCACCTTTAACAACTTTTGTAACACGGTTGACAGCAACTACGCGTTCTTCTAATTCAACTGCATTGTCTTTAAATGCCATTTTCTAGTGTCCTCCTATTAGAATTTCAATCCGTTTTCACGAGCTGCATCAGCCAAAGCTTTCACACGTCCGTGATATAGATATCCACCGCGGTCGAACACCACTTCTGAAATACCTTTAGCATTTGCACGTTCTGCAACGAGTTTACCGACAGCAACGGCTTGTTCAGTTTTAGTTCCTTTTGAAACTTCTTTGTCAAGAGTTGAAGCACTTGCGAGCGTTACACCCGCTACGTCATCAATCACTTGAGCGTAGATGCCTGTATTAGAACGGAATACGTTCAAACGTGGGCGATCAGCAGTTCCAGAGAGTTTTCCGCGAACGCGACGATGGCGTTTTTGGCGGAGTTTGTTTTTATCTGGTTTAGAAATCACAGTTTTCACCTCTTTAGTTTTAAATCGTGTGCTATGCACAAAGTTGGAAAATAGGTCGGTGGTTGAAGATCAACCACTCAACATTATTTACCTGTTTTACCTTCTTTAAGACGAACATATTCGCCAACGTAACGGATACCTTTACCTTTATATGGTTCTGGTGAGCGAAGGCTACGTACGTAAGCAGCTGTTTGACCAACTACTTCTTTTGAAATTCCGCTGATAACGATTGTTGTTGGGTTTGGAAGTTCAAAAGTAATTCCTTCTGGAGCTTCAACTTCGTCTGGATGAGATTTACCAACAGCCAAAACAAGTTTTTTACCTTGAAGTTGTGCACGGTAACCAACCCCACGCATTTCAAGTTCTTTCTTGAATCCTTCTGATACACCAACAACCATGTTGTTCAAAAGGGCACGAGTAGTTCCGTGAATAGTTTTCATTTCTTTTGAATCGTTTGGACGGTGAAGAGTTACTTCAGTACCTTCCACACGAATTTCAATATCTTTTGAGAACTCACGAGTAAGTTCTCCTTTAGGTCCTTTTACAGTTACAACGTTGTCATTGTTAGTGAGTTCAACACCAGCAGGCAACACGATAACTTTATTACCAATACGTGACATGTTTATTTTCTCCTGTTAGATTGTCAGGCCATGATGGCCAGTTTTCACGGGGGGCATTCGGATTAGAGCAAACCTAGTTTCTTTCGAAAAGCTTTGACAAACTTCTGATATTCTGTCAATACATCAATAGCCGCAGGACTATAACCAATTTCACATAAAAGAGATACAAGGTCATCTTTTGACAATTCAGCCAAAGCGTCTTCTGCAACAATAAGTTTTTCATTCAATTCAGTAGCTTTCATCTTTTCTCCTAAACTAATTTACTCTCTATTTAGCTGATCAGTAAATCAGCTAAATTGAACACGAGCTATGGTCTGTGTGAAAAAGACAAATCTTCCTAGAGTGTTAACACTCTTTGTCAGATTTCCTATTTTCACATTGCCCATGACGCTCTTTGTATCTTGATTTTACCAAACGTAAGCGATAACTTCTCCACCAACGTTCTTTTGGCGAGCTTCTTTATCAGTAAGCAAGCCTTCAGAAGTTGAAAGGATAGCAATTCCAAGTCCGTTAAGAACTTTTGGAAGATCTTCACGTTTTTTGTAGACACGAAGTCCTGGTTTAGAAACACGTTTCAAGTTAGTGATAACTTTTTCACCGTTTGGTCCGTATTTAAGGAATACACGGATGATGCCTTGTTTGTCATCTTCGATGATTTCTACGTTCTTAACAAAACCTTCGCGTTTAAGGATTTCAGCAATCCCTTTTTTGATGTTTGATGCAGGTACTTCAAGTACTTCGTGTTTCGCTTGGTTAGCGTTACGAATACGAGTTAGGAAGTCTGCGATTGGGTCAGTCATAACCATTTTTTATTCTCCTCTTACTAGTAGTTTGCAAGTCGCACTTGCTAGTTAATACATGATACAAAGAGCGTAACAGTGTGAGCAAAAATAGGCAATTTGATGTAGGAGCGATGCTCCAAAGTAAATTGGTCTTTCTTGCCAAAGCTGTAGCTCGTGTTCAAATTGGCAAGCCCAACTGAACCCGGGCTAAACTCTGTGTGAAAAAGATAAACTTTCCTAGAAACTTCAGTTTCTTCGTCAAGTTTCCTATTTTCACTTGGAGTTTTGACGCCCTTGATATCTTAAATTACCAAGATGCTTTTGTTACACCAGGAATTTGTCCTTTGTAAGCTAATTCACGGAAGCAAACACGGCAAAGTTTAAATTTGCGGTAAACTGAATGTGGACGACCACATTTTTCACAACGAGTATAAGCTTGAGTAGAGAACTTCGCTGGACGTTTGTTCTTAGCAATCATTGATTTTTTAGCCATTAGATTTACCTCCTATATTATTTTGCAAAAGGCATTCCAAGGCCTGTAAGCAATGCACGTGACTCTTCGTCAGTGTTAGCAGTTGTTACGATAACGATGTCAAGACCGCGAGTTTTGTCAACGTCATCAAAGTTGATTTCTGGGAAAATCAATTGTTCTTTCACACCAAGAGTGTAGTTTCCGCGTCCATCAAATGATTTTGTTGGAACACCGTGGAAGTCACGCACACGTGGAAGTGAAACTGAAACCAATTTATCCAAGAATTCGTACATACGTTCACCACGAAGGGTAACTTTTGCACCGATCGCTACACCTTCACGAAGACGGAAGCCGGCGATTGATTTTTTAGCTTTAGTGATAAGTGGTTTTTGACCTGAGATAAGCGCCAATTCTTCAGCAGCTTTTTCAAGGCTTTTAGCGTTTGATACAGCTTCACCAACACCCATGTTCAAAACGATCTTATCTACTTTAGGTACAGCCATCACTGATGAGTAGTTGAATTGTTCTGTCAAAGCAGGAACTACTTCATTAAGATATTTTTCTTTTAAACGATTTGCCATTATACTTCTCCTTTCCTTCGTGATTAATCAAGCACTTCGCCTGATTTTTTGTTGTAGCGAACTTTTTTACCGTCTACAAATTTGTAACCAACACGACCAGCTACACCATTTTTGTCCAATACTTGAACGTTTGATACGTGGATAGCTGCTTCTTTCTCGATGATACCACCTTGAGGAAGATCATTAGTTGGACGTTGGTGTTTCTTAACGATGTTTACACCTTCAACGATAACTTTGTTTACTTTTGGAAGGGCAGTAAGGACAACAGCTTCTGTTCCCTTGTCTTTACCAGCGATTACGCGAACTTTGTCGCCTTTTTTTACAAACATTAGGTTTCTCCTTGATTTTTCTTACGCCCATATGGGCACCCTGGAGGTAAATCCAGGGGACTAGTTTGTTTTTTTAAAATTAAAGTACTTCTGGAGCAAGTGACACGATCTTCATGAAGCCACCTTCACGCAATTCACGTGCAACTGGGCCAAAGATACGTGTTCCGCGAGGAGTTTTGTCTTCACGGATGATAACTGCTGCGTTTTCGTCAAACTTGATGTATGAACCATCAGCACGACGAGCACCTGATTTAGTACGAACGATAACAGCTTTTACAACGTCACCTTTTTTAACCGCACCACCAGGAGTAGCTTGTTTTACAGATGCCACAATGACATCACCGATGTTCGCAAATTTACGTTTAGAACCACCAAGAACTTTGATAGTCAAGATTTCGCGTGCACCGCTGTTGTCTGCGACTTTCAAACGAGTTTCTGTTTGAATCATTTCAGTTTTCTCCTTTCAGGCTTGATTAGATGATGACCGCTTCTTCAACAACTTCTACAAGACGGAAACGTTTTGTAGCTGAAAGCGGACGAGTTTCCATGATACGTACGATATCGCCTTCTTTGGCAACATTGTTTTCATCATGTGCTTTGTATTTTTTAGAGTAGTTAATACGTTTACCATAGACTGGGTGGTTACGTTTTGTTTCAACTACAACTGTGATTGTCTTGTCCATTTTGTCAGATACAACACGTCCAACAAGAACTTTACGATTATTGCGTTCCATTGAAATTTCTCCTTCCCTAGTCTATTATTTCGCTTCAGATTGAACTGTTTTGATACGAGCGATTTGTTTTTTAACTTCTTTCAAGCGAGCTGTTTGTTCCAATTGACCAGTAGCAGCTTGGAAACGAAGTTCAAACAATTCTTTTTTCAATTCGTTTTCGCGCTTCGCGAGTTCTTCTTGAGAAAGACCACGAAGTTCTTTAACAAATTCTTTTACTTCATTAAGTTTCATGCCTTCTCCTTATTCTGCTTCACGTTTTACGAATTTACATTTAACTGGCAATTTGTGGCTAGCAAGACGAAGCGCTTCGCGAGCGATCTCTTCAGATACACCAGCAACTTCAAACATCACTTTACCACGTTTAACTGGTGCTACCCAACCTTCAGGTGCCCCTTTACCAGATCCCATACGCACACCGATAGCTTTAGCAGTGTATGATTTGTGTGGGAAGATTTTAATCCAAACTTTACCACCACGTTTCATGTAACGAGTCATGGCGATACGAGCAGCTTCGATTTGGCGGTTAGTGATCCAGTGGCTAGTTGTAGCTTGAAGACCGTATTCACCGAATGCTACTTCTTTTCCACCTTTTGCTTCACCGCGCATTTTTCCACGGAATTCACGACGGTGTTTAACACGTTTAGGTACTAACATTGGTTATTTACCTCCTTTAGTGTTTTTACGAGCTGGAAGAACTTCACCACGGTAGATCCATACTTTAACACCAAGTTTACCGTATGTAGTATCTGCTTCTTCCCAAGCGTAATCGATATCTGCACGAAGTGTGTGAAGTGGAACAGTTCCTTCAGAGTATCCTTCAGCACGGGCGATATCTGCACCGTTCAAACGACCTGATACTTGAGTTTTGATTCCTTTAGCTCCAGCACGCATTGCACGTTGGATTGCTTGTTTTTGTGCACGACGGAAAGCAACACGTTGCTCCAATTGACGAGCAATTCCTTCACCTACAAGATGAGCATCCAAATCAGGTTGTTTGATTTCGATGATGTTGATGTGTACTTGTTTTCCAGTCAATTTGTTAAGTTTTGCACGGAGTGCATCAACGTTAGCACCACCTTTACCGATAACCATACCTGGTTTAGCAGTGTGAAGTGAAACGTTAACTTTGTTTACTGCGCGTTCGATTTCGATAGTTGAAACTGCTGCGTCAGCAAGTTCTTTTTGAACGAATTTACGGATTGCAAGATCTTCATGAAGGTAATCCGCGTATTCTTTTTCAGCATACCATTTGGCATCCCAATCACGGATGATGCCGACACGCATACCAATTGGATGTACTTTTTGACCCACGATGTTACCTCCTTATTTTTCTGCAACAGCTACAGTGATGTGAGCTGTACGTTTGTTGATTGGTGAAGCTGAACCTTTCGCACGTGGACGGAAACGTTTCATAGTTGGTCCTTCGTTTGCGAATGCTTCAGATACTACCAAGTTAGCTTTGTCCAAACCAAAGTTGTTTTCAGCGTTAGCTACAGCTGAATTCAAAACTTTCAAGATGATTTCAGCAGCTTTGTTTGGTGTGAATGTCAAGATTGCAATAGCATCGGCTACGCTTTTACCACGGATGTTGTCAAGAACAAGACGTGATTTACGAGGTGAAACACGTACTGTACGAGCCATTGCTTTAGCTGAAGTAATTTCTGCCATTTATGTTCTCCTTATTTTCTACGTGTTTTCTTGTCGTCTGCAGCGTGACCTTTGTAAGTACGAGTTGGTGCAAATTCACCAAGTTTGTGACCTACCATGTCTTCTTGGATGTAAACAGGTACGTGTTTACGTCCGTCATAAACTGCAATAGTGTAACCAATGAAACTTGGGAAGATCGTTGAACGACGTGACCAAGTTTTGATAACTTTTTTCTTTTCGTCGTTAGCTTGAGCTTCAACTTTTTTCATCAAATGCTCATCGACGAATGGTCCTTTTTTAAGACTGCGTCCCATTTTTATATTTTCTCCTTTAAATGTTGTACCACAGCGGCTTGCGCTCGCATGGAGCGCTACCGAGCTGGCGGATTTACTAGATGCTTAAGCGACTAGTTTTAAATTATTTCTCGTTGCGACGACGAACGATAAGTTTGTCAGATTTCGCTTTCTTGTTACGAGTTTTAAGACCAAGAGCAGGTTTGCCCCATGGAGTAGATGGTGCTTTACGACCAACTGGTGCTTTACCTTCACCACCACCGTGTGGGTGATCGTTAGGGTTCATTACAGAACCACGAACTGTTGGGCGGATACCTTTCCAACGGCTACGTCCTGCTTTACCAAGGTTCACAAGTCCATGTTGTTCGTTTCCGACAACACCAACTGTAGCACGACAAGTTCCAAGAATCATACGAACTTCGCCAGATTGAAGACGGACAAGAACGTATTTACCTTCTTGACCCAATACTTGAGCAGAAGCTCCAGCTGCACGGACCAATTCTCCACCACGACCTGGTTTCAACTCGATGTTGTGGATCAAAGTACCAACTGGGATGTTTGCAAGTGGAAGAGCATTTCCGACTTTGATATCTGCTTCAGGACCTGAAACGATACGTTGACCAACTTCAAGACCTTTTGGAGCGATGATGTATGCTTTCACACCATCAGTGTAGTGTACAAGAGCGATGTTTGCAGAACGGTTTGGATCGTACTCGATTGTTTTAACAACTGCTTCAACGTTGTCTTTGTTACGCTTGAAGTCAACCAAACGGTAGAAACGTTTGTGTCCACCACCTTGGTGACGAACAGTGATACGACCGTTGTTGTTACGACCAGCCTTGTTCTTCAAAGCAACAAGCAATGATTTTTCAGGAGTGCTTGTTGTGATTTCAGCGAAATCCAAAGAAGTCATATTACGGCGACCGTTTGTTGTTGGTTTATAAACACGAATTCCCACGATATTTCCTCCTTAGATTATTCAGCTTCAGCAGCGAACAACTCGATTGCTTTTGAATCAGCTGTAAGTGTGATGATAGCTTTTTTAGTTTTGTTAGTAAAACCAGTGTAACGTCCAACACGTTTAGCCTTTGGTTTTACGTTGATTGTGTTAACATTTGCAACTTTAACACCTTCGAAAGCAGCTTCAACAGCTTGCTTGATCAAAAGTTTGTGTGCACGAGTGTCAACTTCAAATACATATTTCCCTGCTTCAAGTTGAGCCATTGAGCTTTCAGTGATGACAGGTTTTTTGATAACATCATACAAATTCATTATGCAAGAACCTCCTCAATTTTAGAGATAGCTGCTTGTGTGACAAGAAGTTTGTCGCTATTTGCGATGTCAAGAACACTTGCAGTTGTAGCAGTTGCAACTTTCACGTTTGGAAGGTTACGAGCTGAAAGAGCTGCGAATTCATTTCCTTCTTCAAGGATAACAAGAACTTTTGAATCGATGCTCAATGCTGCAAGAACTTTTGCAAATTCAGCAGTTTTTGGAGCTGTAAATGAAAGAGCGTCTACAGCTACGAATTTGTTTTCAGCAACTTTTTCAGAGTAAACTGATTTAAGAGCTAGGCGACGAACTTTTTGTGGAAGTTTGTAGCCGTATGAACGTGGAGTTGGTCCGAAGACAACACCACCACCACGCCATTGTGGTGAGCGGATAGAACCTTGACGAGCACGTCCAGTTCCTTTTTGACGCCATGGTTTGCGTCCACCACCTGATACTGCAGAGCGGTTTTTAACAGCGTGTGTTCCTTGACGAAGGCTTGCGCGTTGGCTGATGATCACATCAAACACAACTGATTCATTTGGTTCGATACCAAATACTGCATCGTTAAGAACAACTTGGCCAGCTTCTTTACCAGTTTGGTCAAATAATGTTACGTTTGCCATTGTGACTGATTTCCCCTTTCTTTATTATTTACCAGCTTTAACTGCTGATTTGATAGTGATAAGAGATTTCTTAGCACCTGGTACGTTACCTTTGATAAGGATAACATTCTTTTCTGGAACAACTTGTACAACTTCAAGGTTTTGAATTGTTACGCGGTCGCCACCCATACGTCCTGCAAGGTTTTTACCTTTGAATACGCGGTTAGGTGCAACAGGTCCCATTGAACCTGGACGACGGTGGTAACGAGAACCGTGAGCCATTGGTCCACGTGATTGTCCGTGGCGTTTGATAACACCTTGGAAACCTTTACCTTTAGAAGTACCAGTTACGTCAACAACGTCTCCAGCTGCGAATGTTTCAACTGTGATTTCAGCACCAACTTCCAAGCCTTCAACGTTTTTGAATTCACGAATGAAGCGCTTAGGAGCCGTGTTAGCTTTCGCTACATGTCCTTTAGCAGGTTTGTTGCTCAATACTTCGCGTTTGTCGTCGAAACCAACTTGGATAGCGTTGTATCCGTCTGTTTCAACAGTTTTAACTTGAAGAACAACGTTTGGAGTTGCTTCAATAACTGTTACAGGGATCAATTCGCCAGCTTCAGTGAAGATTTGAGTCATTCCCACTTTTTTCCCTAAGATTCCTTTTGTCATGAGAAAATAGTTCCTTTTCTATATTTTTTATTCAAAAAGTTTTTAACGAGCGTTTTTCATGCTCAAGTCTAAGATACAAAGGGCGTCAAACTCAAAGTGAAAATAGGAAACTGACGCAGTATCTAACAGAAACTAGGAAGTTTATCTTTTTCACACCGAGTTTAGCCCGTGTTCAATTAAATTGAAACACCAGCCTCTGCTCTTTTATATTTTAGATTAAAGTTTGATTTCTACGTTTACACCACTTGGAAGATCCAATTTCATCAACGCATCAACTGTTTTTTGAGTTGGGTTAACGATATCGATCAAACGTTTGTGTGTACGCATTTCAAATTGTTCGCGAGAGTCTTTGTATTTGTGAGTCGCACGAATGATTGTGTAGAGGCTACGCTCAGTTGGAAGTGGGATTGGACCCGCAACTTGTGCACCTGTACGAGTAGCTGATTCTACGATTTTTGCAGCCGCTGTGTCAAGCGTACGGTGTTCGTAAGCTTTCAAACGGATACGGATTTTTTTGTTTGCCATCTTTTTCTCCTTTTCGTCTA
The DNA here is from genome assembly GCF_003943385.1 of Streptococcus oralis. Classification (GTDB taxonomy): domain Bacteria; phylum Bacillota; class Bacilli; order Lactobacillales; family Streptococcaceae; genus Streptococcus; species Streptococcus oralis_CA. Next base: position 132,216 of record NZ_RJPI01000001.1, read on the forward strand.
TTTAAGATAATAGGCTAGCTCCACAAGAAAACCGACGCGCGTTGCGTGGCAATGCAACCGAGCGTGTCGCAACCTCTTGCATCACAGCTAAAGCTGTAATTTACAGCACCATAATAGAATAACACAAAGCCCCTGCGATTGCAAGGGATTTGTGAGCTTTTTTTCGTTTTTTTAGGATGAAACTGTTTTCCTATTTCATCTTCCTATGACTACTGATTTACGACCTTAAAATTTAGTCTTTTCTTCTATATAATATGAGTCATTTTGATCTTGAATTCATCTTCCGATTGATCCACTAAGATATCTGCTTTAGACTCGGTTTCTCTGTAGTATTGCAGATACTGCTCCCGTCTCATTTGATGGCTAGCTAGTATAAAGGAAGCATCGCGATTTCTCATAATCGTATCTCGAGCTAGGCGCCTCTCCAATTCCGTTTCTGCGTCCGTATAAAAGCAGATGGTTTTGTCAAAGAGTTCCTTTGGTAAAAAAACCACAGACATCCCTTCAACAATCAGAATCGGTTTGAGTCCGGACAAGACCTCACTAGCCTTCCAGGCTCATCGATTGTCAAGATATCCATACCTGCCTGCAAGGCGAGAATATCTCTCTGCAAACTTGCCAGTTCATGCGCTACTGGGAGACAAGCTGTCACCTTTTGATCTGGTGCTTGCTTTGGCACTACCAGGTGACGTTCCGAGGTGATATAGGGATCTGTTTCTAGCAAATTTACTGTAGTAGAATCTAGGGCTTGATATAATTCCTGTGCGAAGGTTGACTTGCCTGAAGCACCATGACCGTATATCCCCAGCGTCCTAACTCTTCCTGTTTCAATCTCTGAAACCAGTTGTTCTATCAGGTCTTTTTTCTTCATTCTCTCTTCACCTGTTCATAGCTTTCTTTTCCGTCATTAAGCTTGTCCCAAATCACTATTTGGCCACTTTTGAGAGATTTTTGCACATCGATAATTCGTTGATTAGAGGAACCTCGAAACTGGAGCATGAGATTGCGCTTGCTTTTATCATACCGTCCATCGACAAGGATGTCAATCAGCGACAAGAGTTCCAGTTTATCTGGAGTCTCAAGCATCATTTCTTCCCAAGTGTAGCCCGTCCAGGACCAGATGTCTTTGTCTGGCAATTCCTTTCGAATGCGTTTAACGAGCGGCAAGAGGATCCCTGTATTAAGAAAAGGTTCTCCTCCCAGCAAGGTCAAACCTTGAACATAAGGCTGGGCAAGATCTGTCATAATCTGTTCTTCCAACTCTGGTGTATAAGGAATCCCTGCATTGAAAGACCAAGTCGCAACATTATAGCATCCCTCACAGTGGAACATACAGCCTGCGACATAGAGAGAGTTGCGCACACCTTCTCCATCGACAAAGTTAAAGGCCTTATAATCAATGATCCGTCCTTTACTAAGTTCCTCACTTTTCCATTCACCTGGTTTTGGTGTATTCCATGTCATCCTTTTACTCCAAATCTATCCAGTAACGTTCTACGCCATTGCGAACATCCTCAAACACCCCACTATTAGCTAAGATAACAGCTCGGCTTGCTGGATTTTCTGTGCTACAAGTCACTAAAGCTCGTTTAATATTCTTTCCCTTAGCAACTTGTAGACCTTGTCGGAGGGATTCTTTGGCATAACCCTTACCTCTTTCAGATGGACGAATGGAGTAGCCAATATGGCCAGCATGATTCAGTAAACCCTCATTCAGTCTCAATCGCAGATTCAAAAATCCTAGAGCACGACCTACATCATCAAATGATACAAATTGAATAGAAGGAACACGATTTTCAGGCAAGTTTATTCCCATCTCTTTTTGCATATTTATTTCCAACCACTCTTCATACACAAAGTTCTCTGTATCCCAGAAACCACCATCATGAGGTGACTGTACTTGTTCAAACTCCGCAATCATCTCTAAAATCGCGTCTTTATCTTCCAAAGTTGGTCGTCGTAATTCCATAAACTCTCCTCAATCTATATCAATCCAATAACGCTCCTTACCAGCTCGAATATCCTCTAAAGTTCCGCCATTAGCCAGAATCACTGCCCGGCTGGCAGCATTGTCACTATCGCAAGTCACTAGGACTCGTTTAATATTTTTACTTTTAGCTACTTGCAAGCCTTGCCGCAGCTGCTCTTTGGCCAATCCTTTCCCACGCGCAGACGGACGAATACTGTAACCAATGTGCCCACCTTCTTGGAGCAAATGGTCATTGAGCCGCAAGCGCAGATTGAGAAAGCCTACAGCCTGACCATCCGCAGCAAAAGAAACTAGTTGGACGTAAGGCACAAAACCTTGCGGCAAGCCTAGCCCTGCCTCAGCTAGCCGAATGGTCTCCAGCCAGTCCTCATAGACAAAATCCGCTCCGCCAAAGAAGCCGTCCTGTCGGCTACCAGCCGCTTCAAAGTCAGCCAGCATCTCTAAAATCTTTTCCTTGTCTTCTAGTTTCGGTCGTCTCAGCTCCATAGATCCTCCTGATACGAAGAGAGTGAGACCGCCTTGCGCCCCACTCTGACTTCTATTATTTCTTGTTTTTTTCTAAAAATTGCTGACGCAGTTTGGCTAATCGCTCTTTTTTGCCATTGCCTCCCCGCGAATGTTTTTCATGGAAACGCTGCACCTGAGCCTTTCCTTTGTCGTCCAATTGATACTTTCCCATCTTAATCTCCCTCATACTTAATAGTCGAGCCATTCATGTGTTTGACACGCGCAGCGATTTCCTTATGGCGCCCATTAACCATTGGACGCGCTTGTGGATTTCCCAGATAACCACACGTACGTTTGACCACATCTACTGTTTTTGGGTCGCTATTGCCACAGTTGGGACAAGCAAAGCCTCGCTCAGTTGGTTCAAAATCCCCTTCAAAGTCACACTTGTAGCAACGATCAATCGGAGTATTGGTTCCTAGATAGCCGACACGGTCATAAGCATAATCCCAGACAGCTTCCAGAGCTTTAGGATTTTGTTGAAGAACTGGATACTCACAATAATGGATGAAACCACCTGACGCACCTGCTTCTGGATAAACTTTCTCAAAGTCTAATTTTTCAAACGGTGTTGGATTTTTGCGGACATCATAGTGGAACGAGTTGGTGTAGTATTCCTTATCTGTGATATCAGGAATAGAACCGAACTTTTCTGTATCCAAGCGGCAGAAGCGATCTGTTAGACTTTCAGACGGTGTGGAGTAGATAGAGAAATGGTAATCATATTGATCTGACCACTCTTCTACACGTCGTTTCATATCACGAATGATGTCAAGCGTGAATTCCTTGGCTTCTGGATTACTTTCCCAGCTATTACCAAAGAAGACCGTCGCCACTTCATACAAACCGATATAGCCTAGAGAAATGGTCGCACGGCGATTCTTAAAGAGTTGGTCTACACTTTCTTCTTTTCCAAGACGGCGGCCGAAGGCTCCATACTGATAAAGGATAGGGGCATTTGCTGGTGTTGCTTCCTTGGTTCGTTCGACACGATAAACCAGAGCATCCTCCGCGATGTTCATTCGCTCGTTGAAGATTTCCCAGAACTTGTTCAAGTCACCTTCGGACTCGAGAGCGATACGAGGCAGATTGACTGTCACAACACCTAGGTTCATACGACCTGAATTGACCTCGACACCATTTTCATCCTTCCATCCTTGGAGGAAAGAACGGCAGCCCATAGGAACCTTGAAAGAACCTGTCAGCTCGATAATCTTATCGTAGGACAAGACATCTGGGTACATCCGTTTGGTTGCACACTCGAGGGCCAACTGTTTGATATCGTAGTTAGGCGACCTCTCCTCTAAATTGAGCCCTCTTTTCAGCGTAAAGATGAGTTTAGGGAAGATGGCTGTACGGTGTTCTGAACCAAGTCCCTTGATACGAATAGTCAAGATAGCTTTTTGAATTTCCCGCTCAAAACGACTGGTTCCCAGGCCAAAACCAAGCGAAGTAAATGGTGTTTGCCCATTTGAAGTAAAGAGTGTGTTGATTTCATACTCAAGAGATTGCATGGCATCGTAGATGTCTTTTTGCGTTTTCTTCCAAGCGTAATCTTCCCGTTTCTCAGGCAATACCCATTCTTCTGCATCTTTAAGGTGTTTTTGGTAATTCTTCTCCGCATAAGGAGCCAAGACTTCATCGATACGGTCAGCTGAACAGCCCCCGTACTGGCTAGAAGCGACGTTGGCGATGATTTGTGAAATCTGAGCTGTCGCAGTCTGGATAGACTTGGGACTCTCTACCTCTGCATTTCCAATCTTAAAACCATTTTCCAACATGCCTTTAAAATCAATCAAACAGCAGTTGGTCATCGGTGTGTAGGGGCTATAGTCCAGGTCATGATAGTGGATATCCCCCTTTTGGTGAGCATTGGCTACGTGCTTAGGAAGCATTTGCAAGCCGATTGATTTCCCCACAATCCCTGCTGTCAAATCACGCTGGGTGTTAAAAACATCACTGTCTTTATTGGCATTTTCATTGACAACTGCCCGGTCTTTATTGAGAAGTTTATGAATGCTAAAGTTGATATCTGTCGCTTTTGAGCGCTCAAAATCTCTTTGTGTCCGATAAGTGATATACTCCTCAGCTAGCGCATATTCTTTAGCTTCAAGGAGTTCATGTTCTACGATGTTTTGAATCTCGTAAATCTTGACACCTTGAGGGAAGCGACTGTGAATCTCCGCAACAATGCGCTCAAGCAATCCATTGAGACGTCTTTCAACCAAGGGAGTCACATCCATGACTTTATCAGCTGCCTTGTGGAGAGCCTTGTCAATCTTGTCTACATCAAACACTACACGTCTACCATCTCGTTTTTCAACGAACAAGGTGGGAACGGTTGCAAGTTTTTCTTCTAATACAATCATATCCATGCTCTTTTCTATTTTTCTTCTTAAATGATATTATACCACTCTAAAAAGAAAAATCAATATCTTGTGTCAAAATTTCTAAAATTTTTAAAAAAGCACAAGATATTGATTTTGTTATTTAGATTTATAAAGCTTGAATTCACTAGTATCTGTCTGAACAAGCTCGTATTTTTCGCTGAGCCAGCTCTCCACATCCGACCACAAGGCTACTTTTTGATTGACCAAAATCATCTTCGGTTTATTTTCTTTTAGATCATTCATAAGTTTGGTTTTATTTTCATCGCTTGCAGTATAGAGTGTTGGTGTCACTAGAGAAGTCGGCGCCAAGCGTTCACTTGCTCGATAAAAATCTGGACGATCGTCCCAAGCATAGACACGATCCTCCGAACTTGTTTGCTGTTTGACCACACTAGCAAGACGTTCTCTCTCTTGATAGGTCGCTGGGTGAGAAACATAACGACTCAAAACGGGTAGGAAAAGTAAATAGACTATTGCAACTAATGGTAGGTAGAAATTTCCCTTGAGGTAGCGACCAAATAGTGATGAAGAGCGAACTCTTCGTCTACTACGACTGATACGATCAGAGCTACCTTCTCTAATGTTGGTTAGTAATAACAATGTCAGAAAGGGTAAAATCACTGCCAAACGTGAGCCATGCAAAGGTTCCTTTGAAAGAATTAATAAAGCAAGAGTTACCAGTAAGCCTAAACTAGCGCCTATTGAGACAGCAGATTGTTTGGCTGACTTGGTCTGAAACAATCCTGAAAAGATCAATGTCAGAATTCCAATACCGATGGATAGCAAGCCATAGAAAGCAGCATTCTCCATAAGATTGGCATTTGAAAATAGACTAAGCGTATCTATTGGATACAAAGTATGGCTAATCGCATCACCAAAAGTTCCTGTTAATACAGTATAATAGCCAATTGGATAAAAAATGATAGAAAATCCTAGAGCTGATGCGAAAAATTGATACAAACCATGAACAAATTTACGCTTGGCAATATTAAATCCAAACAAACTTAAGGCAAGTGTGGCTGCAAACAAGGCTGTGGGAATAGGTGATAGGAAGAAAGCTAATGCTAAACTCATCCCAACTCGCAAGAAACCTTTATCGTTACTTGGCTCATCCAGATAGTCAGCCACTAGGCTAAAACTATAAAATAGAAAAGGCAAGGCCACAACTACTGCATAGCTACCACCAAATCCCAGACTGCCTACAAGCAAATAGAAAACCAACAAAAGCTGTCTAGCCTGCTCTCCCTGACCTGTCAAGGTATCTGCGGACTTGAATAGAAAAACACCAGCTCCGAACAAGGCCAACCACTCCACCAAAGCAAAAAGAATACTCCCTTGAGAGAGATAGATTAGTACGTAATAAAGCAGTCCATTTGAACCATAATAATCCGTGTAAATCTGCCCACTCTGATGTAGTGCCCAACCAGTATAAAGATCTTGCATCTGTTGGGGGCTCACCAAACCAAAGATCAGAGGCAACATTACAGAAACAGCTGTAGCAGCCAGACTCCAAATTACCACACTAAAAAACGGAAGTGGAGTTCGTTTCTTACCCCCTCGCCCTAGTCCAAATTCAGACTCTTGATCCAGCCGTTCCCGATACTGGTATCGAAATTCTTCTAGCTGTTCGTCTTTTTCCTCGTATACGTTCATTCAATTTCTCCTAGTAAGTTTATCTGTTTTAGTATATCAAAAACTTACAGGAATGTCAGCTAAGGATTGATATTTCCTTAACTTCTTATCTAGCTCAGCATAGCGTTCAATCTCTCGAAAACGGTGTAAACTGCTTGTTTGAAACTCTAGGATAAAATCATGTTCTTCTTGATTTAGCATTTTCATCCTCCTGCTTATCTATTCGCAAAAAGACAAAAATAAGATCCAGCCTTGGGCCAGATCTTGGTGAATAGTTAGAGCATGGGCGCAAACAACTGGACAATTTCCTTGATCAGGCTTTGATACCAGCTTGTTTTGATTGTATGGGGATAGATTTCTTGAGAAACTTTAAAAATCTCTTCGAAGTCCCTCTCAATATCGATGATAGACTGCGTTCTATAAAGCAAAACGCCATTTTCATAGTGGTGGAGCAAGCTCCGATAGTCAAAATTGATGGTTCCCACAGTAGCCACCTCTCCATCGACAAGCATTTGCTTGCTATGAAGAAATCCTGGACTGTACTCGTAAATGCGAACACCTGCAGATAGCAAGTCTGGATAGGCTCCCCGAGTAACCAATTGGATAATCTCCTTATCTGGGATATATGGCGTCACAATTCGCACATCTACCCCTCTCAGAGCTGCATTTTTGATACTTTCAGTTAGATCATAGTCGGTAATCAGATAAGGGGTCGTGATATAGACATAGTCTGTAGCTTGATTGATAAGGTTTTGATAGACCGTTTTTCCAACTTGGGCTCGGTAGATAGGCTTTGGCCCACTACTGTAAGGAATACAAAGCCCCATCCCATCTCTAGGTTGATTTTCGAGATGGTATTGGTCAAAATCGCTAATTTCCCCACGATTGATATACCAAGTTGATAAAAAGAGTCTAGTAAAAGCCTTGACTGCTGGTCCATCCAGACGAATACCGCTATCCTTCCAATAGCCAAAGCGTTCGATATGGTTGATATACTCATCGGCCAGATTGACACCACCTGTATAGGCAATCTGCCCATCGATAATCATGATTTTACGGTGATCACGGTTGTTATAAGCAACAGTCAAACGTGGAATCACCTTGTTAAATTTGTGAGCTTCAATCCCTCGACCACGAAGCTGGATGGTGTAATCTCCAGACAAGGTTGCCATACAACCAATATCATCATAGAGGAGCTTAACTTCTACTCCTTGAGCTGCCTTTTCTTCCAAAATCTCCAAAATACTATTCCACATCAAACCTTCTTCGATGATATAGTATTCGAGAAAGATAAACTTCTCCGCTTTCTTGAGATCCTCTAGCATCTGGCGCCACATGCTTTCCCCTGAAGGGAAGAAATGGGTATCTGTTCGATTATAGACATCCGCATTCGTATCCATACTGAGGAGAGATTTGATAACGCCGTAAGCCGACTTGTCTTGTTCCTTTAACTCCAAACGGAGGGCTCTGCTATTGTCCTCTCGGTCAACCATTGATTGAAGCTGCTTTAGCTGCTTCATTTCTTTTTTAGATAAACGGCGTTCTCCAAACATGATATAGAGCAACGGACCAAATACTGGCACAAAGGCTACTAACAGCCATGTCACCTTGCTTTCTGGATTCATGGACCGATTGACAATTGATACAATGGTCGCTAAGCTTACTAAAATGACAAGGATAATCCAGAGAATCGGAGCCATCTGTCCTAGATAGAGAAATAAACCAAAGACGAGAATCAACTCCGTCAACATGATGGCAATACTAAAACCATACTTAGACATGAGTAGCTGCATTTTTCTAGCTGTCATACATCCCCTTCCTTTTCTAACATCTCCCTAATTGCTTGCTAAACTAATATTTCTACTAGTATACCTCAGTTCAGGGGTAGATGGCAACCGTTTACCTTTGCTCAAGTTCCAGTCGTTCCGTGTTTGGATGATTGTTACAATTTCAGAGCTAACATATTGACCGTCATACCAGCTGCAGTCCCCATAAGGTAGACGACATCTCCCTCCTTGATAAGCCCATGATCCAAAGAATAAGCCAAGCCAAACGGTACAGAGACTGACACCATATTTCCATAGTCAGTGACGAGATTGAGGTACTGATTCTCGGCCACACCTAGTTTTTCCATGACCAAAGGAAGAGCACGACTTGCTTGGTGAGGAATGATATAGTCCACGTCTGCCAAGGCTAGCTGTGTTTTTTCTTGAAACTCTTCAAACATGACTGGAATTTTACGAGCAGACAAGAGGAGGATTTTCTTCCCCTTCATGTCAAACATATAGTTGATCTTAGTCGCTTCAGAGTACTCTTTTGGTTGAAAAGAAGTCAGACCTCCACGAATCTCCGTATCGTGAGCTCCCTCCGACCAAGTACGTTGGAGACTAGCAATGATCCCTTTTTCCTGATGACTTTTTTGAAAAATAAAGGCTGTTGCCCCGTCACTAAAGAGTTCAAAACTTTCTTTTTGCTTGGGATTGAGCCCTAAACTACCAACCTCACTAGACACAATCAAGACACGATTGTATTCGCTCGCCTCAATCAAGTGGGACATGGTCGATAGAGCAGAAATAAAGCTGGTACAGGTCGTATTGATGTCCATTGCTGGAATTGAGAGTCCTTTTGCCACGCGCTCATGAATCAAGGCTGCTGTACATGGAATAGGCTGGACTCCAACGGCACTCGCCGAAACCAAACAATCAATGTCTTCTATTTTCAAACTTGCATTTTCAAGTGCCTGCTGGATAGCTGCTTCTGCCAAATCTAGTTGCGTTTCTTCATTTTCAACTACACGATAACGAGTTTGATCTTTAAATTGGACAGTATGCTTTGGAAGGCAAACACCATAACCTGCGATTTCTACATGTCTTGTTACTTCTGTCATTGTCTTTTATCCTTTCATAAACGTTGGATTCGTTTGAGTTTACGGCTAGTATCCCAGTGATAATCTGAAAATTGGATTTGAGGAATCGCAAACTGCTTTTGCTGGGCTAGGAGTTGAAACTGGGCTAGAATAGATGCTTCCACTGCCTCACCTCGTTGGCTTAGACAAACTTCCACTACCTTCTCAGAATGTTGCTTGACTTGGTAATCTCCTACATTCTCCACAAAGAGGATGCACCTCCTGATAAAGTCTGGATAGATGGTCACCTGTTCGCCATCCAGTCCTGCGAAATAGAAGATGTCGTCAGAGCGTCCTTCGACCTTGTCAATCCGTGTATAGCAGGAGCCACATGGACAAGGCTCCGGATTTTCAACCAAGATATCATTGAGCTGGTAGCGATAAACAGGCTGACTGCTTCGTTTAAAGTCCGTAATCACTGGATAAAAACGGCGGTCATCTAGATACTGCTTTTCCACAAAGATAATGTCTTCGTTGAGATGCAGATTGCCAGCTGAGCAAGTACAGGCTAGAAAACCTTCAGTTGCCTGATAAACTTGGTCAATAATAGATAGAGAAAAGGCTTCTGCGATCCGTTCCCTATCCTTATCTTCCAAAATTTCTGCCACCGAAACAATTTTTTGTGGATGGATGGCTAACTGTCCAGCTTTTAGTCGCTTGCTCAATTCAATCAACATAGAGGCTGGCGCCACCACAATAGTCGGTTGGTAGCTATTAAGGCGCTCGATATGCTCATCTGTATGTTTGAAAATATCAAAATACTCTAAACGAATGAGGGCCGTATTGATGGTCTGATAGAGTTCATTATCAGCTCTCAGGAAAAAGGCAATGCGTTGTCCAAAAAGCTGGCCTTTTGGCAACATCTTGGCTAAGATAGCCGCTGCCCATATACTTCGCTCTTTCTCTGTTGTGATAAAGAGCCCCCGATGTCCAGATGTCCCTGAAGACAGACCGACTGCTACTTCGCCTTTAAGTTCAGTGAAGTCACGGGTCTTCTCACTTTCAATAGCTAAGGATAAGGCTTCATCACAATCCACTCCTTGGGTGTTGAGCTCATTGAAATGTTCCATCATAAAAGCCTTGTCCATATGGTCAAAGTTGCTAGGAACCCCATTTTTAAAGTAGGGCGACTCTCGCTTTAAAAAGTCCATATAGTTGGCTAATTGCCTTTTCTGATAGTTTTCTACAGCTTCTCGAGATTTGAAATGATGAAGCCAACGAGTTTGGATAAAGGTTTTAAGAAAGGTTATTTTTTTCATGTAAGATTGACTCTATCCTTTCTACAGGATCATGGCTAACAAGCACCTCAATACCGTCCTTTAAGACTTCCTCCAGAAACTCTGTCCCCCTGATATAGTCAGCCTTATTATCCTGAACAAAGGAAGGAATCAGGTGCATCTGCTTAGTATAAGGTAAGAGGTCAATTCCCCAACAGAGGTCTGCTGCAATGAGGAGATTAAGGTCTGGAAAATATAGACAGGCTTGCCCCCTAGCATGCCCGTCAACAGAAGCTACTAGGATACTTCCATCTCCGAAAAGATCACAAATCGGACGATAGGGAAAAGTTGAAACTTGCTGGTCAGCTCTGATAATGGTTAGATTTTTTTCAAAAGAAGTTGGTAAAAACTCCTTGAAAATCAAGTCTTTCAACTTGGGTTTTTGGTAGACTTCATATACTTCTTTTGTCAAGATAAAGGTTGCATGAGGAAAGAAACTAGCCCCTCCCAGATGATCTGGATGTAGATGAGATAGGATGACATAATTTATTTCTTCTGGCTTGATCCCCTTAGCTTCCAGCAAACGTGAAATTTGGTCCTTTTCCGTCATTTGAACGGGCGTTCCTAGCCGATAGAAACCATAGCGAAGCCGGGTCTTAATATCGTAATGATAGCCTGTGTCATAGAGGAGATAGCCCTTGTCCCTGTGTTTGATAAGAAAAACACCTGCTGGAAAGGTCATCTTTTGATTCTTGACTCCCTTAAATAGCAAACCTGTGTAGCTGGTACAGTAGCCTGCTGGGAAATAATCAATGCTTTCGATAATCTTGGACATATTGTTCAATTCCTTCCGAAATACTGATTTGAGGGCGATACCCCAATTCTCGCTCCGCCTTGCTGATGTCCAGTGTCTGACTATAACGGAGCAGATAATAGGTATAGCGTGTCAGAGGCGGTTCACCTTTGAGTTTCAAGACCTTATACAGAAACTCTAAACTAGTAGCAATAACTGAAAGAAGAGGAGCTGGCACTTTTCTGTATGTTATTGGATAGCCCAACCCTCTCAAGGTTTCTTCTATCAAATCCTTAAAGGCTCTTGGTTCCCCATTGGTAATATTATAAACTTCGCCACTAGCTTGAGGGGCCTCTAGTGCCAAGCGAATTGCCAGAGCGACATTTTCCACACAGGTCATATCCATGAGCTGACGACCGTCTCCTATTAAGGGAATGCCAATCTTCTGACTGAGTTTGAGAACTCGGGGCAAAATACTGGTATCCCCAATCCCAAAAAGCCCACGAGGTCGTAAAATAATACTCGGAACATCGGGATAGTCCTTAAACAGCTTCTCCGAAGCCAGCTTACTACGAATGTAGTTGTTCAAATTATTTTCCTGAGGCGCAGCACTTTCTTTGATAGCTAGCTGATCTCGAGGCGCAGCATAGATGCTAGGCGAGGACACATAAACCAAACGCTGAATACCAGCCTCTCGGCAAGCATCCAGAACATACTTGGTCCCTAAGACATTTGTCTGGTAGAAATCCTCCCAAGGCCCCCAAACGGTAGAAAGAGCACCCGCATGCACAACCATGTCCATCCCCTGACAAGCCAGAGACAAGTCCTCTTGCTTGGTCAAATTTCCCTGAAAAAAAGTTACTAGGGAATTCTCCAAAGACTGACCCACCTTGCGATTGCGTCCAAAAGCGCGTACCTGATAGCCATGCTGACTGAGCTCTTCAACAACATACTTGCCTAGAAAGCCCGTAGCACCTGTTACCAATACTTTCTTCATGTCTTATTTCTCCTTGTCCCCTAAGAGCCGATGTATTTCGCTCTTCAGAATCTCTGTTGGATGATAGATTTGAGCTGCACGACTAAGTTTGTTCAAGTCTGGCCAGTCATCTCTGGCCAACAACTCATCAAAAGCGCGTCCAATCGCTTCTCTATCCTCTCGTTTAGCAGTCAGGGCAATCCCTGTTTCTAGCCCGCGAACCGCATAGTCATACTGATCATAGTCATGAGGGAGAATCAAGGCAGGCTTGCCATAGATAATACATTGGTAAAAAATACCCGCACCGCCATGATGAATCACATAGTCCATCTGGGGAATGTATTCCTTATAGGGAAGATAGGAGACCACAGAAACATTGTCCATGAGCTCCTCACATTGGAAGTCTTGTCCGCCAAATCCCAGAGTCACAAAGAAGTGACAATCTGGATGTGCTTCTGCCAATTGTTGTGTCTGATAGAGGAGATTGTCTTTGGCCCATGCTAGCTGAGTGCCACAGGAGACAAGGACCTTCTTATAACCTGCATAAGGAGACAAATCGAGAGGGTAATTTTCTGCCCTCTCAATCGAAGAGCCAAAAGGTCCCACCCAAAGATAGTGCTCTGGAAAACCACTTTTCAGCTCCAACTCTTTCATTCCAATTCCCAAGATGGAATAGGGTGAATAGATAGTTTCTTGACCTTTCTGATTGTAGAGCTTAAAATCGTAACGTTTTAAGCGTTCTCTCAATAAAAAGGTTACGATTCGTTTCCCTAAACGAGTCACTTTTCTCCCCAGCCATTGCTGGACAGATTGGAAAGATGTCTTTGGACTGCCCAATCCTCCAAAGAAACAAGGTGGCCCATCTGTCGTTTCAATGGCAAATTGTGTCGCCATAGTGGTAATCCAAGGGATTCCCAACTGTTCCGCAACTAGTCCTCCAGAGAGGGTTATAAAATCCGCAATCACAATATCAGGTCGATTTTCCTGCCACTCTTGCACTAATTGATCTGAAACCACATTGATCAAATCAAGACTAGCTGACAACTGTCGATAAGCAGAAATAAGGTTTAACTGCCCTTCATTGTTGGCTACACGCTCAAACTCATCTACACAATGTTCTAAAATGGGAATCACCTGAAATCCCATTTCCTCTGCTACAGCTTTTCGTTGCGGTCCTGTAAATAATCGAATCTCATACAAGGAATCCTTCAACAAGGGTGCGAGCAGATTCAGGGTCGGGAAGAGATGCCCACTTAAGGGCACTACAACCACATCGATTTTGATTTTTCTCATATGTCTAGAATAGCAAATTTTTAAAAAAAGAACTACCAAAATGATAGTTCTTTCCAGCATTATTTAGCTTCTTTTCACTTTACGAATTAGAAGAGTTCTTTGTAGAGAGCAATGGTTTCTTCTAAAGTGGGCATAAATGGATTTCCAGGTGCACAGGCATCAATCAAGGCATTCTTAGAAAGATAGTCAAAGTCAAAGTCTTTTTCTTGGATACCGAGTTCAGTGAGTTTCTTCGGAATACCTACTGTTTCAGACAGTTTCTCAATTTCAGCAATAGCATAGGTAGCACATTCTTGGTCTGTTTTCCCTTCAACATGAAGTCCCAAAGCCTTGGCTACATTGCGGAAAGCTTCTGGTACACGTTTGGCATTTTCACGTTCTACAACTGGGAGAAGCATGGCACAGCAGACACCATGCGGCAAGTTATATACCGCACCGAGTTGGTGAGCCATGGAATGAACATAGCCCAAACCAGCATTGTTAAAGCTCATGCCACCGAGGAAGATGGCATTGACCATCGCCTCACGCGCTTCAATATCTTGTCCGTTAGCCACAGCACGAGGAAGATACTCCTTGATGAGTTCAATGGCTCCGATAGAGAGTTTCTTAGTCACATTATAAGCACCTGGTGTTACTAAGGCCTCGACAGCGTGAGTAAGAGCATCCATGCCTGTCGCTGCTGTCAATCCTTTCGGTTTTGAAAGCATGAGTTCTGGATCATTGACAGAGATAAGGGCAAGGCTATTCTTATCTACCATTACCATCTTGACCTTGCGTTCTTCGTCAGTAATGACATAGTTAATGGTGATTTCTGCTGAAGTTCCAGCTGTTGTATTGATCGCAACCACTGGCAACCCTTTTTTAGCAGACTTGTGAAGTCCTTCGTAGTCCTGTGGTTTTCCACCATTTGTAGCAATGATAGAGATACAACTAGCCGCATCCTGTGGGGATCCTCCCCCAAGACTGATGATGAAATCACATCCATGTTCTTTCAAGGTAGCCACCCCGTCTGTGACGTTCTTGCAAGTCGGATTTGGCTCCACATCGCTAAAGATCACATATTCAATCCCTTCAGTATCTAATGGTTTTAGGACCTTAGGTAAAATATCACTTCCTTCAATGAACTTATCTGTCACCAAAAGGGCCTTCTTATACCCAAGTTCCTTGATATACGGACCTACTTCATTTACAACACCTTTACCAATAAGGTTAACTGCCGGAACGTAAAATGTAGCCATATGCTTTTCCTCCTGCGCCTTTGCGCTATTTGATTATTTACCTTAAGTATACGACCTTAGTACAAGTTTTACAAATAGTTGTAAGCGCTCTAAGTAAAAAAACAGTAAAGAACCACTGGTCACGTTTTAAAACAAAAAAGCTCCAAAAAGATAGCTTTCATCTCATTGGAACTTCTACTTAATCATTATTGCTTAGTTAATACCACTCGGTCAGATGCCTCTCGATCCATATCATCAATAATCATTTGATTACCATTAACCGCGTAAATTTTAACATCATCTCCGATAATGACACGTTGATTTTCTGGCTCAAAGGTGACTTGCTTGATTTCCTTATCTCCATCTGGCTCGACCTCAGTCCATGTACCAGTTTTACCTGTTACAACAAGAGTGATTTGGTCATTCTCATCTTTTCCAGTATAGGTACCATCGATGTTCGTAGGTTGAGCTACAGTAGTGTCCTGACTTGAGGATGCCTGTGGTTGACTAGCACTTGTAGCAGTGCTAGAAGATGATTCTTGTTGAGTAGATGATTGCCGAGCAGATTGCTGGGTAGGGGCTTGTGCCTTAGGTCCACAAGCTGCTAAAAGACTAAGAATTGCTAGGGAAGCAATAGAAAGTGTGAATGTTTTCGTTCTCATAGCGATTTCCTTTCTTTTGTGTCAATGTTTTGCTGGAACAGTTTCCAGATGTACCTCCTACCTCCAGTATAACAACTTGAGCCTAGAAGGTCAACTAGTCCCATCGCTTCCTAACAAACTCGCTCGCACTTCCGAGATAAAGTAGAGTGACCCCGTCACGAAAAGCAAGTCCTGATCATTGGCCTTTTCTTCAAATTCGTTGATAAAATCGTCATAGGAAGGAATCAAATCGTAACCCGCCACATCCTTCTCATCCAAAGAACCTTGGTAGTCAAAGCCCGTTACCTTAAGTTCCACCTGAGGCAACTGCTCAGATAGATAGCCTAACATCCCTTGATAATCCTTGCGTTTAAGAGCCCCAAAAAGAATGTGAACTTGATATCCTTGCTGGATTTTCCCTTGGATAAACTCGACCAGACGAGTTAAGGCTGGAAGATTGTGAGCCCCGTCTAGGTAGATATGCGGACGAATCCGTTCCAATCGACCGGCCCAGCGAGTTTCTTTCAAAGCCTGTCTGACAAGTCCTTCTTCGACACCTTCACCTCTTGACGCCATAAACAGAAGAAAGGTTTGTAAAGCCAAGGCGGCATTTTCTTGCTGATAGGTACCTTCCAAACCGATTTCAAGCCGTGAAAAACCTGCTAGGCTACTTGAGAAATTCCCAGCTTTCAAAGCGAAGTCTTGCCCAGCTTGATAAAGGTCTACGTCCAACTCTTTTGCTCTTTTTTGACAGACAGGCTCAGCTTCTGCATTAAGCTTGGCAATGACCGCCTTCTTTCCAACCTTGAAGATACCAGCTTTCTGCTCTGCTATTTCTTCCAAACTATCTCCCAAGGTCTCCTGATGATCTAACCCAATCGAAGTTATAACTGCAATCTCTCCTGTTACGACATTAGTGGTGTCAAGTAGACCACCAATCCCCACTTCTAGCAGGACTAGATCCACTCTCTGCTCTTTGAAGTAAAGCAAAGCAATCAAGGTCAACAACTCAAAGAAAGACAATTGGTCATGTGTTTCCAAAAGAGTTTTTTCCATCTCCTTGACTTGGTTAGCTATACGGACAAAGTCTTCACCTGCGATTGGTTGTCCATTGATACAGATTCGATCATGGATACTGATGATATGAGGAGAGGTAAAAGTACCAACTTTTTTACCATGAGCAACAAATAACTCCCTCATGAAGGCAATAGTTGACCCTTTACCGTTAGTCCCTGTTACGTGGATAATGGGATAAGTCTTCTCAGGATTCCCCAACAAATCCACAGCTCGCTGCATTCGTCCAAGACCAGATCTAAAGTTTAAACCAATCCGACTATGAAGCCATTCTTCTACTTCAAACATACATGTCTCCTTAACAAAAGTCCAATCAACTACCACATCAAAGTATGATTACAAATAAAAGCGAGGTCGGGACTAAAATCCCAACCTCTTACCTGGTTAGCTAATCACTAGCTACTATGAATTTCAACATGGGGTAAAAACGTTCACTGAACATACCAGTTCTCTCTTATTTTAAGGAACTGGGCTAAAAACGTTCCCCGAACGTTCCTGCTTTTTCTTATTTCTAGAAGCAGGGCTGATACAGTCTCCCAGACTGTATCACTCCTCCATAAAGCTGTTAAAGACCTCTTCAATCATGTTCCATTCGTCTTCTGAGTCTTCTGGGATTGGTTGTAATTCGCCTTCTGTTCCATCTTCATTTTCGATGAATGAGTAAGCTTGGATTTCAACTTCACCATTTTCATCTTCTTCTGCGTTAACTGGCACTAGCAGAACATAGTTTTTACCAAATTCTTCTTTCCCATCGATGGTCAAAAGAATTTCAAACAAGGTTTCATTTCCTTGCTCATCTACTAGTGTAATCAATTCACGTTCTTCGTGATCATGGTTGTGATCGTGTGACATAGTTTCTCCTCTGTCTTAAAATTTTCTATCTAAATAATTTTGCAAAATTAGCTGAGCAGCCAACTTATCAATAACTTTCTTGCGTTTGTTACGACTGATATCTGCTTGTTCAATCAACATACGCTCCGCAGCGACCGTTGTCAAACGCTCATCCTGATAGTCTACTGGCAAACCAAAGAGTTCTTCTAGCTTGGCACCATAGGCTTGACTGGCTTCTACTCGCGGACCGCTGGTATTGTTCATGTTTTTGGGCAGACCCACTACAAAGCGCTCCACCTTATAGCTGTCAACCAATTCCTTGATACGGTCAAAACCAAACTGGCCCTGATCCTCATTGATTTGGATGATTTCAAGTCCCTGAGCGGTGAAGCCTAGTGGATCGCTAATGGCCACGCCTACCGTTTTTGAACCAACGTCCAACCCCATAATTCTCATAGATTATAGATCGACTCCTTGTCCTTTAAGGTAATAGCGCACCAATTCTTCAACAATTTCATCACGCTCATACTTACGAATTTGATTTCGTGCATTATTGTAACGAGGAACGTAGGCAGGGTCTCCACTCAATACATAACCGACGATTTGATTTATCGGATTATAACCCTTTTCATTCAAAGAAGCATAGACATCTGTCAACGTCTCGCTAATCTCTTTTTTATTGGAATCATCCAATTTAAACCGTACAGTTTCTTCAGTAAATCCCATTCTAACACCCTCTTTCCTTAGAATAGTACTATTATAGCATATTTCCTTACGTTCTACAATTAAGTCAATCCATTTATTTGGATTTTCTTACTGTTCTGTCGCACCATTTGCCACTCTGTCTGCGATATATTGGCTTGGTTCATTTTTCAAAAGAGTCTCTAAGCCAAGATTTTTCAAATAATCTGTCTGTGACGCCTTTTTGACATCCAAGACTTGTAAATCATAGGTCGTTGTGGTCTGGATTTCAGTCTCACTGAGCAGTTTGGTTTCAAGTGTAAAACCTGCCAATTTGCGCGCTTCCTGAAGCATTTCATCCTTTTCTTCCGCTTCTAAAAGAGCTTTTTGAGTTTCTTCAAGACCGTGGTCAGCGATAAAGGATTTCAATCCCTCACTTAAGGGCCGTATCTGCCGAATAACCAATTTTAGAAATTGTTTCCCTTTATAGGTAATGGTTTGCGTTTGCTTGACGCCATCTCCTGACTCAGGGAAAATCAAAGTCTTGGTCACAACCGTATTCTTTTCCGCATTTTCCAAAACGGGCAGAGTAGACTGGAGCGTTTCGGATTCACTTTTTGAACTGGATGTCGTTTCCTTCTTTTGGCCACATCCTGCAAGTAGCAGGAGGAGAGTAGCTGCGCCAATTACTATCTTTTTCATAATTCCTCACATAATTTTTTGATAAAAAATGAACAAGGCTAGGAGATACCCCAGCCTCGATGTTTATAGAGCTGCACGCAAACGTGCTTCTGCATTTTCTACATTACGGACAGAGCGTGGTAAAAAGGCACGGATATCATCTTCTTTGTAACCGACCTGCAAACGCTTCTCGTCAACTAGAATAGGACTTTTTAAGATCCGTGGTGTTTCCATGATTAAGTTGAGTACTTCATTCACACTCAAATCTTCGATGTCAACTCCTAAAGCTTTCGCATAGCGGTTTTTTGATGATACAATGCTGGCAATTCCATTATCTGTCTTTGTCAGAATATCAAGTAGTTCTTCTCTCGTAATTCCTTCTTTACCAAGGTTTTGTTCTTTATAACTTAACTGGTGTGCGTTGAGCCAAGTCTTCGCTTTCTTACAGCTTGTGCAACTGGAGACGGTATAAATCTTAATCATGTGCCTACCCCTTTCGCTACATGTTACTATCAGTTTAGTCTATTATACCATAAAAAACATCCGACTTGCGACCTATTTTTAAAAAAATTTAACTTTTTTAGCGATTTTCGTACTTTTTTCTTGACAAAATCAATTTATAGCCAACTTTTAAATTTTTTGATATAGATTCGTTTCACTACTGTAACACTGATCATATAGAGAACGATGATCAAAAGCAAAAAGAGGAAATAAATTGGTTCCAAAGGGGTTAAATGAAGAAGGCTAGCAATTGAAGAGTAGGGAAGGAAAGTCACAAAGCTAGCTGCCAGCAAGGTTGTTCCAAGAACAAACCATGACGGACGACTTTGCAAGAAAGGAAGCTTTGCTGAACGAAGCATATGGATAACCATGGTTTGGGACCACATGGATTCAATGAACCAACCAGTCTGGAACAAAATGATAAAGGCCGTTGCAGAATCTGCTCCGTGAACATAGGCTTGGCCTGTCGCCATTGGGACAATGACAAAATAGAGCAAGATAAAGGTCAAAATATCAAAGGCAGAAGAAATCGGACCCATCCAAATCATAAAGCGAGTAATGGACTTGGCTTCCCACTTATGAGGATGCTTCAAAAAGTCTTCATCCACATTATCAAATGGCAAGGCGATACAAGAAAGGTCGTAGACTAGGTTTAACACAATCAAGTGAATCGGAGCCATAGGAAGGAAAGGTAAAAAGATACCAGACACTAAAAGAGAGAAAATGTTCCCGAAATTAGAGCTGACCGTCATCTTGATGTATTTGGTCATGTTGGCATAGACTTTGCGCCCTTCAACCAGCCCTTTTTCAAGCACCATCAAATCCTTATCTAGCAAAATGACATCAGCCGTTTCTTTGGCAATATCTACTGCTGTATCAACAGAAATCCCCACATCTGCCACTTTCATAGAAGGGGCATCATTGATCCCATCTCCCATATAGCCGACACAATGTCCATTCGATTTGATTTGTAAAATGATTCGTGCTTTTTGATCCGGAGAGAGTTTGGCAAAGACCGTCACCTTCTCAACTGCTTGTGCTAACTCTTCGTCCGCCATAGCATCAATATCAGAACCCAACAAGATTTGATCAACGTCTAGACCAACTTTTTCGCAAACTGCTTGGGTTACCTTCTCATTGTCTCCCGTCAAGATCTTTGTTTGAACACCGTGTTCTAACAAAGCTTGGATAGCAGGCGCTGCTGATGGTTTTGGTGGATCTAGAAAGGCAAGATATCCTGTTAGAATCATCTCTTTTTCATCTTCAACGGAGTAAGCAAAACCTTCTTCTAGACCTGTTTTATAAGCGACTCCCAAGACTCGCAATCCCTGTTGATTGAGTTGGTCCACTTCTTTTAAGATTTCCACTCGGATATCATCCGTCAGAGGGCTAATCTGACCTTGATATTCCACATGGGTTGAAATCGCAAGCATTTCCTCTAGGGCACCCTTGGTTACCAAACTAACAACTTCATTCTCATCCTTGACGATGACACTCATCCGTCTGCGTTCAAAATCAAATGGCAATTCATCTATTTTTTGGAAGCTAGTATCCAAATTTTGTAAAATAGCGTGTTCTTTAGCTTCTTTTTCAGTTCTACTGATAATGGCACGGTCCATTAAATTTTTCAATCCCGTTTGAAAATAGGAATTGAGATAGGCACGTCTCAACACAGACAAATCCAAATCTCCATGTATATCCAAAGGATATTCAAGGACGATTTCGTCTTGGGTAAGGGTTCCCGTTTTATCCGTGCATAGGATATCAATAGCACCTAGATCTTGTATGGCATTGAGTTTTTTGATGACGACTTTTTCCTTGGCCATGATAATGGAGCCTTTTGCTAGACTGGCCGTGATGATCATAGGAAGCATCTCAGGTGTCAACCCAACACCAACACTCAGTGCAAACACACCTGCTTCCAGCCAGTCTCCATCTGTCAAGCCATTGGAGAGAAAGACGATGGGAACCATGACTAACATCAAACGGATCAAGAGCCAAGAGATGCTGTTCATCTCCCGTTCAAAAGAGGTCGGTTCGTCATAGGTATTGAGAGTCTGCTCGATTTCTCCCATCATGGTGTCATCACCGACCGCTAGAATCAAAGCCTTGGCGCTTCCTGATATCACATTGGTTCCCATAAAAGCGAGCGCTTCTGCTTCTAGTAGACTATCAAAGTTTGACTGACTCATTTTTGATAAGGCCAGTTTTTCAACCGAGTCACTTTCACCTGTCAAACCAGACTGTTGAACAAAGAAATCACGTGATTCAGTTAAAATGAGGTCTGCTGGAATCATATCCCCAGCACTCAACTTGACCATATCTCCAACGACCAAATCCTCAATCGCGACCTCTAAACTCTGGCCTTCGCGAATCACCGTAGCTGTATTCACAATCATTTTTGATAGATTGGTCGCAGCCTTGTCACTTCGCAATTCTTGGACAAAGCGTATGCCACCAGAGATTAGAACGAGAACGACGATAATGATAGAGGTCGTCGGATCTTCTTGCCCAGGCTTCGCCAACCAGACATTGGTCACCATGGAGATCATAGCGATGACCAGCAGGATGATTGTAAATGGATTGATAATAGATTCGTAAATTTTTTTGAGGATACTGTCTTCTTGACCCTTGGTGATGGTGTTTTCGCCATATAGGTCACGATTTTTTTCCACCTGCTCCTCAGTCAAGCCTGTTAGACTTGTCTTGTAAAAAGATAGAGTTTCGTTTAAAGGTGTATGAATAGCTGCTGCTAATCTTTCTTTTGTAGTTTTCATTGGTTTCTCCTATCTGTATGAATGATGTGTTTCATACACAGAGACCAATCACTTTATAAGGGCAGAACGACACAAATCAGCGATTGGCTGTGTATGTGCGGTTCTGGATGATCGTCAATTTGCATCGTCTGTCTCCTTTCCTTGTTCTAAAACAGTAGAAAATCCCACCATAAAATGGCAGGATTAAAAAACTAATTATCTGTTTTTTCGTTCAAGCTTTAACTCCATAGGGCAATGAAATGAGCTTAGTCTTGGCCTTCGCGACCAGGACTGTTGACCAACGAGTAGTGTCTCCACTGCTTTGCGGTAGTCATCCGTATCCCTATGGTAGCCTCACCTACCGTTTTCGTCTATAAGTATAAACCTTTAAAATATAAAAGTCAACGATTTATCTCATTTTTTAGATAACAATCAATTCTTTTGGAGCTAGAGTCAACAATTCGCAACCTGTCTCCGTAATCAAGATATCATCTTCAATACGAACCCCGTATTTACCTTCAATATAAATACCTGGTTCATCAGTCAAGACCATACCAGATTTAATGACTTCTTTGGAAGTTTGGCTAAAGTAGGGTTCCTCATGGATATCCAGTCCGATACCGTGACCGATACCGTGGGTAAAGTAGTCGCCATAGCCTGCCTCGATGATAATATCGCGAGGGATTTTGTCAAAGTCACGGAAACCTAATCCTGCCTTAGCCTGGTCAATCAGGGCTTGGTTGGCTTTTAGAACCGTATTGTAAATCTCTGCCTGTTCGTCACTGACATGACCGAGATAAATGGTACGTGTCATATCGCTGACGTAGTGGTCGTAGAGGCAGCCGAAGTCCATGGTAATGGCTTCTCCAACTTCAACTGGTTTGTGCATCGGATGAGCATGGGGTTTTGAAGAGTTGATACCACTTGCTAAAATGGTATCAAAAGACAAGCCAGATGCTCCTAGCTCCCGCATACGGAAGTCAAGGAAGTTGGCAATTTCGATCTCAGTTTTTCCAGGTTTGATAAAGTCAAGTGCATCGCGAAAAGCTTGGTCTGAGATAGAACATGCCTTGCGAATAGTCGCAATCTCTTTCTCATCCTTAATTATACGAAGCGCTTCAACAAACTGAGTCTGCGGAAGTAAATCCAAACCTGCAAAAGCTGCCTGCATACGGTGGTAATAAGAGACCGAAATCTCGTCCTCAAAACCGATGCGAGACAAACCCATATCCTTAACGATGCCTGCAATAACAGTCAATTCATCACGATCAGCCACAATCTCAAAACCTGTCACTTCTTGCTTGGCCGCAATGATATAGCGAGAGTCTGTCACCAAGACCTGACGGTCACGGCTGATAAAAACTGTTCCGTTCGAACCCCAAAAGCCAGTCAAGTAGTAAACATTTTTAAGGTTGTTGATGATGATACCATCTAGTTCTTTTTCTTGCATTTTAGCTAAAAATGCTTGTACACGTTTATTCATGATGTAACTTTCCTTTCAAATAGTGTCCTGTGTAGCTGGCTTCGTTGGCCGCTACTTCTTCTGGTGTTCCTGTTGCGATGATGGTTCCACCACCGACACCGCCCTCAGGTCCCAAATCAATAATATGGTCTGCCGTCTTGATGACATCCAGATTGTGCTCGATGACGAGGACTGTATTTCCATCGTCGACAAAGCGAGCCAAGACCTTGAGCAAGCGAGCGATGTCCTCTGTATGAAGCCCTGTCGTTGGCTCATCCAGAATATAGAAAGATTTTCCTGTCGAGCGTTTGTGGAGTTCACTAGCCAACTTCATACGCTGAGCTTCTCCTCCAGAAAGGGTGGTAGCCGGTTGCCCTAGCGTTACATAGCCTAGCCCCACATCCTTGATGGTCTGAAGTTTGCGCTGAATCTTGGGAATGTGTTGGAAGAATTCCACCGCATCGTTGACAGTCATGTCCAAGACCTGCGAGATATTTTTTTCCTTGTAATGGACTTCAAGGGTTTCACTATTGTAGCGGGTCCCGTGGCAGACCTCACAAGCCACGTAAACATCTGGCAAGAAGTGCATCTCGATCTTGATAATCCCGTCACCTGAGCAGGCTTCGCAACGACCACCCTTGACGTTGAAACTGAAACGGCCCTTCTTGTAGCCTCGAATCTTGGCCTCGTTTGTCTGGGCAAAGAGGTCACGTATATCGTCAAAAACTCCCGTATAGGTAGCAGGGTTAGACCTTGGCGTCCGTCCGATCGGGCTCTGATCAATGTCAATCAAGCGGTCTACATGCTCAATCCCTGTGATAGTTTTAAACTTACCAGGCTTGTCTGAATTGCGATTGAGCTTCTGGGCAATAGCTTTTTTGAGGATGCTGTTGATTAAGGTCGATTTCCCTGAACCTGACACACCTGTCACCGCAATGAATTTTCCTAATGGGAAACGAGCCGTGATATTTTGCAAGTTGTTCTCACGCGCTCCCGTCACCTCGATAAAACGACCATTTCCGGAACGGCGCTCTTCTGGCACTGGAATCGCTCGTTTTCCTGATAAATACTGACCTGTGATAGACTTACTGTTGCGAGCCACCTGCTTGGGCGTTCCTGCGGCCACAATCTCTCCACCAAAAACACCAGCACCAGGGCCGACATCAATCAGATAATCCGCCTCGCGCATGGTATCTTCGTCGTGTTCTACCACGATGAGAGTATTTCCCAAGTCACGCATCTTTTTCAGACTGGCAATCAGGCGGTCATTATCCCTCTGGTGAAGACCAATCGACGGCTCATCCAGGATATAAAGGACACCTGATAAGTTGGACCCAATCTGGGTTGCCAAACGAATACGCTGACTCTCCCCACCTGAAAGGGTTCCTGCCGAACGCGACAGCGTCAAATAGTTAAGGCCTACGTTATTAAGGAAGGTCAAGCGATCCTTGATTTCCTTGAGGATAGGACGAGCAATAATGGCTTCATTTTCAGACAGGGTCAGCTGGCTCACCAACTCCAAGTGGTCTGCGATAGACAGGTCCGAAATTTCTCCGATATGTGGTCCTTGCTCCCCACCCACTCGGACAGACAAGGCCTGGTCATTGAGACGATAGCCGTGACAAGTTCCGCAGGTTAGCTCATTCATGTAGAGACGCATTTGGGTGCGTGTGTAATCACTGTTAGTCTCATGGTAACGACGCTTGATATTATTGACAACCCCCTCAAAAGGAATGTCAATATCGCGCACACCGCCAAATTCATTCTCATAGTGGAAATGGAATTCCTTGCCATCTGAGCCATAGAGAATCAAGTTTTTATCTTCTTCTGACAAGTCTTCAAATGTCTTATCCATATCCACTCCAAAGGCTGTCATGGCTTGTTCCAGCATATTTGGATAGTAGTTGGATGAGATAGGATTCCAAGGTGCCAAGGCTCCCTCACGCAAGGTTTTGCTGGCGTCTGGCACTACCAAATCAACATCCACCTCCAGCTTGATGCCCAAACCATCACACTCACTACACGAACCAAACGGGGCATTGAAGGAGAAGAGACGAGGTTCTAACTCTGGAACAGTAAAGCCACAAACTGGGCAGGCATAGTGCTCAGAAAAGAGCAACTCAGAATCGTCCATAGTATCGATAATCACATAGCCTTCTGCGATACGAAGGGCAGCCTCGATTGAGTCAAAGAGACGGCTACGAATGCCCTCCTTGATGACAATACGGTCGACCACAACATCAATATTGTGTTGTTTGCTCTTGGACAACTCTGGAACTTCAGTCACATCATAGACCTCCCCATCCACACGGACGCGGACATAACCATCTTTCTGAACCTTTTCAATGACACTCTTGTGTTGCCCTTTTTTCTTGCGAATAACAGGAGCTAAAATTTGCAGACGTTGACGTTCTGGCAATTCCAAGACCTTATCCACGATTTGCTCTACAGAAGAGGCCTTGATGGCCCCATGCCCGTTGATACAGTAAGGCGTCCCCACACGTGCGTAGAGGAGACGCAGATAGTCATTGATTTCAGTCGTCGTTCCCACGGTCGAACGAGGGTTTTTACTGGTGGTTTTCTGGTCGATGGAAATGGCTGGGCTGAGACCATCAATAGCATCCACGTCTGGTTTTTCCATGTTGCCCAAAAACTGACGAGCGTAGGCTGACAAACTCTCTACATAGCGACGTTGGCCCTCCGCATAGAGGGTATCAAAGGCCAGGCTGGATTTCCCCGAACCTGACAAACCAGTCACGACAACCAGCTTGTCTCGCGGAATCTCCACATCAATATTTTTTAAATTATGGGCACGTGCCCCATGAATGACAATTTTATCTTGCATCTTTGTTCTTTCTAGTCCATTATTGCTTTCCATTATACCAAAAAATGTGAAATTCTATTACCCAAAAAGCTGTTTTTATAGTATAATAGTACGGTGCAAAAAACCAAACACTGAATAGTAGGAAAGGACAGGGGATATGAAACAAGTTTTTCTCTCAACAACAACTGAATTTAAAGAGATCGACACGCTTGAACCGGGTACTTGGATCAACCTCGTCAATCCTACACAAAATGAATCGTTGGAAATCGCCAACGCCTTCGATATCGACATCACCGACCTTCGAGCACCACTCGATGCGGAAGAAATGTCCCGTATTACTATCGAAGATGAGTATACTTTGATCATCGTGGACGTTCCCATCACAGAGGAAAGAAACAATCGCACCTACTACGTTACGATTCCGCTGGGGATTATTATCACCGAGGAGACTATTATCACTACCTGCTTGGAACCTCTCCCCGTTCTCGATGTCTTTATCAACCGTAGACTGCGTAACTTTTACACCTTCATGCGTTCGCGCTTTATCTTCCAGATTCTCTACCGCAACGCTGAGCTTTACCTGACGGCCCTTCGTTCGATCGACCGTAAGAGTGAACAAATCGAAAGTCAACTTCACAAGTCTACTCGAAACGAAGAGTTGATCGAGCTCATGGAATTGGAAAAGACCATCGTCTATTTCAAGGCCTCACTTAAGACAAATGAGCGCGTGATTAAGAAATTGACCAGCGCAACTAGCAATATCAAGAAATACCTAGAGGACCAAGACCTGCTCGAAGATACCCTGATTGAAACCCAACAGGCCATCGAGATGGCAGATATCTATGGAAATGTCCTTCACTCTATGACAGAGACCTTTGCCTCTATCATTTCCAACAACCAGAACAACATCATGAAAACTCTGGCTCTCGTGACCATCGTCATGTCTGTCCCAACCATGATCTTCTCAGCCTACGGGATGAACTTCAAGGATAATGAAATCCCTCTAAACGGCGAGCCTCACGCCTTCTGGTTAATCGTCTTTATCGCCTTTGCTATGAGTGTTTCGCTCACTCTCTATCTCATCCATAAAAAATGGTTCTAAGAGGAATCCCTATGTCTCAGATTGATTTACAAAAACTAACCAAGAAAAACCAAGAGTTTATCCACATCGCTACCCAACAATTTCTCAAAGATGGCAAAACAGACGCTGAAATCAAGGCTGTCTTTGAGGAAGTTATTCCTAAAATCCTTGAAGAACAAACCAAAGGAACGACAGCTCGTTCCCTCTATGGCGCTCCAACCCACTGGGCTCATAGCTTCACTGTCAAGGAGCAATATGAAAAAGAGCACCCTAAGGAAAATGACGATCCAAAACTCATGATTATGGACTCAGCCCTTTTTATCACCAGTCTCTTTGCATTGGTTAGCGCCCTAACTACCTTCTTCTCTACAGATCAGGCTATTGGCTATGGGTTGATTACCCTCTTATTGGTTGGACTTGTAGGAGGACTTGCCTTCTACTTGATGTACTACTTTGTCTACCAGTACTATGGACCAGACACAGACCGTAGTCAACGCCCTCCATTCTGGAAATCAATCCTCGTCATCCTGGCCTCTATGGTCCTTTGGTTGGTTGTCTTCTTTGCAACAAGCTTCCTACCAGCCAACCTCAATCCAGTCCTTGCTCCACTGCCTTTGGCTATCTTAGGAGCAGCCCTTCTCGCTCTTCGCTTCTATCTCAAGAAACGTTTCAACATCCGAAGTGCAAGCGCGGGCCCATCACGTTATTAAGAAAAGTGCAAAGCTATGGCATATAGTCAATCTTTAGCTCAGCAGATTCGAAAAATTCTAGCGCTCAAACTTCCTCCCCAAATTTTCGAAGAAGAGCTAGAAGAAAAGAAACTGTTTGGTGGCCTGGCCTTTATGATTCGTGGGAAAATGGTCCTTACAGTCAGTTCCAGAAAGGACGAGCTGGTTATGGTGAGAATTGGCAAAGAAATGGAAAAGCAAGTTCTACCCCGAACAGGAGCTCATACTACATTGATGAGAGGGCGACCTTATCATGGCTATATAGACCTAGATATAGAAGGTCAAAAAGAACTTCCTCACTGGATTGATTTAGCCCTCTCCTATAATCAAGAGTTGACCAAGTAACTCATATCTAGTGAGATTAGTGATTAGAAAAACGAAAAGCAACTGCACAGGTGGTTGCTTTTTCACTTGCTTTCTTGAGATTCAATAGAACTTCTGAGTCTCATTCTTATAGTTTTCTCTCATCTTTTGTGATAGAATAGGCTTCATACTCAATGAAAATCAAAGAGCAAACTAGGAAGCTAGCCGCAGGTTGCTCAAAGCACTGCTTTGAGGTTGTAGATAGAACTGACGAGGTCAGTAACATATATACGGCAAGGCAAAGCTGACGTGGTTTGAAGAGATTTTCGAAGAGTATCAATCTATTTCTAGGAGGATGAGATATGGTTTCTACTATTGGTATTGTTAGTTTGTCTAGCGGTGTTATCGGAGAGAATTTTGTCAAACACGAAGTCGATTTGGGTATCCAACGTCTCAGGGATCTAGGACTCAATCCTGTCTTTTTACCCCATTCGCTAAAAGGGTTAGACTTTATCAAGGACCATCCTGAGGCACGTGCAGAAGATTTGATGCAGGCCTTTTCGGACGATAGCATCGACATGATCCTCTGCGCCATCGGTGGGGATGATACCTATCGTTTACTACCTTATCTTTTTGAAAACGACCAGCTTCAAAAGGTTATCAAGCCAAAGATGTTTCTTGGCTTCTCGGATACCACTATGAACCACCTTATGTTGCACAAACTAGGGGTCAAGACTTTTTATGGCCAATCCTTTCTAGCAGACATTTGTGAATTGGACAAGGAAATGTTGCCCTATAGTCTCCACTACTTTAAAGAACTGATCGAGACGGGAAGAATCTCAGAAATCCGCCCTAGCGACGTTTGGTATGAGGAACGGACTGACTTTAGTCCCAAGGCCCTGGGAACAGCTCGTATCAGCCATGCAAATACTGGTTTTGACTTGTTGCAAGGAAATGCCCAGTTCGAGGGGGAAATCCTCGGTGGGTGTCTCGAATCCCTCTACGATATTTTTGACAACTCTCTACACGCAGATAGCACAGACCTCTGCCAAAAGTATACACTTTTCCCTGACTTGTCAGACTGGGAAGGAAAGATTCTATTGCTAGAAACAAGTCAAGAAAAGCCTGAACCTGATGATTTCAAAAAAATGTTGCTAGCTTTGAAAAAAACTGGAATATTTGAGGTCATCAGTGGACTCTTGGTCGGAAAACCTATGGATGAAACTTTCTATGACGACTATAAAGAGGCACTATTGGATATCATTGATAACAATATCCCGATTGTCTATAATCTGAATGTCGGCCACGCAACTCCAAGAGCCATTGTTCCCTTTGGCGTTCACGCTTATGTGGATGCACAGGAGCAAGTCATTCGCTTTGACTATAACAAAAAATAAACAATTTCTCCATTTTTGTGCTTTGGTATTGATTTTCGTTACAATTTGTGTCTGAATTTATTGCATTTTGCTTATTTCTATGATATCCTTTTGAAGGAGGTGTATATGACTAAACAAAAAATAAATCAAATTGTCGGTTCAATCGGGGCTTTTATCGGGATTATTGTATTTATCGCCTACATCCCACAAATTTTTGCCAATTTACAAGGCAACAAAGCTCAACCATTCCAGCCTTTATCCGCAGCAGTATCTTGTTTAATTTGGGTTATTTACGGATGGACAAAAGAGCCTAAGAAGGATTGGATACTAATTATTCCAAACTCAGCTGGCGTTGTCTTAGGTGGACTGACATTTCTTACTGCACTATAAAAATTACTAGCATATAATCAAAAAGCTGAGAGGAATTTCTCAGCTTTTTCTCTTGTATAACTACTAAAACGTCACATACTACTGATAACTAAAATAATCAAGGAAAGGCTGTTGCCTAACATATGAACAACTAGAGGATAATAAATATTCTCTTTTTCTTTCACATAAATAATAGAAAAGGCAAGACCTCCACCTAAGTAACCAACTGCACTGACCCACTCTGATAAAGCCAAACTATGCATATGTGCCAAGGCAAAGACAAGTCCTACCAGAATAATGCTTAGTAAACCTGGCAACCGTTTTTGAAAGTGATGCAATAAAAGCTGACGGAAAAAGAGTTCTTCCACAAATGGTCCAATGATGCAGGCAAAAACTGCTATCAGTAGCGGTTGTTCTTGAAAGGTGCTTTGAATATTCGACTGGTTTAGACCTTGTCCGACTAGCCCAAAAAACTGCCTCAACATCTCTGATACAAATTCAAAGACAACCGTCATCAGAATGAGAAAGAGCCAGCCTGTTAAGACGGCAAAGAAGAATTTTCTTTTAGTCTTTCTAATCTCATTCAATTGTTGAATCAATCTATCCTTGAACAAGAAAGAGCCATATAGAGCTAATACTACATAGACTAGATATTTTAGATAATTCGCAATGGCAGATGGCATCGAAGAAGCCAGCAATTTAACGCCATCAAACACAAAGAGAACTGTATAGAGAATCGCAAAAATCAGAATTCCCTTATTTTTGTTAGACATCATTTAATTCCCTTCCATTCACAATCATTCTCATGGTCGTCAACCAGACCAGCAGCTTGTAAAAATGACAAAACCGCGACTGGACCTGTAAACTTGAAGCCTCGTTTTTTGAGATCTTGAGATAATTTTTCAGACAAGGCTGTTTTAGCAGGTGCCTGGCGATAGTCAGGGACATCATTGATGATGGTTTGTCCATTGACAAAAGACCAGAGATAGGCATCAAAAGAGCCGTAGGTTTCCTGGACTTGTAAAAATGCTTGGGCGTTGGCACGCGTCGCAAAAATCTTGGCTCTATTTCGGATGATGGCTTGATTCTCTAACAAGGCTTCCAACTCCACATCTGTCATTTCCGCGACCGCCTGAATTTGATAGCCATGAAATGCTTCTCGGAAAGCTTGGCGTTTGTTTAGTACCGTTTCCCAAGACAGACCAGCCTGATAAGTCTCCATACAGAGCAGTTCAAAAAGAGCGCGGTCGTCATGAAGGGGCTTGCCCCACTCCTGGTCGTGGTAGGCGATGTAGAGCGGATTGGTCATCTTGACCC
Organism: Streptococcus oralis; assembly: GCF_003943385.1. Taxonomy (GTDB): domain Bacteria; phylum Bacillota; class Bacilli; order Lactobacillales; family Streptococcaceae; genus Streptococcus; species Streptococcus oralis_CA. The sequence continues at coordinate 163,761 of NZ_RJPI01000001.1, forward strand.
ACGAACAACGTTTTGGCATACTCTTCTCCTATTTTACCAACATCTTAAGAGCTGATTTGATATAGTTCTCGGCTGTATCTGTCGTTCCTTCAAAGAATTTCTTGATTTTCTTGAGTTCAGTTGCCTTGTAGCCCAGTGCCAACATGGCTTCCATGGCTTCTTCCAGTTCTTGGTTTTCAGCGCTGGTTTGCACTGCCGCCTTGGCAGGAAGGTCATCACTAGCCACGACTACCTTGCCTTCCAAGTCCAGCAGCATCTGCTGGGCTGTTTTCTTGCCAATTTTAGGGAATTTTGTCAAGTAGGTGATGTTCTTGGTCTCAATCGCTTGAACCAAGCCAGCATTGTCATCGGCAGCGATAATTGCCAAAGCTGACACAGGACCAATCCCTGAAACCGAGATCAAACTGAGAAAGAGCTTCTTCTCATCTTCTGAGCGAAAACCGTAAAGCAGATGGGCGTCCTCACGAACAACTTGGTGCACATAAATTTGAGTTTCTTGATTGACCTGACCTGAGTAAGCATAGGGATTGGCTACATGCAAGATATAACCGATACCATTCGCCTCTAGGACGATGTATTTAGCAGTGATTTTGGTAATAATTCCTTTTAGATATTCGTACATAATTTTTCTCCATTATTTTGCCTATCTAGTATATCATATTTCCCCAAGACAGACTGCAACAAAAGGTGCAACCTCTGGTTGACAAAAAGTACAGGAGATTGTATTCTCATTATAAGTAAAAATTGTTAGGATAGAGGTAGAAAAAGGAGGGTAGAATGATGAAACTCGCAGAAAAACTATTTGAACTCAGAAAGGAAAAAGGTTGGTCCCAGGAAAAGCTAGCAGAACAAATCAATGTTTCTCGGCAAAGCATCTCCAAATGGGAGTCTGGACAAGTTCTTCCAGAAATCGAAAAAATCATTGAATTAAGCAAGATTTTCCAAGTGACAACTGACTATCTACTACTAGATAAAAACTCTGAAAAAGCTTCCACAGCAGTGATCTGGGAAGAAGACAAGGAAAAATACTATAAAGAGGTTAAATCCTATGGTCTCTGGCAAGTGATTTATATTTTCGTCTTGGCTCTGGCTATCTATCTCTTTTTAGCCGGTTCTAGTTTCCCAGCCGAATTCACTGCCTGGATTTGGCTGACCTTCGTTCTCTTGATTGCGTCTGCAGTTGCTATCAACAAGGCTCTCAAAACCAAACAACGTTATCTTGATAAAGTGATTGGTCTTGAGAATCCTTCAGACAAAGACGACACTACAAAATCTTGAGTCAACTGATTCATATTTCTCAGTACTTTTTATAAGACTGGTCTTGTCAAGCAAGTGTAAACCTCATGTCAACTTGCCCATGTCCATTCAAAGCACCTCCTTAGAAAAGCTAAAAAGCCTTGTTCAAAAGGAACAAAGGCTTTTTGTGTTCTTAATATTTCCCCAACTCACGGAGACTCGTATGATTTTCCTGAATACGTCGAAACATTTTTTCCATATCTGACTTGGTAAAATGCACCAAAACGGGACGTCCGTGGGGACAGTTATAGGGATTGTCACATTGAGAAAGCTGATAAAGAAGCTGTCTAGCCGAATGGTCATCGATACGATGGTTGGCCTTGATAGACCGCTTGCAGGACATCATGATAGCCAGCTCTGCTCGGTATTTCTTGATCGAAACTTCCTTGGTCAAGAGGAGCATATCACACATTTCATAGATACCAGATTCGATTTCTTCCTCTGCCATCCAAATAGGATGTTCTCGTAGGATAAATTGATTTTCTCCGTACTCTGCTAGAAAGACACCCACTTCCTCCAAAAGTGCCATTCTTTCCTTGAGACGAAGGGCATCATCCGCAGGAAATTCAAAGATGTAGGGCACTAGGAGTTGCTGCTGGCTTGGGTCAACATTCCCAATACTCTCACGGTATTCCTCGTACTTGACCCGTTCCTGAGCCGCGTGTTGGTCTATGATATAGAGGCCATCTCGCCCTTGGGCAAAGAGATAAGTCCCGTGCATTTGTCCGAAAAACTCCAACTCTGGGAAGCTGGATGATTCTTCTCGCTCCAGCTTGTCATAAGCCTTATCAAGGCTAGCTAGGTCTAACTCAGGATGGTCTAGTTGGTCGTAGTTAACAGGCTTTCTCTCTGCAAAATGCAGTTTTGCTGGTCTAGTCAGCTGGTCCAAGGTTTCCTTGGCAAACAAGGTTAAATCTTTCCCTTCCTCAGTTAATTCAACCTGATGATCAGCCACCTCAGCTTGACTGGGTCTTGTAGGCCCAGTTTTCTCATAATAGAGCGTATTTTCTTTGAGTGGGAGAATGGTCTGCTCCACCTTTTGACGATTACGCACAGTCGATTTGGCAAGATTTTCCAAGGCATCAGGGATTAAGGCTTGTTCCTTGAGACTATTTGAAATAGCTTCTGAAAGCAGCGCCATTAGTTCTTTTTCCTTGGAAATCCGCACTTCTTGTTTGGTTGGATGAACATTGACATCTGCTAGGTAAGGATCGATATGGATGTGAATGACTGCCAGTGGAAAACGACCTACCATGAGCTTGCTACCGTAACCATCAAGAATAGCGCGATTGAGCAAGAAGTTCTTGATATAACGACCATTGATGAAGAGACTGATATAGTTACGATTTGCTCGGGTTAACTCAGGCAGAGACACAAAACCTGTAATTTCGAAGTCTAAGTCAGAGTTCTCAATGGCAATCATCTTCTTGGCACTCGCCAAACCATAAATCCCTGCGATGGCTTGACGCAGTTGACCAGTCCCTGCTGTCCGCGTCATCTCCTTGCCATCACTGATCAAACTAAAAGAAATCTCAGGATGAGCCAAGCCCAGACGGTTGACAATATCAATGATATGAGACAACTCCGCTTGCTGGCTCTTCATATACTTGAGACGGGCTGGCGTGTTGAAGAAGAGGTCCTCCACACAAACCTTGGTTCCCACTGGACTAGTCGCTGGGATGACTTCCTCAACTTCTCCCCCACGCGCAACGAGCTTGGTCCCATGACTCGCACCATCCACCGCCGTCAACAGGGTCAGAACACTGACAGACGCGATAGAGGGCAGGGCTTCACCTCGAAAACCAAGCGTCCGAATCCGAAAGAGATCAGCCTGATTTTTTATCTTACTGGTCGCATGACGACGCAAGGCCAACTCCACCTCATCGTGAGCAATTCCATGACCATTATCGGTGATTTGGATTTTCTTGAGTCCAGCTTCCTCGATCTCAATGATAATCTGGCTAGAACCCGCGTCAATGGCATTTTCTACCAGCTCTTTGACTACACTGGCAGGACGTTCAATCACTTCTCCTGCCGCTATCTGGTTTGCCAGTACCTCTGGTAATTCAATAATATGAGACATCTTTCAGCCCCTTTCTGTATCTATTTTCCTAGAAATTGATTAGTGCTATTATACCATATTTCAGATACTATCAGAAAAAGCAAATACCACATAGACTCCAAATCTCTCCACATAGACAAAAGCTCTTGCCATGGGTCGTAAAATAGTGTTTAATAAAGGTGTACAGGAAGTGATCACAACCTTGTATAACTGAAAAGGAGGGAAATTTATGAAAGTAGAACTACAGATTAAGGAGACTTACGAGGAGGAAAAGCTGATTGTCCAAACTCCTCAGCCGACCGAAAAAGTCCAGAAAGTCATCGAGTTCGCTGAAAATCTTGACCAAAAAGAAACAATCAAAGGAAAGATTGAAGATCAGGTCTATCTAGTTGAAATTGGTAAGATTCAGCGCTTCTATATCGAGAATCGGAAGGTTCTAGCAGAAACTGCCAGTCAGACCTACAGCATTGATTTGCGTCTCTATCAGGTTCTTGAACTCTTGCCGACCACTTTTATCCAAATTTCCCAATCTGAAATCGTCAATATCGACTCCATCTCTCATCTCAGGCTCACGCCCAACGGTCTGGTTGAAATTTTCTTGAAAAACGAAAGTTTCACCTACTCTTCACGCCGCTACCTAAAAACCATCAAGGAGAAATTAGAACTATGAAAAAACAAATCTTTCACGATGCAGCCGCTGGTATTCTTATCGGCCTCATCCTCTCTATCCTCTTTTCACTCATTTATGCACCAAATACCTATGCCCCACTAAGCCCCGAGTCTCTTATCGGCCAAGCGATGGCTCAACATCAGGTTCACGGTGCTCTAGTCTTGCTCTACTGCATGATCATCTGGTCAGCTATCGGCGTTCTCTTTAGCTTTGGCAGCCGCTTATTCAGCCGTGACTGGAGCCTGCTCCGCGCCACTCTGACTCATTTCTTCCTCATGCTGGCTGGCTTTGTCCCACTAGCAACTCTGGCTGGTTGGTTCCCCTTCCACTGGACCTTCTATCTCCAGCTCATTCCAGAGTTTGCGATTGTCTACCTCATCATCTGGGCTATTCTCTATAAAAGAGAAGCTAAAAAAGTAGACCACATCAATCAACTTTTGGCCCATAAAAAGTAATAGAGAAAAATCCCACTCACAAATGCATGAGTGGGACTCTTTTTATAATTTTTGTTTGAACTCAACTAAGACATTCATAGCCTGCATAGGTGTCATATTGTACACATCCAGTTTAGCTAATTCTGCTAGGATAGGATGTTCTTCAGGCGCATCAAAGAGTGACATCTGTTCTGTGACAGCACTTGTTTGTCTCATCGGAGCAGGACTTTCCGTCCCTTGACTCTCCAGTTGGGTCAAAATTTTATCCGCCCTTGCTAAAAGTTCTGCCGGTAAACCAGCAATCTTAGCAACGTGGATACCATAGGATTTGTCAGCTGGTCCTGGTTCAATCTTGTGAAGGAAGGTGACCTGCCCATCCTGCTCCAAGGTTGCCACGTGGACGTTGACCAAGTGTTCCAAACTGGACTCCAGACTAGTCAACTCATGATAGTGGGTCGCAAAGAGGGTTTTGGCTCCGATATGTTCATGAATGTATTCGATGATGGACTGGGCAAGAGCCATCCCGTCATAAGTCGCAGTTCCGCGTCCCAATTCATCGAAGAGAATGAGTGAATTCTTGGTCGCATGCGAAATGGCATTATTGGCCTCCATCATCTCTACCATGAAGGTTGATTGACCTGAAACCAAATCATCTGCTGCTCCGATACGGGTAAAGATGGCATCGAAGATAGGCAAATGGGCGCTCTCTGCCGGCACATAAGAACCCAGCTGGGCCATAACCGCAGTCATGGCTAGCTGGCGCATGTAGGTAGACTTCCCGCTCATGTTGGGTCCTGTAATCAGTTGAATGCTGGTATCTTCTGACATCTGGATACTGTTTGGAATATAGGACTGCGCTCCCATAACCTTTTCGACGACAGCATGGCGCCCTTTCTGGATATCAATTTGTGAATTGTCTCCAAACTCAGGTCGGATCAAATGCTGGGTTTCAGCCACAACCGCCAGACTTTGCAAGACATCAACGGTTGCAATACCTTGGGCTAGAGCCTGCAAACGCTGGATGTACTTGCTGACTTCCTCACGGATACGCATAAAGATTTCATATTCTAGGTTGGCTGACTTCTCACGCGCCTCCAGCATATCTCCCTCGATACGAGCCAACTCCTCAGTCCCAAAGCGTTCAGAGTTTTTCAACGTCGCCTTGCGGAAAAAGTGGGCTGGCACATTTCCCAGTTGCGAATTGGTCACATGGAAATAGTAGCCATCCTTTTTATTGTAGTCAATCTTGAGCGTGCTGATGCCAGAGTTCTCTCTCTCCTTGGCCTCAATCTCAGCAATCCAACTGGTCCCTTCTCTGAGCACTCGACGGTATTTATCCAAAGTCTCATCAAATCCCGTACAAATAATGCCACCTTCCGTAATCACGTGAGGAGCTTCAGGAGCAATCGCTGCGCTAATCAAGCTCTCCAACTCAGGAATGGCATCTAACTGTGCGATGAGATAGGCCAGGGCAGGCTGCTCCATGCCTTCTAAAATCGCACGAATCCGTGGTACACTGGACAAGGTAGTCGCCAACTGCAAGAGATCCTTGGGATTGGTTTTGCCAAAAGAAACCCGACTAGCCAAGCGTTCGATGTCATAAACACCTTTGAGACTGTCTGTCAAATCACTGCGCTCAAAGAAGTGGTCAAGAAAGACCTGCACCACCTCTTGACGTTGGATGATTCGCTCCTTGTCAATCAAGGGACGATGGATCCAAGAACGCAAGAGGCGCATGCCCATAGCCGTTTTGGTTTCATCCAAAAGCCAGAAAAGACTGCCCTGCTTCTTACCTGAACGGGCATTTTCAACCAAATCCAGACTGGCCTTGGTCGCATAATCCATTTGCAAGAAATCTTTAATTTCATAGCGAATAACTGGTTTGAGATGGTTCAATTCCCGCATCTGGGTCCGATGAACATACTGGAGGAGCTTACTAGCTGCCGCTTGCTCCACAGCTGCCAGTCGTGGATCCAGTAAATGAAGGTCCTCAAAGCCTTCCTTCTCATAAGAAAGCACCAGATTCATCTGACGGCTGAGGATTTGTTCTTCTTCCTCAGACAAATCATAACCCAGCACCACTTCACGAGCCTTGAGGTTACGGATTTCCCCACAAACCAGCGTGAAATCCAATAAACCCGTCACATAAAAGTCACCGGTCACCAGATCCATATATGCCAGACCAAACTGATTGCCATCACGATCTAAGGAAACCAAGAAATTATTCTGACTATCCGGCTTACTGCTATCAACGACCGTTCCAGGTGTGATGACCTGAACCACCTCTCGCTTGACCACACCGATAGCTTGCTTAGGATCTTCCATCTGCTCGGCAATAGCCACCTTATAGCCCTGCTCAATCAAAACATCGATATACTGCTGGGCAGAATGATAGGGAACACCAGCCATGGGTATCGGATTTTCTGCATTTTTATTACGACTGGTCAGTGAAATCTCTAAAATCTGCGCCGCATTGACCGCATCTTCATAAAACAGCTCATAAAAATCACCCATCCGAAAGAGCAAAAAAGCATCTGGATATTGCTTTTTAATATCCACATACTGTTGCATACCAGGTGATAGTTTTTCTGTCGTCATATTGGCTCTCTCCTTGTCAAAAATAAGGCTTGGGAACAAGTCCCAAAACCCTATTCATCCTTCATCAAATCTAGCAAACGCTCTTCCATGAGCTTGGCAACATGCTGGTCTCGACAAATAACCAGTAAGGTATTGGCACCAGCAACCGTCCCTAAAATCGCCTCGTCCTTATTTTCATCAACAATATTTGCTAAGACAGCCGCTTCTCCCAGCTTGGTATGAAGTACCAAAGTAAACTCTGCTCTCGCAACCCCTTCTAGATGATGCGACAAAAATTCTACCAAATCAATCTTTTCTGTTTCATTCGCTAGCACATAATATACCATACCATTTTTCTTAACCTTGATCAAGCCGATCTCGCGCAGGTCGCGAGACAAGGTCGTTTGCGTCACAAAGACATTCCGAACTTCTAGGCGATCTTGGATATCCTTTTGTGTAGCTAGTTTTTCCTCAGTGATCATCTTTTTAATCAATTGGTGCCGTTCTTTTTTTCTCATATCAACCTCTTACATGAATATTTATAACCGATTTCGGGTTTATTTTTAGATATAATTATACCAAAAAAACTGAATAATTCAAAAAAATCTTTCTTCTTTCACTAAATTTATGATAAAATAGAATAAAAGTCCAAAAGGAGCCTACTTATGAGCACAAAAAAACTGATTGCTAGTGAATTGGCTAGCGTCATCGATAGCCTAGATCAAGAGGCTATTTTAAATTTACTAGAACAACCAAAAAACTCTGACATGGGAGATATCGCTTTTCCTGCTTTCTCACTTGCAAAAGTCGAACGCAAAGCCCCGCAAATGATTGCTGCTGAAATCGCTGAAAAAATCAACAGCCAAGCCTTTGAAAAAGTTGTTGCAACTGGTCCTTACGTCAACTTCTTCCTTGATAAATCTGCTATTTCTGGAGCAGTTATCAAAGAGATCATTGAAAAAGGATCTGACTACGCTCAACAAACGGAAGGCAAAGAGCAAAATATCACGATTGACCTATCAAGTCCAAACATCGCAAAACCTTTCTCAGTAGGTCACTTACGTTCAACTGTTATCGGAGATGCTCTTTCTAATATCTTTAAGAAAATGGGCTACAACACTATTAAAATCAACCACCTTGGAGACTGGGGTAAACAGTTTGGTCTTCTCATGGTTGCTTATAAAAAATGGGGGAGTAAGGAAGCCGTAGAAGCTAATCCAATTGACGAATTGTTAAAATTGTACGTTCGCATCAATGCTGAAATCGAAAACGACCCAGCTCTTGATGAGGAAGGGCGTCTTTGGTTTAAAAAATTGGAAGATGGCGATCCAGAAGCAACTCAACTCTGGCAATGGTTCCGTGACGAAAGTTTGGTTGAGTTCAACCGCATTTACAAACTGTTGAACGTTGAATTTGACAGCTTAAACGGGGAAGCCTTCTACAACGATAAGATGGATGAGGCCGTGCAAATCCTTGAAGAAAAAGGTTTGCTAGAAGAATCACGCGGCGCTAGCATTGTCAACCTCGATGATGTTGAACTTCCACCCGCTATGATTAAGAAATCTGACGGTGCAACCCTCTACATCACACGTGACATTGCGACAGCTATCTACCGTGCACGTACTTACAATTTTGTTAAAAATGTCTACGCAGTTGGTCAAGAGCAGTCTAACCACTTTAAACAGTTAAAAGCCGTCTTGAAAAAGATGGGATTTGACTGGAGCGATGATATGATTCACGTAGACTTCGGTTTGGTAACCAAGAATCGTCAAAAGCTCTCTACTCGTAAAGGAAATATCATCCTGCTCGAACCTACTCTTCAAGAAGCTATCAGCCGTGCCAAAGCACAAATCGAAGTGAAAAATCCTGACCTCGAAAACAAGGAACAGGTTGCCCAAGCTGTCGGAGTGGGAGCTGTTAAATTCTACGACCTCAAAACGGACCGCAGAAATGGTTACGACTTTGACCTCGAAGCTATGGTTTCCTTTGAAGGAGAAACTGGTCCATACATCCAATACGCTTACGCTCGTATTCAGTCTCTACTTAGAAAAGCAGACTTCCAACCAAATGCTCAAGCAAATTACAGTCTAAATGATGCTGAAAGCTGGGAAATTATCAAACTTCTCCAAGACTTTGCCCGTGTCATCAAACGCGCATCTGTTAACTATGATCCATCGCTCATTGCCAAGTATGCAATCAGCTTGGCTCAAGCCTTCAATAAATACTATGCACATACACGCATCTTAGATGAAAGCCCAGAGCGTGACAGTCGTCTAGCCCTCAGCTACGCAACAGCTGTTGTTCTCAAAGAAGCCCTTCGTTTGCTTGGAGTAGAAGCACCAGAGAAGATGTGATTCAGTACTAACAATTGGAACTAAAGTTCCTAATTGTTAGACGCTAGCCGCTTATATGCGAACTAGCTAACTGCTTCACTAGTATTGTAATAGAAATAACATCGATTTCTATTACAATACGTCGTAACTATGGCGAATTGCCTAAACGCTTTACTAGTCTTCATTAGAATTGGATGGACTTTTCAGTTAAAGGTCAAGACCGTCTTGTTTTATCTGTCGGATACCTGTTCCGCTAGTCTAATCACTTAGTTGAAAAGCGAAAATTTCTTTCGCTTTTCTTATACCATCAACTTTTTTATCAAACCAGGAGAGATTTTATGAGCCAGTATGCTTATATCTTAGTTCTTATCAGTCTTGTCGTTCTTTTTCTCATCAATAAATACGAAAAAGAAAAACTTCAACAACTCCTTCAGGAACAGCTTCTGAAGGACGAAGCTTTCAAAACAGACATACGCGAAAGGATCCAAACAACGGAAAATATCAATGATGTGATTGACTACATCAATAAGGGTTACCGTTTGGGACTCCTGCTTTCTAAGGAAATCACTGAGCAACTGAAATAAGGGAATCCGAGAAGCTTTCTTCTCGGATTTTTTACTCCCATCAATACCATTTCCTTGTGATAATCATATCTTTCATATGATTTTTCTGAAATTTTCTAAATTTTTCAAAAATTATCTTGCATTTCCTTTAAGATTTTTGTAGAATAGTAGCTATCTATTCAGATTATTCTGAAAATTCAAAAATAGGAGTGTTTATTATGTCACAAGTTACGTTATCAAACCAGTCAACCTGGGCAAGCAAACTAAAGGCAATGGGGCCAGGAATCCTAATGGCTTCTGCTGCCGTTGGAGGTTCTCACATTGTATCCTCTACTCAAGCTGGTGGTTCTTATGGTTGGTCACTACTCCTCTTGGTTATCTTGGCCAATGTTTTTAAATATCCATTTTTCCGTTTTGGTGCCGAATATACTGCCGACACTGGCAAAACCTTAGTCGAAGGCTATGCTGAAAAAGGAAAACTCTATCTCTGGATTTTCTTTATCCTCAATGTCTTTTCAGCTATGGTCAACACAGCTGGTGTTGCCATTCTGTGCTCAGCTATCATCGCCAGTGCCTTCCCAATGATCGGTCTTAGCATCACTCAATGGTCCCTCATCCTTGTTGCGGTCATTTGGGCTATGTTACTCTTTGGTGGCTACAAACTATTGGACGGTATGGCAAAATGGATTATGTCTGCTTTGACCATTGCAACAGTTCTTGCAGTTATCATTGCAGCAATTAAGCATCCTGAATACAGCTCTGATTTTGTCGAAAAGACACCTTGGCAAATGGCGGCACTCCCCTTTATCGTTTCCCTCTTAGGATGGATGCCTGCCCCTATTGAAATTTCAGCCATCAACTCACTCTGGTCTGCTGAAAAGAAAAAGACCGTTAACTTTAATACAGCGGATGCTCTTTTCGACTTTAACGTTGGGTACATTGGGACTGGTATCCTAGCTGTATTCTTTGTGGCACTAGGAGCACTCATTCAATATCCTACAGGGCAAGCGGTTGAAGCTGCTTCTGCCAAATACATCTCGCAATTTGTGGGCATGTATGCCTCTGTCCTTGGCGAATGGTCTCGATATTTGATTACCTTCATCGCTTTCCTCTGTATCTTTGGGACAGTCATTACTGTCATCGATGGCTATTCACGTGTCAACCAGGCCTCCCTTCAACTCTTAGCAAATCAAAAAGAGGATAATCGTAAATCTTTGAACATCTGGATGACCATCACAGCTATCATTGGTATCGTCATCATCAAGTTCTTTGCCGGTCAAGTTTCAACCATGCTCCGCTTTGCCATGATTGGATCTTTTCTTACAACACCATTCTTTGCCCTTTTGAACTATGTGTTGGTCACAGGTGAAAATAAAAATCTTCCTTCTTGGCTAAAACTCCTCGCTATCGCAGGATTGATTTTCCTCTTTGGATTTGCTATCTTCTTTATCTATGCACTTGCCATCGGAAAAGCAGGATAGTTCACAAAGCAGCACCCTCGTCTGGGTGCTTTTTTTTGCATTCAAAAGGCAGTTGAGAAAATCCAACTGCCTACTTGAACGATTCTAACTTTCTGAATCCAATCCATATAAGTCCGCAATAATCGCTGCGACTTTTTTTATATCTCCCAGCATGCCACGCATTTCAAAGTCTGCTAGGACCGGGAAGCCAAAGCGCTGACTATACTGCTTGGCTGTTAAGCAGTATTGATTGTTAAAATTGCGATTACCAGATCCCACTACCCCAAAACACTTACTAGCATTGTCCCCATAGGCGATAAAATCACCCACTGGAGTTGTTAAAATCTCGACATCGCCGTTATCGACACCATTCCCACCTTCTAGGTAGGTCGGCAAGAAAGCGATATAGGGATGTTCCATTTCAAAGAATTCTTGACCTTCCTTGACCAGATCCTTGATATGGATTTTTTGGACCTCAATCCCTTCGTACTGGGACAAGAGATAGTCCTTAAGTCGGGTTACAAAACTCTCTGTATTCCCACTCAAACTGATATACACTAAGGATATTTTTTTCATGTTAACCTCGATTTTTATGTTTACGATATAAAAAGAACTAACAAGATTGTAACTTGATAGTTCCCTTTTGTCAACTCTTATGCGAGCTCTTCTGTTTCGACTTCCTCAGACAAATCTTTTTGTTGACGCCACATCTTGTAAAAAACAATGGCAAGGAAGAGGACATTGATAACAACAAATAAAATCGTTGTTCCCTTTCCAAGGACTTCTGTTCCTAGTCGCAAAGTTTCATCACGGATGGCTTGTACAGCATCTTGCATACCCATATAAGTATAAATCGAACCAACAATGGCAAGCAAAACATAAGCAATGTAAGCATAATTTGCATATTGCAAATGATTACGAACCAAGAGCACAATACCTGCGACTACTAAAATCGCAGATAAAATAATCAAAACGATGTTAACAGTCGAATGCGATAATTCAGCTGTCTTATGTAGATAATTAATCGTATCCTCCAGCTGCTGAGCGCTAATGCCTTGTACTTGTGCTTGACTGGCACCTAGTGCTTCTTTACTAGGTACTGGACTTAGTATTCCAAACAAAGACATAGCTGAAATCAATGCTGATAGGACTAATAAAACCCAAAGATAAATAGGTTTCTTTTTCATAATTTTTCCTCCTTAAGGTATTTTGGACATTATAGCATTTTTTGCACGTAAATACAAGTTTTACAGGGAACTTTCGACTTGTTTGCGGTAAGCTTTTGGTGATTTTCCGCACAATTTACGGAAAACCTTGTAGAAATATCCAACATTGCTGTAACCAACAGCATAGCAAACATCTTCAATACTATCATTAGTTGAAAGCAAGAGCTGTTGCGCTGCCTTAATCCGCTGTTTGTTGAGCAATTCTGCGAAGGTTGAGTTGGTTTCTCGCTTGATTAACTGACCGAGGTAGACAGGATTGATAAAGAGATCCTTGCTGATATCCTTAAGCGAGAGCTCTTTCTGATAATCACGTCCAATGACTTCAAGAACACTCACTACGTTTTCATTCATACGATACTGGCCAAAGAACTTGGTCAAGGTTGCTTTGATGTAGGCAACCAATTCTTTAAAGGAGTTAATAGCATGGATGGCTTTGACAATCTCGGTCATATCATCCGCTTTTAAGTGCTCAAACAAGTGGAAGACATCCATGACAAACTGAGTAAAGAGCTGTTTGGTGATAGCCACGCGCGGTGTGTTCTCTAAGACAACCTTCTCCAGTAGGGTCAATTCTTCGATGATTTGATTGATATTTCCTTGGATAATCACCCGATAAATCGGTTCATAATAAGCAAACAAACTCTCGGATTTTTCTAGATTGACAGAACCGTAAAAGAGGGCTTTTTCTGCGTTGATCTTCCATTTTTCAAAAGCTTGTTGGTAGGGTGCTCCAAAAGGCGTTACTACTATTCCATCTAGTGGTTGATCAGAGATAAAAATCTGCCAGTCTTGACCTAAAACATAGTAAGGAATAGTGAAAGAGCCTTGCTTTTCCTTTGAAAGACCTATCCACCAGCTGTCTTTACTTGCTAAGGAGTTGACAAAGCCCTCTTCATCCAATTCTTGGCTGAGAGTTTGGCTTTGCTCCACCTTTTCTTGAAGCTGTCGCGCAATTTTTTCTAATAGATGACTCAACTCCACCTTATCCACTGGCTTGACCAGATAATCTACAACACTAAGATTCATTGCTTTTTTGACGTAGTCAAATTCCTGATAACCAGACAGCAAGATATAATAGGTATCTGGAAGCAGCTCCTTCATTTCCTTAATCATCTCAAGCCCTGTCTTATCTGGCATATTGACATCGGAAATGATCACATCTACTGGATTTTCCTTGACATAGTCTAAAGCATCATCAGCATGATTGGCTGTTGCGACGACTTGCATATCCCATTTTTCAAAGGGGATTAATCGCTTGAGCCCCTCTGTCACCATATACTCGTCGTCTACTAATAAAACTTTATACATTTCCCTTCCTTTCTATTCATTTTGAATAGTAATACGGTAACGAACACCTTCTTGCTCAGCTGACTCGACACTGATTTGGTAGCGATCCCCAAAATAGAGGACAAAGCGTTCGTGTACATTGACTATTCCAATTGATTGTCGCTCTCCGCTATAGCTTGCCTCGTGCTCAAAACTTCTCTGAGTTAGTTTTTCTTGCAAGCTAGCTAGTTTCTCAGCAGTCATCCCGCGACCATTGTCTACTACTAGGATTTCAACAAAACCTTGGCCCTTCAAAACCTTGATACTGATCACATTGTCTGTTCGACGGTGATCAATACCGTGGGCAAAGTAGTTTTCGACCAATGGCTGGAGCGTAAACTTGGGAATCCTCATATTTTCTAATTCGGGTGCAATCTTAAAACCATAGGCAACTGACTTTGGATAACGCACCATACAGAGATAGCTGTATTTGCGACAAAATTCTAATTCTTGCTTCAGCGTCGTTTCCCGCTCATCGGAGATATTATTGCGTAGTAAACTGCTAAATTCATAGATAATATCCGCCAGTTCATCTTGGCTTTCCATGACGGCATACATGCGCAGAAACTCTAAGGTATTGTACATGAAGTGAGGATTGATTTGAGCTTGTAAGGCCCGCATATTGGCATCTTTCTGACTGAGCTCTAGCTGATAGATATCATGGATATTTTTTTCCAGTCGATCCAACATATCATTGGTGGTTTCTGCGATGAGGAGCAACTCTTGGTCTTTTTTAGAGGTATCGATTCGAAGGCCTTCTTCTCCTTGAGCAATCACCTCGATAGACCCGACCAGATCCACAACCTGCCTTTGGTAATTGGAGAAGGTCTGCCTCAAGGTCACATATAAAATAATAATAAAGAGACCACTCAAACCAACAATGACAGCAGAACTAGTTAAAGTCCCAGTAAGAACAAAATTCTTTGGAACTGCTGATTGGACTTGATAGCCGTGTGATGTCAAACCTACAATCCAATTTTCCCGTTCAGCTACTACATTTTCCCCTATATGAAACAATTCAGTATCAAAAGGGGAGGTGATCGTCACGGCCACAGGAATCAGACCGCGAGTATTATCAATTGCTTGGTAAAGTACATCCTGCGATAAAGAAATGTAGATAACACCTAGAGACTGATCGGAGTTAGGATCAAGTACTGGTATGGCAAAACTATTGGCTGCTGGTTTGAAATCCTCAGCAAGAATTTTCTCCCCGCTACGTTTCTCTCTAGTAGAAACGTAGACTTCCTTGTAGTCTTGCAAAACAATTGCAACACCTGTCACAAAGTCATTTCTTACATACAAATCATCAATGTTTTCATACAAGGATACTGAGACATAGGGAGACGCTTTGCGTTGCAACAGCCAGTAAAAATAATCCGATGTACTGAGACTAAAATACTTGTAAATCCCCTCTATCCGTGCTCGATTTTCAACCAGTTCCTGCGCTAGCTGAGTCGACTCCCTGTGGTAATATTCAATCTCACTCACTGTCCGAGTGGTCACACGTTGAGCTACTCGTTGGGCTTCTTTTTCACGGGAACTCCAGTCAGCATAGGAGAGCATGACCGCAAAACTTGCAATGATGACAATCATCACCAAGGTATATATGCGCAAGAGCGAGTGGAGCCAGAACGGCTTCATTTTATTTTGTCGCCAATTTTTCATGGATACTTTCATATACAGGTTCCAACATATCACTGATAAAGAAATGCCACATACCAATTCCTACGAAGGAAAGCAAGGCGGGCATATAGTAACCAATTCCTATAAGCATAACCGTACCAAATAAAACCTTGGCAATTGCCGGCAAATTCATAAAAATCCCGATAAGAGCGAGTTTTACAGTATTTCGATAAGAGAGCTCATAGTGGACTTGGAGTTTCAATGAAACGGTATAAGCCAAAAAAACAAAGGCAACAACAAGGATATTGAGAAAGGTTGCCAAGAGATGGAAGATAGTCTGATGGGGCAATTGAACCAAAAGATACAAACCATAGACTAAGACTAGATCCACAAGTACAAAACTATAGAAAGCTAGGTTACTCTTGACAAAGTTACTCTTATACAATTCCCAAGCTTCTTTCAAACTATAAGCTCGATAAGTATAACCGTGCTCCGCATATAAACTCATAAGAGTTGCACTAGCTGGTGCCAAACCAAAGACCACACCTCCTGCTAGTGTTAATAACCAGAAAAAAGCCGTCGCAATCATTCCTAAAAAGAAACGATTAAAGACGAATTCTAGAAACTTTCCCATAATATCCTCCTTAAAACAACTATGTAACTATTATATCATATTTCAAACGTTTTCAAAAACATAGAGCTCCCATTTACAATCCTCTAAAAGCGTGATACAATTGATTTTGACAGTTTTATATAAGGAGATTCTCATGAAGAAAAATATCTTAACTACCCTCTTAGCCGTCGTCCTCTACTTCCTCTGTCTAGGAATCGGAGTATTACTTGGACACTTGGTCGATTCAACGGGCAATATGTTCTACGCGCCTGCCTTTTCTGCCCTTGTCGGTGGCAGTGTCTACATGCTTCTTTTGGCAAAGGTTCCTCGTTTTGGAGCGATTACCACTCTCGGGCTCTTTATGGCTCTCTTTTTTCTAGCTAGTAAACACGGCGCTGGCGCTTTTCTACCAGCTATCGCCTGTGGTCTTGCAGCAGATGCCATCGCTCATCTCGGCAATTACAAAGATCGAATCAAAAACACCCTCTCCTTCCTCGTCTTTGCTTTTAGTACAAGTGGCCCCATCCTCCTCATGTGGATCAATCCAGAATCCTACGCGGCTACCTTACTCGCGCGTGGAAAATCCCAAGAATACATTGACCGTATCATGGTCGCTCCAGAGTTAGACAAAATCCTTCTCTTTGTCGCAAGCATCCTTCTAGGTGCCTTGGTTGGTGCTGTGATTGGGCAGTTTCTAAGTCAAAAAATAGCTGATAAAACATAAGGTAAAGGCCCTGAAGACTAGCAATGCCTATCTCCAGGGCCTTTTTGTATACAATCTTAGAATTCACTATAGATAAATTCTTGAATGTTCGAAAAATCGGTCACAAAACAGTAAATCACGATGCTCAAGATAACCGTATAGAAAAATAGTGTCCACAAGATTAAACGATGTGTGTTAGTTAGCTTGGTTTGCAAATTTGTAAAGTTCTTTTTCAACTTCCATCCATCCTTTCACTCCAACGTGCATCACGTCAAATAAAAAGTAATCATCATACTCTCTGTTTCCATAGTTTAATACGGTTGCACCATGGCTTTTTGCGACATCTTCTATTTTTTTGTAAGTTTCTTCACGCATCTCTCTTGAGACACCAGTGTAGTCATTCCATTTCCCGTTTACTGGGAAAATAATAACCTCAACTTCAATTCCCAATTCTTTGGCAACTGTCAAGAAAAGTTCCATATCTGAATATTCTGGCGACTCTAGGTAACTCAAATCTTTATTAGAATCTTTCAGTGATGCATAGCGATCTTTTAAGTAAGTATTGTAGTAGTTATTATCAACAGCATAGTCATTATTGTCTGTTTTCTTTTTGACCTCTTCCACAAACTGATCCGTCATTTTCTCCCAATCATAGTCTGGAGTTTTATCTCCTAGTGAAGGATAATCTGATTTGGCATGTTTTTGATAAAAAGTCTGTTTGAGCTTAAAGGAATACATCGCGTTCTCAAACTCTAATAGTTTTTTATCAACAATGGTTCCTTTTCCATCTATGAAATAACTTTTGTATTTTTTGTAGATGTCATTTTGTTGCTTGTTCCCTTTGGTAATCTCGATAATGCGATTGATTAGTTTTTCTTTCGTTTCCTTACTAATCTTGTCATTATCTAGCATGTGGAAAATATGTTCCTGAGAAGCCTTGTTCAAAAAGGCATCTTGATGAGTCCCATCTTTTTCAAACCATTGAACCGACTCGACAATGGCCACTTTTCGCTTGGTCATAGCTCCTTCAATAGAGCCCAAGGTCGTAGCCTGAATGATGTTTTGAGAATAACTGGTCCCAATCTGCATGATATTAAAATCGTTGTAGTTAAAAATTTTATTGGGATGATAGTCTTCATTTATCGTCGCAACCAACTCAGACGAGCCTAATAAAACCAGTGTATTGGGAGTGATGTTGCTTGTTAAAATATCTCTACTTTTATACTTTTCATACGAAGTGCTATAACGAATACTGTTATCCTTGACTTTATAATAATCATCAATCTTCTTGACATACGTCACATTTAAAAGGGCAAGCGTCGCAATTACGAGCACAAGCGATAGTAAAAATGCTTTTAATTTAATCATTTCGTTTTATCCTATCCCTTCAATCTGTCCGATTTCTTTTCAATCTCTTATCTCTTTAAAATCGTCAGTAAGATTTTATAGGGTTCACCTGAAAAGATAAAGAAACCAACCATAACCAAATTCATGGTCACAAACCAACTCAGTAGCTTATACCAGTTTTTGTTTTTATTTTTCTTATAAAAATTGCTTTTCTTTTGATACACTTCAAATCCAGCCATCAAGACACCGTGATAAAAACCATAGACAATGTAGCTAACACTAAGAGCATGCCAAAAACCCATGACCAACATATTGACCATATAGGCATAGGTTGCATTGTGTAGTCTATTTTTGAACCATTTTTTCCTGATAACCTGCATCAATACTCTTGAAAATACAAAATCTCTCAACCAGGTCGACAAGGTGATATGCCATCTGGTCCAGAAATCCTTGATATCGACACTCAAAAAAGGTTTGTTAAAGTTCATCGGTGTCTGAATACCTAGAATGTTGCTACTTCCAACGGCCATTAGACTATAGCCTGCAAAGTCGAAGAACAGATACAAGGTATAGAGGTACATATACTTGATTGAGTAAACGACTGTGCCAGTATTATTTAGAGTGAGTAACATCTGGTAAACATAGGTTGATAAAACAACCTTGTAAAGAAGGCCTAGAACGATACGATACACACCGTCCCCTGCTAACTCTAGATACTCTTTTCGGGGCATGACCTCGTTTATCTCTTTTAAAAATCTCCTACTCCGATCAATCGGACCAGCACTAACTGTTGGGAAAAAGAGCAAAAACTGTAGATAATCTTTTACACCGATTTTTTCTTTGATCAAGCCATCCGATATCTCTAACATGATCTGAATGGTCTTAAAGGACATGTAGGAAATTCCAATAAAGGCCAACAAATGCAGAGAAGTCAGGGCAAAGACTTTATTGATTACTAAAGGAAGAATGGAAAGGAAAACCAGTGGTTTCATCCTCTTTGCTTCTATCCTCTGTGCTAGAAAAACCAGAAAATATTGATAAACGACAAAGGCCAACAAATAGACCATCATCGCTCGACTCTTGCCATAAATAGTTCCTGCAAATAAGAGGGAGAGCGCCAAAATATAGTAGTCCTTACGTTTTTCAAAAAAGTTTACCACAAAACCAATCAGTAAAACTACAAACAAGAGAAGGAAGAAATCATTCCCCTCAAAATAATTCATATCAACCGAACTCCTTTTTCATTTTCTCATCTCGCTTCAAGGTTTATCTTTCTAGTTTTTTCCTACCCTATCACTAGAGAGAATTAGCTTTATCTATTATACCATAATTTAAAAACTTTAAATGCCCCTGTTGGCAGCTTCCTAGAACAAAAAAGAGCCCTTCGGCTCTTTTTATTTATGACTTAATTTCTTAGTCAAGAAATCTCCCAAGAACTGGATCGTAAAGATAATCAAGATGATAATGATGGTTGCTAGAACTGTCACATCGTGATTGAAACGGTTAAAGCCATAAGCGATGGCTACGTTACCAATACCACCAGCTCCGACCGCACCAGCCATAGCTGTTTCACCGACTAGTGAAATCAAGGTCACCGTCGTCACACGAATCAAATCTGGAAGACCTTCCGATAGATAAACACCCACGATATCCCAGAAGGTCGCTCCGCTCGCTTGAGCCGCCTCAATGACACCGCCATCCAGCTCAGCCAAGACAACCTGCACCTGACGGGCAAAGAAGGCAAAGACTGCAAAAGAAAGGGGTACAAGGGCTGCATTTGGCCCGATACTAGTCTTGACAATCAAGTGAGAAAGTGGTGACAAGATAGCCAAAAGGATGATAAAGGGAACCGCACGGAAAATAGAGGTAATCTTGTCTAAAATCCAGAAAACGACCTTGTTCTCCAAGACACCACCTGGCGCTGTCAAGACAAGGAAGAGACCTGCCACCAGCCCCAGGAACCCTCCGATGATGAAGGAAAGAACTGTCATATAAAGAGTTAGGTAGATAGCTGTTCCCCAGCCAGCCTGACCAGCCCAGCCCATCTTATAGACATTTGGTAAGTAAGTTTGAATAAACTCTGTCATTTTACTGTCCTCCCTTCAATACTTTTAACTGCACACCCGCTTGACGGATGGCTTCTTGAGCACCTGCTAGCGCTGCTTTTTCTCCTGACAAGACCACAACCAATTCTCCAACAGGAGTGCCATCGAGAATTTCGATATTTCCATAGAGAATATTAGCTGTTACTTGGTAATGTTTGTACAATTCATTCAAAAGTGGCTCGTCTGTCGAAGCCCCTGCATACTTGAGCTGCACTAAGATACTGTTCTCAGATAAGTGCTCTACAATTTCTTGCTTCTCAATCTTAACCATGGCTTCATCAATACCTGTCGCAGTTGAGATAAAGTCTTGGGTCAAAGGTTGTTTAGGATCTGAGAAGATTTCAAGAACACTGCTCTCTTCAATCAAACGGCCATCCTGCATAACTGCCACACGGTTGGCAATATCTTTGACAATCTGCATTTCATGCGTAATCAAGACAACCGTCAAGCCTAATTTTTGGTTCAAATCTTGCAATAAAGCCAAAATCTGCTTGGTTGTCTTAGGGTCAAGGGCAGATGTTGACTCATCTGAAATCAAGATTTTTGGATCATTGGCCAAGGCACGCGCAATAGCCACACGCTGTTTTTGCCCTCCTGATAGTTGTGAAGGGTAGTTTTCAGCACGATCCGCCAAGCCAACCAAGTCCAACAACTTAGCTACTTTAGCTTTCTTTTCTTCCTTGCTGAGTCCAGAGTGTTTGAGGGCAAAGGCCACATTTTCCTCTGCTGTCTTTTGACTCATGAGGTTAAAGTGCTGGAAAATCATCCCGATATCCTGACGCTTGCGACGCAACTGCTCTGCAGTCAAGGTAACCTTACCATCAAAAATGACGTCGTTATCAATGGTAATTTTCCCTGCAGATGGCTTTTGCAAGAGGTTAATCACCCGTACAAGGGTTGATTTCCCTGCTCCAGAATATCCAACGATTCCGTAGATATCCCCTTCTTGGATGTGAATGGTCACATCCTTGACCGCTGTGATGGTTCTCTTCTTTTGGTGAAAAGTCACATCGATCTGATCTAACTTGATAATATCTCTACTCATAACTTCTAATCAGCTCCTCTACTAATTCAATATGGGTGTAGTAATCGGCGATTCGCACGTTTTCATCTCCACCGTGGTCTCGGCTATTGGCATTCCCTAGACCGAAGGCTACCATGGGTACCTCTAGGGCATCAAAGACCGTATGCATAGGTCCTGTCCCCGCTGTTGTCGGCAAGACTGAAACGCCCTGTGGATAGAATTTCTTGGCCAACTCGATTACATTGAGAATGGCTGGCGCGCTCATATCGCTTCGATAGCTCATCTCTCCCAAGGTATAGTATAATTCTACCTTATCAAAGCCATTTTTGTCTAGCTGTTTCCGAATTTTTTCCAGAACATCATGCGGTTCTAGGCCAGGAACCAAACGAACCTCAAGCTTAGCACTGGCTTCTGCTGGCAAAATCGTTTTCACTCCTTGCCCTTGGTAGCCTGACTGAATTCCTTCGATATTAAGGGCTGGCTCAAAAAAGAACCGTTTTAGGAAGGCTGCACGATCCTCTTGTAAGAGAGGCAATTCCAAGCCATAAATGCGACTGATTTCCTCAGGATTGCGTTGGGCATAGGTATCCACCAAGGCTAGTTCTCGTTCATTTGGCTCTTGAACATCCTCGTACAAGCCTTCTACCAAGATACGGCCATCTGCTGCACGCAGGCTACTTAAGGCCTGGATAAGATACCATGGTGCTGACTCCACGATACCACCATAACTCGAGTGGATATCCACATCAGCACTTTTCACCTTGGCATCAAAGGTCACAATCCCCTTGTTTCCGCCAGAGATTTCCAGCTGTTCCAAGGCGTTCTTGGTTCCTTGCTCCCAGACTAGCAAGTCCGCCCCACGAAGTTTGTCTGCGTGTTTCTCTAAATACTTATCTAGATCCATGGAAGCAGACTCCTCTGCCCCTTCCATGATAAAGCTGATATTGACAGGTAGGTCATCGTGGTGCTGCATGTATTTTCTCAGAGCGCTCAAACGAGCCGTGATATGGCCTTTGTCGTCGTCAACTCCACGCCCATACATAAAACCATCTCGTACAGAAAGGGTAAAAGGATCCTCTGTCCACAACTGGTCGCCATCCGCTGGCACGGTGTCATAGTGATTATAGAAGATCAAGGTCTTGGCATCTGGACGCGAACTCTTGAAATGCGCCATGACAAAAGGCGCCGTGTAGCTCTCATCAATCTCCACTTCAGCCCCTACACGCTTGAAAATCTCACCCAGATAGTTTGCGACTTCTTTGAGTCCAACCTGCTGGGCAAAGACTGATTTCTTGGAAATTAAGGTGCGCAAGACTTCAAAATAATGCTGGGCCACATGATCCTTTTCAAATTTTTCAATCTGCTCTTGTTCGCTAGGAAAAACCATATTCTCTCTACCTTTCTATGAACGTATAGTCTTCTTTACAATCCATGCTCTAGACAAAAGCAAGAGGTGGAAACTCTCCCACCTCCCTATGTCTTATTACCAAACTGGTTGGTCCAAACCGTCTGATGTTTCTTCGATAACTTTTTTCACTTCATCAGTGTGGTAAGCTGCGATAATTTTCTTGATGGCATCAGCCTTAGGTGATGATTCCCAATCTTTTTTCGCAACGATGATGTTGTACCATTGTTTTGAGTTTTCATCAGCTTGTTCTTTGAAGAGTGCTTTCTTGTAATCCAATTTTGCTTCTGTAACGAAAGTATTGTTTACAACGGCAGCATCAACTGATGACAATGAACGAGCTGTTTGGCTAGCATCCAATTCAGTAATCTTCAAGTTCTTTGGATTTTCTTTGATGTTTGCGATAGTAGCAAGTTCAGTTCCAGAAACGTCCAATTTAATCAAACCAGCTGATTGAAGCAAGTAAAGCGCACGGCTTTCGTTTGTTGCATCGTTTGGTACAGCGATTTCGCCCTTATCTGGGATTTCTTCCACTTTAGTGTACTTGTTTTCTTCCCCATTTTTACCTGAGTAAAGGCGGATTGGTGAGATGTAAGTATCTGCAATCGCTACAAGGTCTTTCCCGTTTTCTTTGTTCCAGTTGTTCAAGAAGTTGTAGTGTTGGAAAGCGTTCAAGTCTACTTCGCCATCAGCAGTTGCCTTGTTTGGTTGAGAGTAGTCAGTGAACTCTGTGAATTCCAATTTAATACCATCTTTTTTAACCAATTCTTGGATTTTATCCCAACGTTTTTCTTCAGAACCACTACGGTTAACTGTTGCGATTTTAACAACTGTTTCATTGTCCGCTTTCTTTTCTGAATTTCCGCAAGCTGCAAGAGCCAAACCTGCGACTGTAGCAAGAGCCGCTACACCGAGCCATTTTTTGATTTTCATGATTCTATCTCCTTTAAAAATAATACCGTAATAGTATCTCATACTTTATTTGATTTCGCAAATTGTTATTAGATAGGCAGACATATAGTTTAAAACTATATGTCTAAAAATTAGAAAATCATCCGCCCTTCTCAGACTGGATGATTTCATAAGACTATTTAATGTCCGCTTCTGCTGGGAGGTAAGTGTCTCCGAAGAATTGTTTAGACAATTTTTCAAGAGTTCCATCTTTGTAGAGTTCTTGGATACGTTTGTCTACAAATGATTTCAACTCATCTTGGCCTTTAGCAAGAAGTGGGTATACGTAAGGTTGTTGGTCGCTTGGAAGTTCAATGACTTTCAAGTTGTCCAAACCTTGGTTCTTGATAACTGTTTCAACACCGATTTTATCAAAAATCTTGTAGTCAAATTGACCATCGCTCAAACGAGACATGATTTGTTGGAAATCAGCCTTGGTGTAGTTAAGAACCGTTGGGTTGTCTGCGTGTTGTTTGTTATAGTCTTCCAGTTGTTTAGCTGTTGTTGTTCCTTGAACGACTTCAGTAGATTTTCCACCAATATCATCGAGAGACTTAATACTGTTGTCGTCTTTCTTCACAACGAGAACGTTAGGGTTTTTAGCAGTTGGAGCTGCGTAAAGGTATTTTTCAGCACGTTCTTTGGTATAGCTGATGTTGTTCACAGCCATTTGGTAGCGATCAGCGTCAAGACCTGCAAAGACACCTGACCACTCTGTCTTTTCAAACTTGACATCGTATTTGTCAGAGTCTTTAAAGATAGCACGAACTACTTCAATCTCATAACCCGTCAACTCGCCATTTTCTTCGTAGTTAAATGGTTTTGGTGAAGCGTTGGTCGCTACGACAATTTCTTTCTTACCAGGTGTTGCTGCTTCGCTAGATGCGCTATCTTTCTTATCTCCACCTGAGCAAGCTGCTAGCACACCTGCGGCAACAAGTCCTAGAGCAGCAAGAGATGAATATTTGACGATTTTTTTCATGTCATTTCCTCCAAAATAGAATACTGTACTATCTTAACAGAAAAAAATTTTTTTCGCCATTATATGATATCTATCTCGGTGATAGGTTTTTCTTATGGCTGATTAAAAGACCAGACGCAAGACTGCAATCAAGACTACCCCAAAAAGAACCGTACCCACTAGATTGCGGTAGCGAAAGGCTACCCAAGCCGTTGGAAAGACTGCTAGAAAGTCCAGCCATTTGATTTGAGGAAGGCTCCCAACCTTGCCTGTCACCACGCTTGAAAGGATCAAGGCAAAGATAATGGAAACAGGTAAGAACTTCAAAAAACGCTCGACGATAGCTGGCAACCCCTTGTACTTAACCAAGATGAAGGGAATCATACGGGGAATCCAAGTTACCAATCCAGAAAAGACGATTGCCATTAAAATATACTTACTGACCATCTAAGACCACCCCCATGGTACAACCTAGCAAGGTCGCAAATAGAACAGCTAGTGACTGAGACACCACTGTCAAGAGCAAAAAGAAAGACACCGTAACAACTGCTAGAATCAGCAGCAGATTGCGGACAGGGACCCGTCTTTGCATAATCTGAAATTGCGAAGCAAAAATCCCGATGAACATCCCAACCAAGGCAAAGTCCAGTCCAAAGATTTCTGGATTTGGTAGGAGTCCACCTAGAGCCGTTCCGACAACTGTCCCCACAAACCAAGCCACATAGCTGTTGAGATTGTTTCCATGCATCCACATAGGATTGACCTTGTCTGTATGGGCTAATTCTCCCATCAAAACACCGTAGGTTTCGTCTGTCAAGAGACTCGACATCCCGATATTCTGCCAAAGGCTGGTATGACGGAAATAGGTCGATGCATGCAAGCTCAACAAAAAGAGTCGTAAATTGATCAAAAAGACCGTCATGGCAATGGCCGCAACAGGCGCTTGGACCGCAATCAATGCCAACATGGCAAACTGGGCACTCCCAGCATAAACAAAGAGGCTCATCAAGCCCATCTCAACAGGTGTCACATAAGGCGCACCGATAATCCCACAAGCCAGACCAATGCTGACATAGCCAAGGGCAGTCGGCATTGCTGCCTGTACACCTTCCCAAAATCCTTTTTCTTTCATCTTTTTCCTCTTATTTTCTTCGTTTGAGACTGTTCAAGGTCACAGCCACAGCAAGGAATATTATAACACATTCATAAAAGAGAAAAAAGTTTAGAGTTTGAAACTTAGAGCTAGTAAAAAATGCTGAAATCCCATGAGTGTTATTAATGCATCCTAAACTGATCCACCCGAATAGTATACTTTTTATCTTCAATTTCTTTAGCATCTTCATCTTCTGTCGGATAAACATCGATCCAGAATTCTCTCCTTTGTCCTTTCAACTTGACTTTATAGCGATAGCCGTCATCGTATAGTCCTACCATATCGGTTGTCATGGACTGGTAATCTGGAAGAGCTTCAATTTCTTTTTTTATAGTCTGGGATAAGTTAAAGAGCAATGCTTGCTGCTCTACTTTTGAGGCAACGGGGAAATGAGCCGTTGCTTCTTCCAAATGATGTGATTTTGAAAATGTAAAGGTCGCTCGACTAGGATAATCTTTCAAAGTAATCTGTTCATAGTGATAGAAAAGACGACCTGTTTTATAGAAATATGGGTCTTCTGCACGCCAAGTATCTCGATAGGCCATCTCTGTTTCCTCCACCACTTCACTAGCCTCTCCAAATACTTCTTTAAAAGATTTAGGAGACATGCCGAACGAAAGGGTTTCAAACAAGACCAGTTGTGTCTTTTTAACATTCTGGCAAGCTGATAAAAGCATGAGTAAAGCTCCAATAGCAAGCAGACTACTGATTATTTTTGTAAATTTCATATTTCTACTATACAAAAAAACTCTAGGATTGACAAACTTTGATAGAGTCGGATTCCGTGATTAGATTTTAAAATTACTTTTTCATTTAAGGTAACAAAGAATTGAGCAAGGACTATTATTAGATATTTTAGATAAAGAAAAAGACTGGGAAGCCAGCCTTATCTATGTGATGTAAAAATTTCTGCCAAGCCTAACACCCAAACACCAATAAGCTGACGATGATTAAAAAGCTATTCCACAAGATGTGGAGTGCCATTGACCAATAAATTGAACGTGTATAGCGAAAGAGCATACAGAGTAGCAGACCTGCTCCTGCATAAATGATGAAGTCTGTTAACACCCATCCATACTGCAAAACATGGACAAGACTGAAGAGAGTGGAGGAAACGATGACATCTATATAGTATTTTTTAAATTTGGATAAGGCTGTCATTAGAAGCCCACGAAAAACCAACTCTTCAACTATCGGAGCAATAAGACCGCCATAGAGAAAACGCGTTATAAAGTAACTAATTCCTGTCAAATTAGCTGCTTCTTTCACTATTGCACTCCCATTTTGCGTGCTGGGAAAGATCCGAGTTGTTATATTTACCCACAAAAACATCAACATAAAGAAAAGAAAGAAGATACTCAGATAGGACCAACGAAACTCGAATCGACCGTACTCTTTCCAACGTTGACTCTTGACAAGAACCACAGTAGCAACAATTCCCTCAATTACTATCAATAAAATTTGAATCCCATAAAATCCCAAATCAGATAACTGGCTCACTGAGTCTAATTTTGCTACAAGATTAAAAATCAAGTAATAGGACACAAGCACCAAAATGGTCCCTAGATAAAATTTCGTTTCTTTCCCTTTCATAGTTGATCCTTTTAAGTTTTATTTACGTCGTCTTTCAGCCAAACCTACCCAGAGTCCTTTCATCCAATCAAAAGCTCCGTAAGGGTTTGGTCCAGCACTACAAACTGACTCGGGAATTTTATGTCACAGCTAGTGTTCTCTTTTACTAATTAGGATTATTGAAAAACTCTAAAACAACAAGGGGAGAATCTGACCAATGCCATTGTAGAGTATGTGCAGTCCAATAGGCCAATAAATGGACTTTGTCACTCTAAATAAGACTGCAAATATGAGGCCACCACCCATATAGAAGACAAAGTCTGTCAAGATCCAACCATGACTACTAATGTGCAAGATTCCAAATAATATCGCTGATCCGAGTACATCCAGTCCCCATTTCTTCCCTTTTTCCAGAGCGGTAATCACCAATCCACGATAGATTATCTCTTCAAAAATGGGACCTGCAATCACAGGATAGAAAAAATACATCAAAAATGCTGTAGCTCCTGTAAAAGTAGGAATGGCGAGTTGATAGGAAATTTCATTTTTGGTAGGTGGGAAAAGATAAAATGTGACGAAATTCCAAATAACAAAAGCAAGAAGAGCTAGGAAGGAATAGAAAAGATAGGCCCCTTTAAATTTTCTACTGTTGATTTTCTGCCATTTCCCTGACCAAATCATAACAATAATAGCAAGCAGGATCACAAGAAAATGCAATATCATACTTGATAGATAATATTCAAAGTCAGATAGACCAGCAGCAAGATCGCTGTGTAAGACCAGACGAATGAAGAACTGGTCAGCAATGACAAGTAAAACGGCTATAATAAAGTAGTAGCGTGAGATTATCTTTTTCATTTTATTTTCTCCTATACTATGAAATAAAGACAGTATAACACAAAAACTACCCTATCTTAGAAAATCGCATATTTGACATTTTTTCTCATGGAAATTTCACATTTGCGATTGTTGACTAATCGATAAGCTCTTTGTATTGCTGCAAACGCAATTCAAAAAGGGCTGTTAATTGTGGATTTTCTAATATTTGCAGAGATTGGATAAAGTGTTCAATCTCTTTTTGATTACTTCCCTTAGTTTGAAGGAAAACACTCATTTTCTTTAAAAATTGCCACAATAATTTCTCAAAAACATCATACGGACGAAGCATGCTCTCCAACTCAGACTCAAAGATTGGGATGTAAGAGAAAAGCTTACGCTCCATGAACTCTGATATGATATTCAGATAGCCACTTTTCATATACAGTCTATTGTGTGCCAATTCTTTAAATTCCTTGGATTTTTCGAGTAAGGAGGTTGATAAAAAGATCAGATCTTGATTACTCAAGAAGGGCATGGTATTGCAAAAAAGATAGAGTTCAAACCAAGTCCAAGACTCGATAGCATAAAGGTAGGTGGTCAAAAACTCACGATCCTCCTCTTCGAGCAGATAGCTTTTATCCAAGGAATGGATAGCATTTTTGATTACAATAGCGTTCAAACGACGATAAGTCTGTGCCATCTGTTCTTGCTCGACTTCCTCTAATAGTTGCTCTAAGCCAGCTATATCTTGATGAGCAAAACGATCTACAACTTTTCGTCCAAATCGCATATGTGGGGATTCTTGATAGTTGTTGAGCTTATGTCCAAACTCATCGAAGGTCACATTTATCCCTTGGATAGCTAGTATCAGTTTATCCGCAGACAGCATAGACTGTCCCAGTTCAAACTTGGATAACTGGGATGCTGTCAGACCCTCACAAGCCACATCTGACTGCTTGAGTTTCCTCGCCAGGCGCAATTCCTTGTAAAATTCTCCCAATTCCTGTTTTTCAATCATGGCCAAACTCCCCTTTAAAAATTCCCTTTACTATTCTATTCGTAAAAAATTTTACTTTTTTAACATATTATAAAATATTTTAGCAAAAAAGCCAGCTCGAAGCTGACTCTTTATTCCACCGTATCAAAGGCGAGACTTGGTCTGGCGTTGAGGTCCAAGCCTGCGAAGTTTTCTTTGTTCCACTCGCTAACGCTGGCATAGGCAATCATTCCTGCATTGTCTCCACAAAGGCGCAGGGGGGGGATGATAACCTTGATATCTGTGATTTCAGCTGCTAGACGTTCTCTGAGACCTTTATTGGCTGCCACACCACCGGCTACGACTAGGGTTTTAACAGGGTATTTTTCTAAAGCCTTCTTGGTTTTTGCCATGAGAATGTCCATGACTGCTGCTTGGAAGGATGCTGACAGGTCTTCCTTGGACAAGCTTTCTCCCTTTTGCTCGGCATTGTGGTGAAGATTGATAAAGGCAGACTTCAACCCTGAGAAGGAGAACTCCAGATTATCTTCCTTAATCATGGCACGAGGGAAATCATAAATATCCTGTCCCTGATGAGCCAACTCGTCAATTTCGCGACCTGCTGGATAGGTCAAGCCCATGACACGGCCGACCTTATCATAGGCCTCACCAACTGCATCATCCCGCGTTTCTCCAACAATCTTGTAATCCCCAGCCTCAGAAACATAGACCAACTCCGTGTGCCCACCGCTGACCAAGAGAGCTAGCAAGGGAAACTCCAAAGGCTCGACGCTCTGAGCCGCCATAAGGTGACCAGCCATGTGGTTAACGGGAATCAGCGGAAGTCCATGAGCCCAAGCAAAGGCCTTGGCTGCTGATAAACCAACTAGTAAGGCTCCAACTAATCCTGGCCCATAGGTGACCGCCACAGCTGTCACGTCCTCTTCGGTAATCCCTGCTTCTGCCAGTGCCTCCTCGATGCAGGCTGTAATAATCTCGACATGGTGACGACTGGCCACTTCTGGCACTACGCCCCCAAAACGCTTGTGACTCTCAATTTGACTCGCAATGACATTGGACAAGAGCTCATCGTCGTTTTTCAGTACGGCGACACTGGTCTCATCACAGGATGTCTCAAATGCTAAAATATATCTATCCTTCATCTATTTCTCTCTTCATGATGATGGCGTCCTCGACTGGGTCATGGTAGTAAGCCTTTCGCTCAGTGATGACCGCCATCTTTTCTTTCTTGTAAAATGCTTGCGCTCGTTGGTTTGACTTTCTGACTTCGAGGAAAATCTCCTTATCTGTCGGCAATGTTGCAAACAAGGCTGACGCAATCCCCTGACCCTGATAGGCTCCTTTGACAGCGATTTGCAGGACTTCTGCTTCAAAGAGATTCTCCTGCACGGCTAGAAAGCCAATCACTTCTGCCCCATCATAAGCCAAAGCATACCATGTCTGGTCTTGGGACAGGTCTGCTTGGATTTGTTTCAGCGTCCAAGGGCTGACTGGGTAAACAGCTGCCATGACGGCGTAGATGGCTTGAGCTAGAGCAGGTTGCTGTTGAATTCGTTTGATTTCAATCATAAGCGTTTAATGTAAGACTCGCCAGACTCGGTGTGGTTCTTGAGCCAGTTTTCCTCAGCTTCAACACGCTTGAGGTAATTCGGCACAAAGTCGTGCAAGGAGTCTGCTTCCTTATCCCAAGCCCAAAGGGCTAGATTTGCTGCATTTGGCAAGGTTTCTTGGTAACTAGCTTGTGGTAGCTGTTCTTGGATCTGCTCCACAAAGGCTCCAACTTCTCCGACAAAGGTCACCTGTTCAGCATCCTTGACTTTTTCTAGCACTTCCGCAAAGGACAGGTGTGCTTCTGGAAAGACAGGCTTGGCATTTTCATAAAATCCTGCATAAACATTGTTGCGACGCGCATCCATCAAAGGGACCACCAGACCTTCCTGCTGGCTTGGTACCAGAGCTAAAAGACTAGACATACCAACCAACTCGATGTTCAGAGTATGAGCCAGTGTCTTGGCAGTTGCTACCGCAATTCGCAAGCCAGTATAACTACCTGGTCCCTCTGCCACCACGATTCGATCCAAGTTCTTGGGGGTCCCATCCAAACTTGCCATCAAAAAATCGATAGCAGGCATGAGGGTAATACTGTGATTTTTCTTGATATTGATCATAGTCTCGGCAAGAACTTGCTTGTCCTCTAAAATAGCGAGAGAAAGAGCCTTGCTAGACGTATCAAAAGCTAATACTTTCATAACACATTCCTATCTTTTTGTCTGCTTACTATTATACTACAAAAGCCGGCGCATGGGAATTTTCTTTGTTTTGAAACAAAAGGGTCCTGTCACTTAGACAAAGAGGAAGGCACAAAAATTTAAAAAAGTTCTAGCTTTTTTGAATAGAAAAGTGAACAAGGAAATTGAAAGGTTCTTCGTAAGAAGTTTGGATAAGCCATGCTAGATAAAAGACACATTTTTAGAAGGGTAAATTTTATTCTCTTCGTCTCTTACAGTTTGCTCAGCATTTTCAATGATTTAAACATAATCAGAATCCCCTTGCCAATTGATTTATCGGTTTGTATTGTTTTCTTTTTATGTTTCAACTCGATTTTCGATGCGAGAAATCATCATCGTAAACATAAGGATATCACCTAAAAATAGAAAAATCCGCCCCATCTATCAAGATGAGGTGGATTTTCTGTATATTTAGATGAATAATTGAGCTCAAACATTTAAACCAAAATGAAAAACGAGCCAGACAACATAGGTGACAAGGAGCAGAAATATAGAGTAGAGTGTTACAAAGGTCAGCTTCCAAAGGAATTTTGTTTTGCGGTGTTCTAGATACGTAAAAATAAGATTTCCACCGTATACACAGGCTACAAAAACTATAAACATCAAGAGGCGAACCCCAATCGCAAATTCAAACAAACTAAACATCCTTAATCCTCCTTGTTTAAAAGCTATAGGGAATATTCCCATCCATAAACTTCCCTTTCTATTTTCATTATAACACCTAAGCGCTCTCCGACCAAATGCTACCTATCTTTTTGCTCCTTCTTCCCATCACGACTTTCTCCATTTCCGTCTTTTACTAATTTTTCATTTTGTGGTATAATTGAAATAATTGTAACGAATCAAGGTCAATCTAGACACAAAATGGAATGAAATCAAGCAAATCTCTGCTAAAAGTTTGGAATAAGCTGACCTGTAAATAGAAAGGAACTATATGATTTACAAAGTTTTTTATCAAGAAACAAAAGAACGTAGCCCACGTCGTGAAACAACACGCTCACTTTACCTAGACATCGATGCCAGCTCAGAACTTGAGGGCCGTATCGCTGCTCGCCAACTTGTTGAAGAAAACCGCCCAGAGTACAACATCGAATTTATCGAACTCTTGTCTGACAAATTGCTCGATTACGAAAAAGAAACTGGCGCTTTCGAGATTACGGAGTTCTAATATGGCCTACACTCTTAAACCTGAAGAAGTCGGCGTTTTTGCCATCGGTGGTCTGGGAGAAATCGGGAAAAACACTTACGGAATTGAATACCAAGACGAGATTATCATTGTCGATGCTGGGATTAAATTTCCAGAAGATGACTTGCTGGGTATCGACTATGTCATTCCTGATTATTCTTACATCGTGGACAATATCGACCGCGTCAAGGCTGTCTTAATCACACACGGACACGAGGATCACATCGGTGGGATTCCCTTCCTGCTCAAGCAAGCAAATGTCCCTATCTACGCTGGACCACTTGCCTTAGCTTTGATCCGTGGAAAACTCGAAGAACACGGTCTCTTGCGCAACGCCAAACTTTACGAAATCAACCACAACACTGAGTTGACCTTTAAAAATCTCAAGGCAACTTTCTTTAGAACCACCCACTCCATTCCAGAGCCCTTAGGGATTGTCATTCATACTCCTCAAGGGAAAATCGTTTGTACGGGTGACTTTAAGTTCGACTTCACTCCAGTTGGAGAACCTGCAGACTTGCACCGTATGGCTGCCCTTGGGGAAGAAGGTGTGCTCTGTCTCCTCTCTGACTCGACAAATGCGGAAGTACCAACCTTTACCAACTCTGAAAAAGTCGTTGGCCAGTCTATCATGAAGATCATTCAAGGTATTGAAGGACGTATCATCTTTGCATCCTTTGCCTCAAACATCTTCCGTCTCCAGCAAGCAACAGATGCTGCTGTTAAGACTGGACGCAAGATTGCGGTCTTTGGACGTTCGATGGAAAAGGCCATTGTCAACGGGATCGAGCTTGGCTACATCAAAGCTCCTAAGGGAACCTTTATCGAGCCAAATGAAATCAAAGACTACCCTGCAGGCGAGGTTCTTATCCTCTGTACAGGTAGTCAGGGCGAGCCGATGGCGGCCCTCTCTCGTATCGCCAATGGAACCCACCGTCAGGTGCAACTCCAACCCGGCGATACGGTTATCTTCTCTTCTAGCCCAATCCCTGGAAACACCACTAGCGTCAACAAGCTGATTAACATCATTTCTGAAGCTGGTGTCGAAGTTATCCACGGTAAAATCAACAACATCCACACCTCTGGACACGGTGGTCAGCAAGAGCAAAAACTCATGCTCCGCTTGATTAAGCCGAAATACTTCATGCCTGTCCACGGTGAATATCGTATGCAGAAAGTCCACGCTGGACTAGCGGTGGATACGGGTGTCGAGAAGGACAATATCTTTATCATGAGCAATGGTGATGTGCTTGCTCTTACTGCTAACTCAGCCCGTATCGCAGGCCATTTCAATGCCCAAGACATCTATGTCGATGGAAATCGTATTGGTGAAATCGGTGCAGCCGTCCTCAAAGACCGTAGAGATTTATCCGAAGACGGTGTCGTACTTGCAGTCGCAACTGTTGACTTCAAATCTAAAATGATCTTGTCTGGTCCAGATATCCTCAGCCGAGGTTTTGTTTACATGCGAGAGTCTGGAGACTTGATTCGCCAAAGCCAGCGTATCCTCTTCAATGCCATTCGTATCGCACTGAAGAACAAGGACGCTAGCGTCCAGTCTGTCAATGGTGCCATCGTCAACGCCATTCGTCCTTTCCTCTATGAAAATACAGAACGTGAACCGATTATCATCCCGATGATCCTCACACCAGATGAAGAAGAATAAATCAACAAAACAGCCCCGTCAGCCGACCTGACACCCAGCAGTTTAGTTATTTGGGCTAATATTAGCGAGCCAAGTTGTTAGGCTCGCTTTTTTCATTGTTTAATTTTCCGATGAAATTGTAATAAATGTCAATCTGAATAATGCGATTGCGTTTCGTGCCAGTTGGTTTATGAATTACAATCTTGTCAATCAGTTTATTCACTATTTCAACGGTTAATTCTGATAGCTCTGTATATTTTGAAATTCTCGCCATAAACTTGGAGATGTTAAGGCTATCTTCTTGTTGTTTGGTGAGTTTTTCGGTTAAGTCAGAAATGGAAGTTTGGAGCTGTTTCTGTTCTTCTTCATAGCTCTGACTTAGCTTCACAAAGCGTTCATCTGAAATTTTACCAAGTAGATTGTCTTCGTAAAGCTTCTGAATGATGCTGTCAATCTCTTTAGAGCGGTATTCATCCTTTTGGAGTTGCAGTTGCTGGCGTTTGTTGTCTTTGTTGAATTGAGCTTGACTTTGCTGTTCTAGCTTCTTCAAAAATGCTTCTTGGTCGAAGTGGGCTTCCTGAATGGTTTGGCGGAACTTGTCACTTACAATCTCAATCAGAGCGGATTTTTGAATGTAGTGGGGATTTTCGCAACCATCAATCGGCTTACGGTAGCCAGAACACTTGTAATGGTCATGATTTAGTCCGTTTTTCTCTTGTGGGCAAAAATAATGCTTTCGCCCACAAGTTCCACAAAAAACTAATCCAGCAAACAAGTTTTCATGACCAGCCCGATTTTTATACCGTTGATTAGACCGCTTATGACTCCGCATTTTTTGAACAATATCGAAAGTTTCTTGGTCAATTATCGCTTCATGAGTATTTTTGAAAACTAACCAATCCTCCTTTGAGTTATCCACCTTACGCTTGTCTTTATAAGATTTTGTCCGTGTTCGAAGATTGACAGTATGTCCGAGATACTCTTCACGCCCTAAGATAGCGCTTAGGGTTTCTCGCGTCCAAAAATATGGCAAAGTTTCCACATTTGGGCTGGAAGAAATAGACTTCAAACCGATTTCTATTCGGTGGCGGTCTGGTTTAAAAATTTTGTCATTTTCTAACCCTTTCGCAATCTCCGAAAGGCTTTTTCCGCTTTTTGCTTCTTGAAAAATCCGTTTTACAACTTCGCTGGCAACTGGGTCAATAATCCAATTTTTAGGGTTGTTTGAATCTTTTAGGTAGCCGTAAGGTGGGTTAGTAGTTACTCGCTCGCCAGCTTTGGCTTTCGCTTGCACCACTGCCCGAATCTTCTTGCTGGTATCCGCCGCATACATTTCGTCCATTAAACTCTTAATTGGCAAGAAAATAGAATTAGTTTCATTAGGCTTATTCGAATCTACGCCATCATTTAAGGCGATAAAGCGAACGTCAAAGCTCGGAAAAGTAATTTCTGTTAGTTGACCAACCTTGATATAAGACCGCCCCAAACGGCTTAAATCCTTAACGATAAAGTTTGAAACTTGCCGATTTTCCACCAATCGCAAAGCTTCCGAAATAGCTGGACGGTCAAAATTTGTACCACTAAAGCCATCATCGACAAACAAAATAGGATTAGAGAGATTTTCTCTTGTAACTACATCAAGCAGGATTTTCTTCTGATTGGTAATTGAGTTACTATCTCCGTCCAGTCCATCGTCTTGACTTAAGCGACAATAAACCACCGTAATATCTGAAAGCTTCGAAGTATCTACTTGTCTATAATCTGAAATTGTCAAAGTTCTGTTCATGTGTTTTTCTCCTTTTGGAGTTCACACACCTTATACTTCTATTATACCATTTTTGCTACTGTTAAAGTAGTGATTTATCGCTTAAAATCAACCTTTCTAGGACATTTTCAAGATTGCGATTCCCAGTAAAACGGTGACGGATTAAGTAAGTCGTTCGACCAATTCGACAAATTTCATCGGTGGTGCGTGAGGGCTGGTTTGAGTCTCGGTCTTTATTCTTTTGATTCATTATCTATTCCTCCCTTGATATAATCTGGGTACTCTTCAAGCGTTATGACAGTGAATAATTCCCAAAAATTATATAGTTCATTCTGAATGACTTTCGAAATCGCCAGTTTGCGCTTGTCATCTGGCACAACCCACAAAACATAGGGGAAAACTTCCTTTTGTCGCTGTTCAATACCTGAGCGATAATATTCAATATATTTCTTACAAGTATTTATAATGCGCGCAAGACTTTCCGTGCTTCGGTCTATTTCCAGAAAATAATGGTCTTCGTAATCGTGATTGACTAGCTCCAAATAAGCGTCTGGTTTCAAAGTCATTCCAACACCAGAAAGTTTTTGGTAGCTACGCCAAGAGTTCGGCTCAAAGGAAAAAGTTTCAAGCGACAGTTTTTCTGAATCTCGAACAGCCTCCAGTGTCTCAACAAAAACTTCCGTAATCGCTAAAGTGTGTTCAACGTGGTGCTGGGTTGGCTCGTATTTATTTTTATAGCGCAAAACAACAGTTTCATCTTGGTTTTTAAGAAATTTTAGTCCCTGAAAAGTAATTTGCCAAACATAAGAAGCTGAACCGCGGCGTGCGCCACCGACTCGCCGTTTCAAGTGTGAAACCAATCCAGCTTTCTTCAGACTTTGAAGCGCAAAATTAGCACGGCGAATGGCGGTTTCAGCTCTCACGCTACTGGCAAAAAAGAGTCTGGCTAATTGGTTGGTGGTCGCAAATCTTGCTTGACTCAAAAAGTAAAGAATTTGCGTGTCGTTATCTGTTTTGTAATTCCATTTCATCTGTTTTGTTCTCCATTAAAATTTAAAGGGTGTACTCCCGTAAAATGTGCTTAGTTACGGAGTAAGTCGTGTGAGTAAAAATCCTAAAAACCTTTATTTGTCAGGGGTTGATGAATTTTCTTCATCAACACGATTCGAAGAGCGATTGGAACGCTTCTTGCGCCCTAAATCTGTTAATTTCTGGTTAGAATTTTCATTTTTCGAAGCAGATTTTTCAAAAATATAGTTTTCGAATTGACTTTCAATTTCTGAAATATCTTGTCCGTATCGGCTCAAGCTATTCAAAAGAGGCGGACGACTATCTCTAATTTTTGGTTTAGGCGGGTAGGTTTTACCGATAATCCATCGATAAGCATTAGGTGAAACTTCTGTTCTAATATATGCCCAAAATGGTGGTAAGCTGTAAAAATCTTCTTTGTCAATCTCCAGAGTATATTTTGCCATTTCGCGGGCTTCATCAAGATTCAAGCCAAAAACGATTTTATTCGCAACATTGGATTCAATCCCAGCTTTTAGCTGAGGCGACATCTGGGCGAGGTGCTGGAAGCCGATATTCCAGCCAACATTGAATTGGCGAGATTGCGAAAGTGCTTCGTCTAAGTTAGCGTTAGGGATTCCTAAGAAACTCGGCGTTTCATCAATATAGATAAAGACCGATTGGCGTTTGCTTGGCTCAACTGACGACTGGCGCAAAATTAACATCCATAGCATTGAAGTGATTAGGCTGCCAATGAGTTTCGCAGACTCTGAACCAATTACCGCTTTATTTAGTGGAATCAATACGATTTTTCTGCTTTTGAAGATTTCTGCAAGACTGAAATTTGGATTAGTTTGCCCCAACATTGCCCGAAGTTGCGGACGAAGCAAAAACTGTCGGAATTTATTCAAAATGGGGTTTAACATCTGATGACGTTGAGCTTCACTAAGTAGCTCAAACCAGTTCCAGAAACTTTCCAAGCCAATAGGGTCTTTCAGTTCTTTCAGCAGTTTATTGCGAAATTGCTTGTTGGTGAGTAAGCTCGGTAACATGACTAAAGAAGTATTTGGGATGCGCGCCAGAGTTAAAAAACTGTGCGATAGAATATCCAGCGAGTAAATCCCAAAGTGTTCAGGATATAACCCTTTAAACAGCTCCAGTAGATAGTCTGCGATAACTTCGGGTTCAATCCCATATTTGGTGAGTTCAAAAGGATTGATACCAACAACTCGTTTGGCGGTTGGTGATATGACTACTATATCTTCATCGTGTTCAGTTGGTGTACGCTCTAAGAGTTCATGAGTGAGTTGACCTTTGGCGTCCACCACAACTACACTATGATGTTTAGATTGTATATCTGATAAAATCAAATGGCTCATAGTGGTAGTTTTGCCGCAACCTGTTGAGCCGAGAAAAACGGTGTGCTTTTTGCCAGCTTGAGCTGAAATTTGAATTGGTCTTGGTTGACTTTCAACCGTTTGCGCCAAACTTCGCTGAATCTTCCGACTAACATTGTAGCCCAAGGGCGGTGTCACTAATTTAGGGTGAACATTTGGCACACCTGCAATATTTTCTTCCCCAATAGGTAAAAGCATGAAACAGGCTAAGTCTGAGACAGATAAACTATATGGGAAAGACCAAGAGGGTTGTGCTTGATTAAGTTTTTGGATAGCTAACGGTTTTAATTCAATGGTTGCATTTGATTCCATCATGCGAAAACTACTAAGTAGGCTGTCCAAAAATTCTTTTGTTCGTAAAATACTGCGAGATTGGACACCAAGACGAATTTCACACTTAAAAGTAGATTGATTCAATTTTTGGCGCATAAGCTTCTTGGAGCTTTCAGATAGCTCAGGAACATTATTTGTAATCACTTGATACCACTTGGCAGATAAATTCGGCAGGTCTTTTGGTTGTGGACGAGGTGGTGAACCTGTGCCCATCACTAGCTGAACCGTTACTGTCTCATCTGGCTGGAGTATTTTTGAAATTGCAAGGCTTGAACGTATCATATTTTCTGCATAGTCTGTTTTTAAAGCATAGTGAGACTCTTTAATGTTCACTAACCGCGCAACCGAAAGTTTTTCACGCTTTGAGACTCTTGAAAACTGAATAGCTCGGTGTGATTGAATTAGTTGGCTGATATGTCGTTTGTCCTGTTCTTCCGTTCCTAGCAGATAACGCACGCGATTCTTAGATAATCGAATTTCAAAAATAACAGCTTTGCGCCGACTTAGCCCCACTAGTTGACCCAACATAGATTTCACATCATCTATTTCAAACGGACGCATCCAGTTGAATTCAATCCAAGATAGCGCTTCGAATTTTCTTTTCATCTCTACCTCCATTCTTTAGATTTA
This sequence comes from Streptococcus oralis, assembly GCF_003943385.1. Taxonomy (GTDB): domain Bacteria; phylum Bacillota; class Bacilli; order Lactobacillales; family Streptococcaceae; genus Streptococcus; species Streptococcus oralis_CA. The sequence goes on from NZ_RJPI01000001.1 coordinate 203,233, forward strand.
ATAATCTGAAAGGCAAGCCAGCCAATGAAAACAACCACAGTCGCTAAAACTAAGAACCACCAAACTTCCAGAATTAGTTTCACCGCCCAGTTAATAAGCCAAGCACAAGCAACAAATCCAAGAATATATGCCATTAGTTTTCTCATAGCTGGTCTCCTTTCTGCCTTCATTTATACAAGAAAATTGATAAAAAGTTAAATTTCACTGTCTTTAGTTTTTAGAGCGATTGGAATGAATTTTAGGCAATGAAACAGTAGTATATTTGAACATATTTTGACCATTTGTCTAGTCTAAACAATCCTTTTATTTTCTTGAAATTTTTTGCATTTCTGCTTTAGCAACCAAGAAAAGTTGATTGATTTCTTGCCGTTTTTCCAGAAATTCTGCCAGGGCGATTTCTTCCTCACTACAGTGCTTTTTGTCTTCTTGTTTTGGTTTTTCTAACCAATCCCAAAGAAATATGGCAACGACGATAATCATAAAAGCTATAAGGTAATCTATCATAAAGCTACCTCATTTCATCTTTTCAGTAGCGTAATATGTGAACGCTTTGAGGATATAATCGGTGTAGGCTTTAGCTTCTGGCGTATTTTTGAGGATTTCAGACTGAGTAAGCGCCAGATTACCCACTTTATATAAAATATCACTAGCGAGAAGCTCCAGAGCTTGATTATCTGCCATCGCTTCACTCAGTGTTTTAGCCACTTCTAACTGATAGGGGCTAACAAGTTGAGGAAGGTCTACTTTTGGGGTTGACTTTTGAATATGATTCATGAGATTTCTCCTTTGATTTTGGTATAATTTAGGTTATAAACATTGTCGACTTTGTTTATGATTATAGTGTAGCGAATATTTTTATCTCATTCATCAGGCAAAAAATCTCAGAAATCTCAAGGAGAAATCGTATGACTGAATTTAGATTAGGATGGTTTTGCTATATTTTGCAAAAATCTGAAAAGAAAAAACGAAACCAAGAAGATTTCGTCAATAGTGTTTTGAATAGATTGGTGGGTGAAAATAACCCTAAAATTTCATTTATTCCAGAAATTAACCGTGTTTCTAGCAACCGCATTTTTACGGGCGATGAAGAAGTTCCAGAATTTTACCGCGAAGCTTTGCCGATTAGTGATTTAAGTTTTCAGTCTCAAAGGATAGCTGATATTTTGAAAGATTTAAACCGTGATGAAACTTTCGATTATAATCAATCTGTTTTTAAAATCAAATCCGCTCTTTTAAACCAAGCCAAAAAAGCTACCGTTGTTTTTGGTAGCGAAAAAATAGAATTGCTTAATCATTGTCAAGAAAATGAATTTTACTTGGCGACCCTTTTGATTTTCTTGGTGAATCTTTCGAATATTCCTTCCAAAAACTCAGAAGAATTAAGACAAGCGCAAATCATTAACCAGCACATTTTTAAGTATCTTGAAAATGAGATTCTATTAACGCCATATTCACATAGAAAAGCTATTGAGGAAGCTTTAAAAAGTCAACAACAGATTTTTTATTTTGATTTATATAAGCCTGAAGCGTTAAACGATAATAAAAATCTCGTTTCATCCACTTTAAAAGTTTTGATTCAAGATTCTATTTCCAAAATGCCAATTATCCAGAATGGTTTTATAATTCAAAACGAAACTATCAACGAACGAATTACACGGTTTATTGAAGAAAATTTTGAGAACAGCCCCAAACTAACTTTAATTACTGGATTTTGCCAATCTGAAGCAGATTTTTATAAAGCTTTGGATAGATTTTTACCAAAAGAAGTTATCGATAAAATTTTTAAAGTTAAAAGTTTCGCTTTATCTATAAAAGCCAGTTATGACTATACCGTTTCGAAAATGAAAGATATGATAACCTTAACAGAAAATGTTGTAAATTACTTAGAAAAAAGAGCTTTCACAACACAAGACAAAACTGATTTTACTGTTGGAATGAGTGAAAATTTAGAGAAAAATGAGCTGATATTCTTTTGTCTAGTTGAACAAGAAAATATTTTTTAAAATTTTTATTGGGGTGTAGTGATATTTAATTTGACAATCGAAATAAAAAAGACTATAATAAGTTTACCATAAAAAATATTAAGGCAGGACAGACTATAGAGAATCAGAAGATGTGTAAGTTTGAATCTTCAACTATAGTAAACAACTATTAACGAAAGGATTTGAATTGTACACATCTATGTTTCTTGTAGGGTGTTCTGTCTATTATTTTATGACCGTGATAGGTGTATTTTTTCAGTAGAAACTGGAGGAATATACTATGAATAATAAAAAAGAATCGTTCTGGAACTATTTGGTTACCTTATTTGGTAGTGCTATGAAAACAGTAGAGTCGCTCACTACTCCTGAAATAGGCTCAAATTTAGCGGGAGTACTGAAAAAATTAAGTCAGGACTTCAAAGAAATTTGCCTCTCTTATATTTATATTCAAGCTCAAAAAGAGAACAGAACTCAGAAAATCAAAAATAAAGATTCAAAACCCATTTATCCACCACCCATATCGTATAGTGATGAATGTAAGCAAAAGCAAAACAAAAATAGTACAAAAAGAAAACGACGCAAGCAATATTACAAAAAGCGTCGTTAACGAATATTTATCAATACACCTATCACATCCGAATCATCTAATCCGAATCATCTAAATATTGCCGTATTTAGATGATTTTTTATTTTGTTAAATTTTCTGAAAAAAATAAATGCAATAAGTGGTAAAGAACTATTTTTATATTTTTTATAAAAATATAAGTTATTTCAAAAAATAAAATAACCATATCAGTATATCATACCTTTGACACTGAGTCAACACTTTTAAAGATTTGTATACGTTTTTAGTATATCAAAAAGTGTTGATAATAGCAAATAAAACGCGGTTTTCTTTAAAAATATTTCTCTTTTTTAATTACTGTCTGAATTTTCTATAATCTAGATACCCTGCTACAATAGTAAAGAAAGGAGAAATTTTGACAAATCATCACAAGAACAAATTAGAAAATATTAAAACCATAACTATCGGTTATGCTCGTGTCAGTTCGACAGATAATCGGCAAGAATTGGGGTTATCTGTTCAAAAAGAAGCACTCAGCTTTTGCGACAAGCTCTATATCGAAAAAGATTCAGGTGGGAATCAGGAGAGACAACAGCTTGACGAAGCGTTAAAATTAGCCAAAAATTATGCTAAACAAGGCGTTAAAACAGATTTTGTTGTGTATAAATTAGATAGACTTACGAGAAAGATGCTTCACCTCTCTGCTATCATTGAAGATTTAACCAAGAATAACATTCGTCTACAATCTATTCATGAAAATATTGAAACAGATTCCTTAACTGGAAAGTTCTTTTGTTTGATGTTGGGTTATGTTGCAGAATGGGAGCTTCAAGCAATTTCTGAACGTACTAAAGACGGGCTACGTAAAGCGAAAGAAAAAGGTGTAAAACTTGGCAATAAAGGGTTGCCTAAAGATACCGAAAAACAAATAATCGAGCAATACCTACGAAAAGAATTGCCTGTGCGCAAGATTGCGAATCAGCTGAGTATCTCCACCGCCACCATTTATAATGTACTAAAACGCAATGGTATTCAAATAAATAGAAAAAATCACTTATAATTGATTGACAAATCCTTAGAAAAATAGTAAATTAAACCTATCAACAGTTTTAGCAAACGGTCGTCAACTAAAACAATGAAAAAATAAAAATGCCAATTCAACAAGGTAATTTAAACCTTATTAAATCAGCATTTTAAATATTTTTATTGATAACTTTGATTGTTTTAACAAACGACCGTTCACTAAAACAAACTCACCCCTATTGTAGCAGGGATTTTTGAGTGAAAATAAAAAAGGAGGTATTTCGTATTAAAATAAATACGATTTTTAATGTGCTACAAATACTTAGAGGTTTTATTAAGGAGAAAATATGGCTTTTTTCATATTGGTAATTGCAATTGCTGGTGGAATTTTCTGGTTTAATAGAAAATCTGCCATTGATAAATACACTAAAAAACAAGAATTAGCAATGAAAATTCTTGAGAAATCGAAAAGAATTCGCTTAGAAGTAATGGCTGATATTAACGAGCTGGGTGGACGAATGGCTTCGGCAGACCGTGAACAATACATCAGTCTAACTCAAGAAAGAGAATCTCTTCAAGAAACTTTAGAGACAATTGAAGCAAGTATTCGAGCTATGGAGTCAATTTTGCAGTGGAGAGTTGATTCTTCAGGTGGAAGACTGGAAATCGATAAGGAACTTTTGAACCTACGACGGTATTCTGGACTTACATTAGAAGAATTAGCACAAGATTGCGGTATTGTGCTATAAAATATTGTAAATAGAAAGAGGTTTTTATTATGGGAAACCCTAATGAATGGTATTGTGCTTGTGAGCGTGCTTTAAGTGGTAATAAATGCGATTGGTGTAAAGAAGCTATTTACCACAATCTTTCTTACCATAGGTGTGATTATGGAACTTGTCAAAAGAAATCTGGATGGTAATCATTATGATTAAACAAGTTAAAAAAATTCTTACAGCAACTATTGAGTGCCCAACTTGCGGACGAGAAACAAGCGACCGACCAGAACGGTGTAGTCATTGCGGTAATAAACTATAGGAGTTTTGATATGACTGAAAAATGTACAAAATGCCACGAGGTTCTTTGGTTCTACGCGGCAGACGACGCCCGTGGCAAAGTTATAAAGGTTTGCAAAAATCCTAATTGCACAATGTATAATTTTAAAGTTTCCTTTAGTGAACGATAATTAAATATATGAAAAAGGCGGCTCATTTGAACCGTCTTTTAGCTTAAATATAAGATGCGTGAACTCAGATTATTTTAGAGTGCTGAGTGTCAGCCAGTCTTCTTCGGAGCTGTTTTTCTCTATGCTTTCTTTTCTTGATTTTTAGAAATACTACGATTTTTACCTTCCAGATACACCATCAAAATGGAAATATCTGCTGGGTTTACTCCCGAAATACGGCTGGCTTGGCCGATGGTTTCTGGATTGATAAGTTTGAACTTCTGACGGGCTTCGGTTGCGATAGAATCAATATCATCCCAATCAATATTGGCTGGAATGCGTTTTTCTTCCATGCGTTTCATCTTGGCAACCTGATCCATGGCTTTGGAAATATAGCCTTCGTACTTGATTTCTGTTTCAATCAATTCGATAATCTTGTCATCTAAGTCCTCAGCAGCTGGTCCGATGAAGGCCACCACATCTTGGTAAGAAACTTCTGGACGGCGAAGGAATTCTTTGGCTGTCACCGCATCTGTCAACGGTTTGAAGCCCATTTCCTCAACCTTGGCATTGGTTTCCTTGACTGGTTTGAGTTTGATGCTATCTAGTCGCTTCATCTCATTGTCAAATTGATTTTTCTTGATTTCAAAACGAGCCCAGCGTTCATCATCAACAAGGCCAATCTCACGCCCCATCTCTGTCAAACGCATATCGGCATTGTCATGACGGAGGATGAGACGGTATTCTGCACGACTGGTCAAGAGACGGTAGGGTTCAATGGTCCCCTTGGTCACCAAGTCGTCAATCATAACCCCGATATAGCCATCGCTCCGTTTCAAGATTAGCTCAGGTTTGCCTTGGATTTTCAGAGCTGCATTGATACCCGCGATAATCCCTTGCCCAGCTGCTTCTTCGTAACCTGACGTTCCATTTGTCTGACCAGCTGTGAAAAGTCCTGAGATTTTCTTGGTTTCCAGAGTCGCACGCAACTGGTGAGGCAAGACCATGTCGTACTCGATAGCATAACCTGTTCGCATCATCTCAGCATTTTCCAACCCTTTGATAGAATGTACCAAGTCACGTTGGACATCCTCAGGAAGACTGGTTGAAAGACCTTGGACATAGACTTCCTCTGTATTGCGCCCTTCTGGCTCAAGGAAGAGTTGGTGACGTTCCTTGTCCGCAAAGCGCACAATCTTGTCCTCAATCGACGGACAGTAACGAGGACCTACACCCTTAACTACACCTGTAAACATAGGCGCACGGTGGAGGTTGTTTTGGATAATCTCATGACTGGTTCCATTGGTATAGGTCAACCAGCATGGCACTTGGTCCTTGACATAGTCCTCATCTCGTGAAGTGTATGAGAAGTGATTAGGCGCTTCGTCCCCTGGCTGAATCTCTGTCACGTCGTAATTGATAGAGGAAGCCTTGACACGTGGAGGCGTTCCTGTCTTGAAACGACCGATTTCGAGTCCCAATTCCTTGAGGTTATCAGCTAGGTTAATCGAAGCTAGGCTGTGGTTTGGTCCTGATGAGTACTTGAGGTCTCCGATGATGATTTCCCCACGGAGGGCAGTCCCTGTAGTCACGATAACAGCCTTGGCGCCGTACTCTTGGTGAGTCGCTGTTCTCACACCAACTACCTTGCCATCTTCCACCAAAATCTCATCAATCATGGTTTGACGAAGGGTCAGATTTTCTTGATTTTCAACTGTCTTGCGCATTTCCTTAGAGTAAAGCTCCTTGTCAGCCTGCGCACGAAGGGCGCGAACAGCAGGCCCTTTCCCTGTGTTTAGCATCTTCATCTGGATGTAAGTCTTGTCAATATTCTTGGCCATTTCACCACCGAGGGCATCGACTTCACGCACAACAATCCCCTTGGCAGAACCACCGATAGAAGGGTTACAAGGCATAAAAGCCAGCATTTCAATGTTGATGGTCGCGAGCAAGACCTTGCAGCCCATACGGCTGGCAGCCAAAGAAGCCTCGACCCCAGCGTGTCCCGCACCGATTACAATAATATCGTATTCTTCCGTAAAATTATAAGTCATCTCTTAACCTTTCAAAAATTTCTCGCAAATAAGGAACTAACTTCTCCTCCTTTAGAGCTTGATCCATAGTAACCCATTTAAAGTGTGTATGCTCTTCAGGATCTAATCTGATAATTGGCTTCTCCCCAACCCACTCTGCTTTATAAACTAAGCGAGTAAAGACCGTATCCTTAGAGGTATCCAGTTGACTATCTTCGTGAAGAAGTTTGAGCGAACTGCTATCTAGCCTAACTCCCGCTTCTTCAATGCATTCTCTAAGAGCACCATCTCGCGGAAGTTCACCCTTTTCAACCCCGCCACCAGGAATATCCCAGTAAGTTGGATAAACGTTGGGTTCTCCTCTTTTAATTTCCGAACGCTGAATGAGCAAATAATCACCACCACTATGAACAAGTACATGGGCAATAAGCTTAACCATCATTTTCTCTCCTATTCCTCAAGATGAATGTGTCTTAGTTGGCCGTCCCAATCTGGAAGGGCTGTTTTTAAAAAGGCTGGAACTAGCTGGATATTCTGGAGCTTATCCAAGTCAATCCACTCACAGGGCTGCCTTTTCTCATCTTCCTGCATGGTCAATGGTGCATCCTCAAGCAAGTTCACCAGATAATGAAACTCGATGTTGTGATAGGAAACACCGTCTTGTTCAAAACGATTTTCAACCACAAAAGCTAGCTGTTCAGCTTGAGCTTTGACACCCAGTTCTTCCCTCACTTCACGGACTACCGCCTCTTCTGTTTTTTCATTGACTTGAATCGCACCGCCAATAGTGTAATACTTACCCTTATCTTTGGTGACTAGGAGCTTGCCATTTTGGAGAATCAAGGCTGTCGCCCGAACGCCAAAAACCGTATTTCCCACTTTTGTCCGAAAGTCTTGTTGAGTCATTTTTGTCCTTTCCCTTAAACGACACAAAAACAGTCAAAACTCGTAAGGAGTGCAGGACAAAAAAGCCTGCAACATCCATGAGCTTTGACCATCATTTCTATTGCTTTTATTATTGTAGCAAATTGAGAAAATTTGTCAATCTAAATGTACTGACAAACTTGTCCATCTCGATAAGCATTGTCAATCAATCCACCACCTAGACACTCATCACCGTCGTAAAAGACAACTGCCTGTCCTGGTGTGATAGCGCGCTGTGGCTCTGCAAAGATGACCTCTGCCTTGTCTCCTTTGACATGTACTGTCACCTTAGAATCAGGCTGACGGTAGCGGAATTTAGCTGTACATTCTAGTGTAAATTCCTCTGGCATGTCACGAGTAAAATGAACTTGACTGGCCTCTAGGCTAGTTGACATGAGCGAATCATGGTAGAAACCTTGGCCTACATAGAGGAGATTTTGGCTCAAATCTTTTCCGACAACGAACCACGGTGCATTGTCACCGCCGTGTTGCCCACCGATACCGAGACCACCACGCTGACCAATCGTATAGTACATGAGGCCGGCATGCTCGCCCATATCACGACCATCCATGGTCATCATACGACCAGGCTGAGCTGGCAGGTAGTTACTGAGAAAGTTTTTAAAGTTCTTTTCTCCGATAAAACAAATCCCTGTCGAATCTTTCTTCTTGGCAGTCGCAAGGCCTGCTTCTTCTGCTAGTTTTCGTACTTCAGGCTTTTCCAAATGCCCCAGTGGGAACATAGTTTTTTGGAGTTGTTCTTGCGAAAGCTGGCTGAGGAAATAGGTCTGGTCCTTCCCATTGTCCACGCCACGAAGCATGTGAACAATGCCATCCTCATCACGCGCCACTCGAGCATAATGCCCCGTCGCTACATAGTCTGCCCCCAAGGTCATGGCATAGTCCAAAAAGGCCTTGAACTTGATTTCCTTGTTACACATAACGTCTGGATTTGGCGTCCGTCCTGCACGGTATTCCGCTAGGAAATACTCAAAAACGCGGTCCCAGTACTCTTTTTCAAAATTGACAGAGTAGTAAGGTATGCCGATCTGGTCTGCCACCGCAGCCACATCCTTGTAATCTTCGGTCGCCGTACAGACGCCGTTTTCGTCTGTGTCATCCCAGTTCTTCATGAAGATACCGATCACATCGTAGCCCTGCTCCTTGAGCAAGAGAGCCGTCACTGACGAATCGACACCACCACTCATCCCCACGACAACACGTGTTTTAGAGTTATCACTCATGGTAAGTCTCCCATCTATTCGTTTATTCACGATTGAAGGTCGTGTGTGCTTCACGATTGAAGGTCGCTTGAGCAGTATTCATTATAACACGCTTGGTTGGAGAAGACAAGAAAGAGGCTGATAAATCATCTCAGCCTCTCTTTCTTACTTTGCAAACGAATCAATTTTCCCCTTCAAGTTCTTTCTTCGCTTGTTCTATCTGGTATTTCACTTGCTCAAAGCCGGTTCCTCCTAAGGAATTTCTCCTCTGAACAGCGGTTTCCGGACGCAAGTAGATATAAATATCCTCTTCAATCAAGGGATGGTAGACTTGCAACTCCTTCAAATCCCAATCTTGGATATTTTTACCATGCTTGATAGAGTCTAGAACCAATTTCCCTACAATTTCATGCGCTTCTCTAAAAGGGAGGCCTTTTTCAGCCAAATAATCTGCCAGTTCGGTCGCATTCGAAAAATCATTCTCTGTAGATTGCTGCATTTTGGCCTTATTAACCTGCATGCTCGATAGCATACCTGCCAACACATCCAGAGAATTCAAAATCGTTTCTACTGTATCAAACATGCCTTCCTTGTCCTCTTGCAAATCCTTATTATAAGCCAGAGGCAAAGATTTCATGACGGTCAATAGTCCAAGCAAGTGCCCGTAAACCCGTCCTGACTTCCCTCGAATCAATTCCGCCATATCAGGATTTTTCTTCTGGGGCATGATAGATGAACCTGTTGAAAAGCTATCAGACAAGCTAATGTACTGATACTCAAAACTGCACCAATTGATGATTTCTTCACAAAAACGACTCATATGCATCATCAAAATGCTGGCATTTGACAGGAATTCTAAGATAAAATCACGGTCACTCACGGCATCCAAGGAATTGGTATAGGGTTCTTGGAAGCCCAATAAATCACTCGATAATTGACGATCGATTGGAAAAGTTGTTCCCGCCAATGCAGCCGCACCCAGGGGAGATAGGTCCGTATGTTTTAGGTTAAATGCAAAACGTTCGCTGTCCCTTTGAAACATATTGTAATAAGCCATGAGATGGTGGGCAAAACTAATCGGTTGGGCGTGTTGTAAATGGGTATAGCCTGGCATGATGGTTTCCACATGTTTTTCAGCCAAATCCAGCAAAACACTGTTCAGATTCGCCAACTTATCCAAGACATGGCCAAGCTGCTCCTTTAGATATAAGTGCATATCCGTTGCGACTTGGTCATTCCGAGAACGAGCCGTGTGTAGTTTCCCAGCCAGAGGACCGATTTTTTCTGTCAGCAACACTTCCATATTCATATGAATATCTTCATTTGCAATATCAAAATGAAGCTCTCCTGCCTCTAAATCTCGCAACAAAGCTTTCAGACCATCTTGGATCTGCTCTGCCTCTTCCAAACTCAAAATGCCAGTCTGTCCTAGCATTTGAACATGAGCTAAGGAACCCATCAAATCAAATTTTGCCAGCTGGTGGTCAAAGGAAATACTTGCACCGAACTGTTCTACCCACTCTTCCACAGCGCCTTCAAATCGACCACCCCATAATTTTGTATTTTTCGGCATATCCTGTATGTCCCTTTCTATCGCGTCACTACTCGACATTTTTCTGAACTTCTGAATAAACTTTAGTCGGAAGCCCCCAAAGCTTGATAAATCCAACAGCCGCATCTTGGTCAAAGGTATCCGCACTGGTATAAGTCGCCAAATTTTCATCGTAAAGAGAATTTGGTGATTTCCGAGCCACTACCTGGGCGTTCCCCTTATAGAGTTTAACTTTTGCAGTTCCATTGACAACTTTCTGTGTCTCCTTGATATAGGCAATCAAAGCCTGAGTTGCTGGGCTAAACCACAAGGCATTATAGATGAGATTGGACAACTCATTTTCGATAATAGGTTTGAAATGAGCCACTTCTCTCACAAGAGTCAAGTCCTCAATCTCCTTATGAGCTACCAATAAAGTCACAGCACCTGGGCACTCATAAATCTCTCTTGACTTAATACCGACTAGGCGATTTTCCACGTGGTCAATACGACCGACACCGTGTTTGCCCGCAATTTCATTTAGCTTTTGAATCAAATCCGCCACTTTCATCTTCTCTCCATTAAGGGAGATAGGCACCCCGCAACTAAACTCAATGTCAATAAATTCTGGACTGTCTGGTGCCTCTTCTGGAGAAGATGTGATTCCAAATGCTTCTTCTGGCGCTTGGTTCCAAGGATTTTCCAAGACACCACATTCATTTGCACGTCCCCAAAGATTTTGATCGACAGAGTAAGGATTGTCAAGGTCAGCAGGAACTGGGACGCCGTTTTCTTTTGCATATTGGATTTCTTCTTCACGTGACCATTTCCACTCACGAACAGGCGCAACTACCTTTAAATTGGGATCCAAAGCTGCAATAGAGACTTCAAACCGAACTTGGTCGTTTCCCTTACCTGTACAACCATGGGCAATTGCGGTTGCCCCTGTCTGATGAGCTATTTCAACTAGTTTTTTTGAAATAAGAGGGCGACTCAGAGCAGATACCAAGGGATACTTTTGTTCATAGTAGGCATGAGCCTGAAGGGCCACTAAAACATAGTCATTAGCAAATTCTTTCTTAACATCAATGACATAAGACTCTACAGCCCCAACCTTGAGAGCTTTATCGTGGATGAACTCCAAATCTTTTCCTTCACCCACATCCATACAAACAGCAATCACATCATAGTCTTTTTTTAACCATGTAATCGCAACTGATGTATCCAATCCACCTGAATAGGCTAAAATAACTTTCTCCTTACTCATTTCTCTTCCTTCTTTCTATTTTTCGATAGAGGCTTTAAAAGCAGCGTCAATCAATTTGTCCAATTCCTCAGAATCCTTCAACTTCTGGATGGTTTTATCAACCGCCTCTTTTAATTCTTTACTGTCTTTTTTCATCGCAACAGCGTAAGAATCTTCTTTGTCATTGTCAACATCAAACTCAGCGATGACTAGGTCTGGATTATTCTCTACATATCCTTTCGCCACTGGCTCTTCAAAGATAACCGCATCCAGTTGCCCAGATTTCAAATCTGTTATCAAATTTCCATTTTTAGGAAGTGAAACGAGAGAAGAATTCTGCAAGGTTTCTTTGACCAAAGTCTCCTGTATCGAACCTTTCTGCGCTCCAACCTTTTTCTGAGCCAAATCCTTGACTGATTGGTAATTCGTTAATTCAGATTTTCTTACGATAACCTTATTTTTCGAAGTGTAGTAGGGAATTGAAAAATCGTAAACTTGACTTCTCTCTTCCGTTTTAGAAACACCTGATATGGCAAGATCGGCCTTGCCTGAATCAAGACTAGCCAGTACATTGTCAAAACTCATTGGAGAGAACTCCACTTCCACACCTAGTTCCTTTGCGATGGCTTTGGCTAGCTCAACATCTGAACCTACAATCTGATTTTTCCCATCGACCAATTTCTGATATTCAAATGGAGCAAACTCTGGATTTAGGGCCACCACCAATTTTCCTTTAGCCTTAATGGCTTCAACACCTTGGGACTGACTGTTACTACAAGCAAACAATAAGGGAAACATAAGCAAACTAAACATCGCCATCAGCACCTTCTTTACTTTATTCATAGAAAACCTCCTCTTATTTTTATACTTTTAAATTGTATAAATAATACACTTCTTAAAAACATTTGTCAAGCCAAAACTAAATTTTATTTCATTTTAGTCAAAAAAATTCTTATTATATGATATATTTTTACATATAATAAGCTTATTTATACTATTTGAATTTTAAAACAATTTGAAGAGTTCCGTTGGAATTATACAAAGAGAGCATTGCTGAGAAGATCGTTACACTTTTTGTTCTAGAGAAACAAAAAAAGAGCCCTAAAGGACTCTTTTATTCTTAATACCAACCGTTGTTAAGCCAGAAGTTCTTAGCAGCTGCCCATGAACCGTAGCGTCCTGCAACGTAGGCGTCTGCTACGCGTTCTTGGTTTTCAGCTGAGTAGTCACCGTTCAAGTATGAATCTGTCAATTGGTAACGTCCGATGTAACGTCCGTTTGTAGCTGTGTAGCTACCACCTGATTCTTTTTGGGCGATCCATTCTTTGGCTTCTGCTTCAGATCCACTTACAGTTGAATCTGTATAGCTTTCTTCTTCATAAGAAGTGCTTGTTGTAGCAGCTGGCGCTTCGTAAGTTGTTGTTTCAGTTATTTCTTCGTAAGTCGTAGTCTCTTCGATTGTTTCTCCTGTTGCAGCTGGGGCTTCATAAGTTGTCGCAGCTGGAGTTGTCCCTTCGATGACCAAAACTTGATCCACAAAGATCAGATGAATATCCTCTATCTTGTTTTTTTCTGCCAATTTTTCAACAGTGGTGTTGTACTTCTCAGCGATTTCTGAAAGAGTGTCACCTGGTTTAACTGTATAAGTGATTGTTTCATCTGCAAAAGCAAGTGATGGTGCAAGGAAAGCAAGGAAAGTTGCTGCTCCTGCAAGAGTTGATTTAATTTGTTTAGTTGTTAATGTCATTTCTAAAAATTCTCCTTTTTACTATGTTTCTATCATACCGTGTGAATATTACCGTTTCTTGACGGTTTCGTGTAGAAATATTACAAAAATATTTTATATTTACTGAAACATTGATATTTTTGTCATAAAAGACAAGATTTTATACTATTTTTATCCATTTTCTCAGTTTTATAAGGGAAATAAGCACAGAACTTCATTCTTTGATATAATAGAAACAAGAATCTTTGTAAGGGGAAACAGATGCACTCACTTCGTTTTCAATCTGTCTTTGATATCATCGGTCCTGTCATGATTGGCCCATCAAGTAGTCATACAGCTGGGGCTGTTCGTATCGGAAAAATCGTGTCTTCTATCTTTGGTGATAGACCGACAGAGGTGGAATTCCAACTATTTAATTCATTTGCTAAGACCTACCGTGGTCATGGGACAGACCTTGCTCTCGTCGCTGGTATATTAGGTATGGATACGGACGATCCCGATATTCCAAATAGCCTTGAGATTGCCCATAAACGTGGTATCAAGATTGTCTGGACCATTCAGAAAGACAGCAACGCGCCTCACCCTAACACCACGAAAATTACTGTGAAGAATGAACACAAATCCATCAGTGTGACAGGAATTTCCATTGGTGGGGGAAATATCCAGGTCACGGAGCTTAACGGCTTTGCTGTCTCTCTTAACATGAACACACCGACCATCATCATCGTGCATCAGGATGTTCCAGGTATGATTGCCCATGTTACTGAAGCCCTCTCTCGTTTCGATATCAACATCGCTCAGATGAATGTGACTCGAGAAAAAGCTGGAGAAAAAGCCATCATGATCATCGAAGTCGATAGTCGAAGTTGCGAAGAGGCGATTGAAGAAATCCGAAAAATCCCTCATCTCCATAATGTCAATTTCTTTAAGTAGGAGGAAACATGTTTTATTCTATCAAAGAATTGGTCGAGCAGGCAGATCTAGACTTCCAAGGGAATGTCGCCGAACTCATGATTGCGACAGAATATCAACTAACTGGTCGGGAACGTACAGAAGTTCTCCTCCTCATGGAGCGCAATCTAGAAGTCATGAAAGCCTCTGTCGAGCTCGGCCTTAGTGAAAACAAATCCCGCAGTGGCCTAACGGGTGGCGATGCAGCCAAGCTAGATCGCCATCTCAAAAGTGGCAAGGCCTTGTCTGACTTTACCATCCTATCAGCAGCCCGTAATGCCATCGCGGTCAACGAACACAACGCTAAAATGGGTTTGGTCTGCGCCACTCCAACCGCAGGAAGTGCTGGCTGTCTGCCTGCCGTTCTTACTGCAGCTATTCAAAAACTTGACCTCAGCCACGAAGAACAGCTGGATTTCCTCTTTGCTGCGGGTGCCTTTGGATTGGTTATCGCAAACAACGCTTCTATCTCAGGCGCTGAAGGTGGCTGCCAGGCCGAAGTTGGCTCTGCCTCTGCCATGAGTGCCGCAGCCTTGACCTTGGCTGCAGGTGGAACCCCCTATCAGGCTAGCCAAGCCATCGCTTTTGTCATTAAAAATATGCTAGGTCTCATCTGTGACCCCGTCGCTGGTTTGGTTGAAGTTCCTTGTGTCAAACGAAATGCCCTGGGGGCTAGCTTTGCCTTTATCGCGGCAGATATGGCCTTGGCAGGTATTGAGTCTAAGATCCCTGTTGACGAAGTCATCGATGCCATGTACCAAGTCGGTTCCAGCCTCCCAACTGCCTTTCGTGAAACAGCTGAGGGTGGACTCGCAGCCACCCCTACTGGTCGTCGCCTACAAAAAGAAATCTTCGGAGAATAACCTTATCTAATAGGAGAAACTATGTCATCAATCTCAGCCATCTTTTTCGATCTAGACGGAACTCTGGTTGACAGTTCCATCGGGATCCACAATTCCTTTACTCATACCTTTGAACAACTGGGAGTTCCGACTCCTGATGCTAAAACCATTCGTGGTTTCATGGGTCCACCGCTTGAAACTAGTTTTGCAACATGCCTTCCCAAGGAACAAATCTCAGAGGCTGTGCAGATATACCGTTCTTACTACAAGAAAAAAGGGATCCACGAAGCCCAACTCTTCCCCCGAATAACGGAATTACTCCAAGAACTTTCACAAAACTACCCTCTCTACATCACTACAACAAAGAATACTCCTACTGCTCATGATATGACTAAAAATCTGGGAATCCATCATTTCTTTGATGGCATTTACGGCTCTAGTCCGGAAACGCCACACAAGGCGGATGTCATCCGTTTTGCCTTGCAAACGCATCAACTCCCTGCAGACCAAGTCCTTATCATCGGAGATACCAAGTTTGATATGATTGGAGCCCAAGAAACTAGCATCAAAAAGTTCGCTGTTACTTGGGGATTTGGAGAAGAGGCTGATTTGCTCAGCTATCAACCTGACTGGATTGCCCGTACAATCGATGATATCATCAGTCAGCTATAACAAGCTAATATCTTCAAACTACAGAGTAAAAAGACCAAGGTTCTGTCTATACAAAACCTTGGTCTTTGATTTATATTTAATTGTATGAGTCACTATTACTCAATATGGGTTGTTTCATTTGCAAAGGAAATGATCGCTTCTTTAAGCTCATCTCCACTGAGTGAACGGAACTCCTCAATTTTCTGATTGATGGCTTCTAGTGGCATGACATTTACCTTACCAACGAAAATCTTGTCCATGACTTGGTTATCAACCAATTCGGTCGAAACCAAGAGTTCTTCATAGAGTTTTTCACCCGGGCGGATACCGACCTCAACGATTGGAATTTCACTTTCCGTGTGCCCGCTTAGAAGCACCATTTTCTTAGCCAAATCATAGATCTTGACTGGTTTGCCCATATCGAGGATAAAGACTTCTCCGTCCTTGGCATAAGCGCCAGCATGGATTACTAGACGGCTAGCCTCTGGAATAGTCATGAAGTAACGTGTCATGCGGAAGTCTGTGACCGTTACAGGGCCACCTTCAGCAATCTGGCGTTCAAAGACAGGAATCACGCTACCACGGCTACCGAGAACATTCCCAAAACGGACTGCACAGTAGGTCGATTTGCTACGTTGGTTAAAGCCAGTGACAATCAACTCTGCCACACGCTTGGTTGCGCCCATAACATTCGGTGGATTGACCGCCTTGTCAGTCGAAATCATGACCATCTTAGGTACTTTGGCTGCATCAACAGCCTTGGCAACATTGTAGGTTCCGAGGATATTGTTCTTGAAGGCTTCTTTTGGATTGCGCTCCATCATCGGAACGTGCTTGTGAGCGGCAGCATGGTAGACAATGGCTGGTTTGTACTGTTCAAATACCTGCAAGAGACGGTCATAGTCCTGAATATCTGCAATAACAGGAACATAATCAATCCCTTGGAATGTACGGATCAATTCATGATAAACGAGGTAGATGGAATTTTCGCCATGTCCAAGCAAAATCACGCGTTCAGGATTGAAGCGACTGACTTGACGACAAATCTCCGAACCAATCGAACCACCTGCTCCTGTCACCAAGATAGTCTTACCTGTAAGCTCTGCACCAAGACGCGATTCGTCAAGACGAATTTCTTGACGGCCCAAAAGGTCTGTGATGTCAATTTTCTGGAAACCACTACCTGGTTGGTGAAGCCCCTGAACAACTGTCTCAACCTTGGGCATCTTGTAACATTTGATACCGAGTTTATTACACATCTGCAGGATACGTTCGTACTCTGACGGGTCAAGCGAAGGGATGGCTACGATGACACGCTCGATTTGGTGACGTTTGGCCAATTCAGGCAGATTATCATAAGAACCCAAAACGGAAATTCCACCTAGTTTTTGTCCCTTTTTCTTCTCATCATTATCCAAAATTCCCACTAACTCAAGGTCACTAGTTGGGTGTTGGTAGCTGTTCATAAAGAGGGCCCCACCATCACCAGCACCGATCAAGAAGGTACGGCGGTGTTCGCCCTCCCCACTTCCCTGCTTGCGCTTAGAATAAATCAACTGCCAAGTGATACGAGGGAGTAAGATCAGGAAGGTACTCAATAAGATAAAGAGTATGATGAACCGGATAGAAAATAGAGGAAGAAAAGCGTAGCAGAGTCCGTAAGAGACAATGCTGCTGACGGTTACACCAAAAAAGATTTTTAAGAAATCTGTGATTTTACTATAGCGACTAATACTCGCATTGAGCCCCCAAAATCCAATCATAATTTGATAGAAGAGGAAAGCCAAACCAGTATAGATAACATAGTCCACAGGCGCTGGGTTAATCAAGCCATAAAAGAGAATGTAAGACACGATGATGGAAACCACCATACTAATAATATCAAATACACCCCAGAACACCTGCTTTTGCTGTTTATTTAAAATTTCAACCAGATCAATCACATAATCTGTTAGTTTTTTATTCATAGGAATTTACTCTTTCTTAAAAGAATGCAAACAAATATACCGTCATTATAACATTTTTTGGCTATTTTATCTTTTACAATACTATTTATTTTTTCTTAATAATTTCACAAAAATAAACTGACGTACAAAGCCTGGACAAAGTGCCGCAATCGCCTGAATGGCAATGCTTTTCGCATATTCCATGTAAGAAATTTGCCCTCTTTCAAGCATGCGCTGACGAGCCTGGCGATAGAGTTTGAGGTAACGCAAGCCACCTCGACGCTCAAACATCCCTGCACCGACACGAACCTTACACAAGATTTGATCTAGGTTCCCAGTCTTGGCACCTGCAGCAATCATATTGAGCCAAAGGAGGTCATCCTCCATATAAAGTCCGTCTTCGTAGTTGCCCGCCTTGAGGACCATGTCCTTTTTGAACATGACTGTCATGTGGTTGAAGGCGCTTCTCATTCTCTGATAAGCCACAATGTCTGCGTGCTGAGTTGGGACACGACGGTAAGAAACAATCTCGTCAGGATTGTCAATAAATTCTGCAATATGCCCACCTAAGAGATCCAGATTTTTCTCTTCCATTAGTTGGACTTGCTTTTCAAAGCGGTCAGCTACCGCTATATCATCTGTATCCATACGAGCGATGATATCGTACTGACACTGTAAAACACCGTATCGAAGAGCCAAACCTAAACCTTGATTTTCTTCCAAGGGGCAACGCTTAACTGGAATCTCTGACTGCGCTTCCACTTCATCTAGCACCTGATAGAGTTCGGGCGTGAGCGGCCCGTCCTCAACAAGAACAAGCTCACTTGGTTTCAAGGTCTGGTTTTGAATACTCTTGATAGCATCTCTCAAAAATGTCGGATTTTCCTTTACATAGACCGACATCAAGACGCTGATTTTTTGCTTTTCAGACACAGTTTTTCTCCAATTTATAGATTTCCTTCCACTATTTTATCACAAAATTTCCTAGTTTCCTATTTTTATCTCAAATCAAGAAAAATTCTGGTAAAGAAATCCGTCCCCTTTCACTCTATTTTCACTTCCATTGATTGAACTGTCTTGGCTGTCATTACTTGACATTATAAGGAAAAAACCTTAAAATAAGCTGTTATTAAAATCATCTTATCGAGGTTTTTATGAAAAAACAATCACTCTTTTTTGTTCTAGGAATTGTCTTAATCGGGACTGTTTTACGCTCTCCTTTTACTGCTCTTCCAACCATTTTAGGAGATATCGCTCAGGGACTAGGAGTTGAGGTTAGCTCTCTTGGGATTTTAACCAGTCTCCCTCTCTTGATGTTTGCTCTTTTCTCTGCTTTTGCAAGCCGCTTGGCACAAAAAATCGGGTTGGAACATCTCTTTACTTACTGTCTCCTTCTCTTAACTATTGGCTCTGTCATTCGGATCTTCAATCTGCCCCTTCTCTATCTAGGAACTCTAATCATCGGAGCAAGCATCGCGATCTTCAATGTACTCCTCCCAAGTATGATCCAGGCAAATCAGCCTCAAAAGATTAGTTTCCTAACAACTCTCTATGTCACTGCCATGGGAATTTCGACAGCCATCGCTTCTTATCTATCCGTCCCTATCACCCAAGCTAGTTCTTGGAAGGGCCTCATCCTCGTTCTCAGCTTTCTCTGTCTGGTCACTCTGCTAGTCTGGTTGCCAAATCATCGCCACAACCACCACCTAGAAAGCCAAAAAGAAAAGCAAGTCAAAGAGAATATTCTAAAAAGTAAAGATGTTTGGGCTATCATTATCTTTGGCGGGCTTCAGTCCTTGCTCTTTTATACAAGTATGACCTGGTTGCCAACGATTGCCATTGGTGCTGGTCTTTCTAATAAGGATGCGGCTCTTCTTGCTTCTATTTTCTCACTGATCAGCATTCCTTTTTCAATGACTGTTCCAAGTCTGACGACTCGTCTATCAGATGGTCGCCGTCGAATCATGCTGGCAATTATCTCTATCGCTGGGATGACAGGAATTGCCATGCTCTTGTATCCAAGTAGCAGCTTCCTCTACTGGTTAGTCGTCCACCTCTTGATCGGAACGGCCTGCAGCGCCCTCTTCCCCTACCTCATGGTTTGCTTCTCTCTTAAAACCAGTTCTCCTGAAAAGACAGCTCAGCTATCAGGACTAGCGCAAACAGGTGGATATATCTTAGCTGCTTTTGGACCTACCTTGTTTGGTTACAGTTTTGAACTTTTCCAATCTTGGATCCCAGCTGTCCTTGCCCTTCTAGCTGTTGATATCATCATGACCGTCTCGCTCTTTATGGTGGATCGGGCTGATAAGATACTTTAATTTTTCTAAAATACTTCTCAGATATAAGCAATGCAAAGCTAGACTCTGTCTGGCTTTTTTGGTGCTTCTATCAACAAAAGCACCCTCGATCTGTTAGCAGAAAAATGGCGTTTTTGATATAATAAGATGTATAGAAACTAATTGTCATACGAAAAATAAATTAGTTTATAAGATAGCTACTATTTTAAACGAGGTGCATAGAATGGATGAACAGAAATACAATTGGTATCTAAGTAAAGTAAAGTTAGATAAACTCGTTGACTTATCAGCCGAGGAGACAGATAGGTCTTCCTGTGAAGCTCTAGCAGAAAAGGCAAGAATAATTTATGAACAATACCCTGAATCAGAAGACATTGCGTTGCGGTATGCTTGGATTTTGGTCAATTTATCAACCAAGCAGACTGTGTTGAAGGAACGGATGACTACTGCTAAAAAACTAGAGAAATTACAGCAACAATTCCAGGATTCACATGATATAGCAGAAGCATTTGCTAGGATTTTGTTCAATTTGTCAGTTGAACAAGTAAATGTAGAAGAACTAGGCAAGACTGTGAATTCAGTCAAACAAATTTTTGAGCAGTTCAATCAGTCTGAAGAAATTGCTTTACGTTATGCCGTGATTTTGGTCAATTTATCAATCAAGCAAATTGGGCTGAAAGAAATCGAAGCTACTGTCAAAAAATTAGAGAAATTACTGCAAAAATTCCCTGAATCGCATGATATAGCAGAGGCATTTGCCAGGATTTTGGCTAATTTATCAGACAAGCAGCCTGAGTTGAAAGAGCGGGCGGCTACTGCTGAGAACTTACAGGTCTTGCAGCAACAATTCCCTGAATCGCATGATATAGCAGAAATGTATGCTATGACTTTGTTCAATTTATCAACCAAGCAGACTGAGTTGAATGAACTGGTGACTACTGCTAAGAAATTAAAGGGATTGCATAAACATGAACGCTTCCAAGAATCTGAAGAGATTGCTTTTATATATGCTATGTTCTTAGCGAGCTTATTTGAACACCAAACAGAGTTAAGTGAACGTCTTCAAACAATAGAAACAATCAAAACACTTTATGATAAATTTTCCGAATTTATGATACAAAATTTTGATGATTTATTTTTTAGTAATGATAATGTTTGTGACAGCGAGGAGTACAAGCTATTCAACTTTATCCTAAGAGAAGGTCTTTTAAATAATACTAAATATGCTATTTTACAAACGTGGGCAAAGCGTTATAAAGAGGACTCGAATGAACTAAAAAACTTACTGTCTATTTACCAGTATGTTCAAAAAATCAAATACCAACTTGGATTGAAAAATGAAGATAAAAATAAAAATCTTAAGTTCGGCCATTACACTAAAGGGAGCGTTCTTCAAAGTTTATTGGATCAGAAGGAGGAATCAAGCTTTTCTATAGTTGGAAAAACTCGTTTGAATAATGCGAATTATATGAATGATCCTGAGGAAGGTATCATTATAGAAAAGATATTGGGCTTAGATAGACGAGATGCTTTGGAGCCAAGCTCATGGTTTTTAATGAGTTTTACTAATAAAACAGATGATCTAGCTATGTGGTCCCAGTATGGTGATGATGCCAAAGGTGTTTGTCTTGTACTTCGGGAGGATGACTTTTCTAGATTTTCATCTTTCAATGATGTTTCTTGGCGTCGAGAAAAAAACTTTTTAGAATTCTCTGATAAGATGTATTTACTGAAATCTGAATTAAATATTGGTTTTGAAAAATCTATCTTTCGGAGTGAAAGTGAAAATTCAGTCGATACTGTTAATGATGAAGGAACTGAACTGAATTCTGTAGAAAAAGATAGTGATTCAAAAGGGAATCGTGATTATCTCTACCGAATTGCCTATGTTAAAAATATAGGTGAAGATATAGAACTTGAACAAACCGAACTATTTGGTAAGTCCGAAATAGAAGAATTAGAAAAATTGTTGAATAGTTTAAAAGAAAAACTAGATATCGGTTCAAAAATTACGGAGGAGAACTATCAAAATGCTATTGCTGAATGTATAGAAGAAATTCGCTACTTATTTAAATCTGTTGATTACAAATATGAAAACGAACTTCGTATCTTACGCTATGCGAACCTAGATCCTAGCAATAAGGAAATCAAAATTGACAAAACTTCTGGGGTAGGTAAACTTTATGTAGAACGAAAAAATTCAATTCAAATCGGGGAAGTCATTTTCGGTCCTAAGTTTCCAAATCCTGAGTACGTGACTCCCTTATTAAAACTTTTAGATAAGGAAATTAAGTATAAAAAATCTACGATAAAATTTAGATAAAGTCTGACAACATTCTCTAAACTTCTAGTTTTTACTAGGAGTTTTTTATATATAAAATTTTTACACATATTTCTTGACAGGGCTTTTAACTTGAGATACAATATATTTGAAAAGAGTATATATAAAATTTTTATATAATATAAAGGAGGTTTCCCATGTACTTCCCAACATCCTCTGCCTTGATTGAGTTTCTCATCTTGGCTGTACTGGAGCAGGGGGATTCTTATGGTTATGAGATTAGCCAAACCATTAAACTCATCGCCAATATCAAAGAATCCACGCTCTATCCCATTCTCAAAAAATTGGAAGCCAGTGGCTTTCTGACCACCTACTCTAGAGAGTTTCAGGGGCGTATGCGCAAATACTATTCCTTGACCAATCGGGGTGTAGAGCAGCTCGTTACTCTAAAGGAAGAGTGGACGCTCTATACCGACACCGTCAACGGCATCATAGAAGGGAGTATCCGCCATGACAAGAACTGACTATCTGACTCAGTTAGAAACCTATCTCCATAAACTACCTGAAGCTGACCGCATCGAAGCCATGGACTACTTTAAGGAACTATTTGACGATGCGGGTTCAGAGGGCGAAGAGGAACTCATTGCCAGTCTGGGAACTCCAAAAGAAGCTGCCCATGATATCCTTTCTGATCTTCTCGACAAGAAAGTCAATGAAGCCCCTGCTCAAAAGAATGACCGCCAACTGCTACACATTGCCCTCTTGGCCCTGCTAGTAGCTCCTATCGGAATTCCGGTTGGGATCGGCATCCTCATGGCCATCATCGGTATTTTTATCGCAGCTGTCTCCGTCATTCTAGCCTTTTTCGCTGTTTCGGTGACGGGTATCCTGCTAGGTGGACTCTTTATCATAGAGAGCTTTAGTGTTCTGGTCGAAGCCAAATCTGCCTTTATCTTGATTTTTGGGGCCGGTTTGCTTGCTATCGGTGCTTCTTCTCTTGTTCTATTAGGCATCTCCTATGTAGCTCGTTTCTTTGGCCTCCTAATCGTCCGCTTGGTGCAATGGATTCTTAAAAAAGGAAAGAGAGGTGACAGACATGCGTAAATTGACGAAAGGATTTCTCATCTTTGGTGTGGTTTCTACAATCCTTGGTTTTATCATGATTATTGTAGGCGCCCAGTCCAATGGTATTCAAAGTTTGCTTGCCATGTCAAAAGACCCCATCTATGACAATCGTACCGAAGAAGTGACCTTTGGAAATGAAGTGGAAAAACTTGATCTAGCCCTTGAAGAACATAGCCTGACCATCACAGAGTCTGTAGATGACAAGATCCACATCAGCTATCATCCGTCAGTATCTGGCCGTCACGATTTGACTACTGGCATGAGTGACAAAACACTGAGCGTCACTGACAAACAAGCCTCCCAACATCGTTTTCTCGGCTCAGGAATCGAAGGCCTACTTCGTATCGCTAGCAACTATTCTAATCGTTTTGACGAAGTCGTTCTCTCCCTACCTAAAGGAAGAAAGCTACAAGCTATCACCGTCTCAGCCAATCGTGGACAAACCAATATTCGTCAAGCCAATCTTGAAAATGCGACAATCAAAACAAAAGGCTATCTCTTAAGACTAACAGAAAGTTCTATCAAGAACAGTTCACTGACGGCACCTCATATCATCAATATCTTTGATGCCGAATTGACAGATAGTCAGGTCAAGACGGAGGGAGCACACATCTATGCTGAAAATATCCAAGTTCACGGCAAGGTCGAGCTAGAGGCTTATTCAACTCTACAACTCATTCTCTCCCAGAAAGAGACCGACCGTATCAATCTAGAAATTTCTTCTCAGCATGGTGGTATCTATCGTCAACCCAAAGAAGAACATCGTGGACAAAAAGAGAATGTACTTGCCAACCCTTATAAAACCGAAAAAGCAGATATCAAGGATTTACTCATTGCAAAAGCCAACCAGGATATCTACCTACCTAAAGAGGAGCACTCTGCTCCATCTAGAAACCATTGACAAAAACGCTTTCATCTGCTAATCTAAAAATAGAAAACGACCATAAAAAAGGAGGTTCCACCATGACACAAGAATGGTTTGAAAGTGCCGATCTTGAGAAGAAATCAGCTCAGACGAAATCGGAAAACCAGCCCAACGAGCCAGAGATTTCGGAAACTGTGGAGACCGAACCACAAGCAAACGAAGAAACACCTGTCTCACCTAAAGAGTTGGAAACGCATGAGGAGGAAGCTCCCGAAATGATTGAGGAAACCCAAACCGAGGAAGAGGGAGAAGGGAAAGCTGAAGAGGAACGCAACCAAGAAAACTCTGTAAAAGAGAAAAGCATCCTCAGCAAAGCTTTAGAGAGCCCCTATATCCCAGATATTGACCCTCGTAAAACTGCCCGATTAAAAAAAGAAATCGCACTATTTTGGACTTGGCTACTGGATGCTATCCAAGAACCAACTGCTAGCAAGACTACAGATCAAAAGCATCGTTACAGTGTCTTTGCCCTGCTCACTCTTCTGTCCTCGATTAACCTTTTCTTTAGTATCTATCATATCAAGCGCCTCTACTATGGCTATATGATTTCTATTGCTAATGGTTCTCCTAATCAGCTCCCACCTTTAGATCTCTTTGCTGGGCTTTCGATTCTGGTCGCTAGCGCTCTATTTTACTTTTCCATCATTTTGGGAGGCTTTACTGTCCGACGTGTACTGGACCAGGAGAGCGACTTTACATTCCAAGAAGCCTTTGATCGTTACAGCAGACTCTTTGCTATCCCACTTGTCCTAACAGCTCTAGCAAGTTTCTTTGCACTCTTTGGTGGCTTGCGATTTGCTGGCATCCTCACTCTTCTAAGCATGGCCATCTTTGCCCTTGGCAATCTCTTTGTGATTAGCAAGCCAAGTAAGACCAGTAGCCTCGACCCATTTTATCGATTCCTGCTAGCTGTCTTACTTGATGGCGCTATTCTCTTACCCTTCCTCATTGCAGAGTTAGCCCTGACAGTGGACTACCTTCGCATCCTGACATTCTTTTAACCAAAATCCCTGCCATTCATTAATGACAGGGATTTTTATGCTTACTCTTTTTTGGACAGTGTCTATTCGATGGTTGCCAATCCTTCAAAATCTTGTCCTAGGATGGATTGTACTTCTAATTGATTAGCATCTAGTTGCTGGTAAAATGCTGTTGGTAGTGACTCTAGGAATTTTGCGTAATCCAAGCGAGCGATGGATTCGTAGTCTTCTGCTTTTGAGCCATCACCAGAAATCTTCACTAGGTCAATCTCCCAAACAAGCTCCTTGCCTGCCAGCTGCTCGGTATAAGGCACTGGTACAAAGGGTTCCTTTGGCAAAATCGTCTTGACTCCCTGGGCTAGGTGATAGATACCGTGCACCTTGCCTTGGGCGTCTGGGTAAAATTTCACACTGGCAAGGTAGGCATCAGATCCTTGAACCTTATTGACCAGCTCTTCAAAACGTGCCAATCCATCCTCAGCTAAAAAGCTCTCGAGGTATTCCTTATTGAGATAGATAGGGGACAAGAGCCCTTGGCAATAGACTAGACGCGTTGCTTTGTCAGCTAGATAATGCTTGACCGTTTGTCGGAAATAAGCTTCAAAGTCAAACCCTTCTACCGCTTCCCCCAACTTGCCAGATAGGGCCTGTAGAAGAGTCTCTACAATCTCCCAGTCCGCTCTGGTAAGGAAGTCTGGAATCACCACTTGATAACCTTTTCGACTATCCGCATAGTTCACTTTAAAGAGAAATTGCGACTGACCTACAATCCCACACTCCATGTATTCGAGACGATTGAGGGGCTGACGGAGATAGACCGCATCATAACTGTGTGACTCCAAGCCCTCTACCAAGGCTAAGATAGACTTGGCAGTCAAAACCTCCTGTTGTCCTAGAATGCTTTCTTTATTTGGGATAAAAAATGTTTTCGCCATAACTGACCTCCTTTGAAATCGTTTACACACAGTATAACCTATTTTCCTGAAAGATACAGAAACAAACTTTAGATTTTTAGATAAAAAGCATAGAAAAACAGCCCCTGAAGGCTGTTTGCTTTATACTGAAGCGACCTGATCCAAGCTTTCACCGATAGCAGCTAAGCGCTCCACAACTTCTGCTTGTGTCAATTCATTTTCTGAAACATAGCGGTTGCGTGGGTGAACACGGCACTCGTGTGAGCATCCACGAAGGTACTTGTCTTCGTTTTCTTCTGATGTCAAGATACGACGGTTACAGAAGGGATTTCCACAGTTGACATAACGTTCACATGGTGTTCCATCAAACCAGTCTTTCCCTACGATGGTTGGGTTAACATGGTTGACATCAACTGCGATACGCTCGTCAAAGACGTACATTTTCCCATCCCAAAGCTCGCCTTGGACTTCTGGGTCTTTACCGTAGGTTGCGATTCCTCCGTGCAATTGGGCGACATCTTTGTAGCCTTCACGAACCATCCAGCCTGAGAATTTCTCACAGCGAACGCCACCTGTACAGTAAACCACGACACGCTTGTCCATGAATTTTTCCTTGTTGTCACGAACCCATTGTGGCAACTCACGGAAGTTGCGGATGTCTGGACGGATGGCACCGCGGAAATGTCCTAGATCGTACTCATAATCGTTACGTGTGTCAAGAACCACTGTATCTTCGTCAAGAAGGGCTTCTTTGAACTCTTTTGGAGACAAGTAAGCACCCGTTGTTTCAAGTGGGTTGATGTCGTTGTCAAAGTCATTGTCTTCTAAACCAAGGTGAACAATTTCTTTCTTGTAGCGAACAAACATCTTCTTGAAGGCTTGTTCATTTTCTTCGTCAATCTTAAACCAGAGGTCTTCCATTCCTGGGAGGCTGTGAACGTAGTCCATGTATTTTTGTGTTGTTTCATAGTCACCTGAAACGGTTCCGTTGATTCCCTCGTCAGCGACTAAGATACGGCCTTTGAGACCGATTGATTTACAGAAAGCCAAGTGGTCTGCCGCAAATTGCTCTGCATTTTCAATTGGAGTATAGAGGTAGTAAAGTAAGACACGAATATCTTTTGCCATAAGATTTGTTCTCTTTTCTATTCTTAAATTTTCAGAATTTTTCATTCAACTATACTAGTATACCCACTTGAGAAAACGAATGCAATTTATTTGACCGGAAATTTATAGAAAACGCCCTGTCCCTGCACTTCATCAGTAACCATAGCGAATCGCAGATAATCCTCTCAATTTTTTGATTTGCTTAGCTTGACTTTCTGACAAACACAACTTGTTGTCAATTAATACACGTGAGATGTCGATGTTCATTTGGCTCAGAATAAATGGAGTAGAGGTTCCATCATCCTCTAATCGTTTTTTATAAATCACTAACTGATTTTTCAGGGGAGCAAGTTGAGGCGCAGCCTTTATATCTTCCAATAGATGATCAATGATGGTCATGGCTTCACAACGCCTTTCGCTTCCTCCAGCGAACCATTTTAATGGTGTCATTCTCATTTTCCTCCTGAAATTCGCTTATAAATTGAAAAACTATAATTCCTAACTCTCATGCTAATATTTTACCCAAACACCCTATGTAAAAAAGTCAGCAAAAATGGCAAGGTCGCTACAATATTATTGATCACATGCACCGCATAGGAAGGATAAATGCTCTTGGTATAACGGGTCAAACCAGCAAAGATGATTCCAAGTGTTGCAAAGACGAAGATATCTAACAGACTAGGCAGGCTTGAAAAATGAGGGAGAGCAAACAAAATAGACGGAAGGATCAAATCAAGACCAAATCTCGAATCTTTAAAGAAGGCGTGTTGAAGTAATCCTCTATAGAGCAACTCTTCCATCAGTGGCCCTAGAAAGAACAGAGTTATATAGATACCTAGCTCGGCAAAGTTAGTCCCACTATAACCGATCAATACGGCCCAACCTTCAGCAGTTGACTGAACGTGTCTAGCTGTTTGAATATTAAAAAATATATGAGCTACCGCTACTAGGGCTGTTAGGATTGAATACCAGAGCCATTTTTTTCTCGAAACGCGAAAGAGATAGCCATGGCCTGTCTTAACAAGAATCCCAATCATGACTCCACTAAATAGCAAACTCAAGATATTTCGAATCCAGAAGAAATTTCCTATCTGAGAAGAAAATTGCCAATAGTTTTGGACGATAAGAGTCAGCTGAGAAAGACCAAATACGAAAAATAGGTAAGAGAAGACAGCACTCATTTTGAAAAGAAGACGATATTTTTTCATAATAAATCCCCTATAGATATATGTGTATCCCATCACCTAAACTCTCAGAATTGCTACTTTCATTTTTACATCCTAAAAATCACTACCTCCCCTAGAGGACTAAGGAAGGCAGTGATCACATTTTTAGGAATTAGGAATGAATACACGAAATCAATCGATCTTATGATTTTTTGTTTTTCAAGAATTCGTCGTATTGTTTTTGCATTTCGTTCAATACTTTTTCGTAGGCACCTTCAGATTTCAATTTTTCCATCAATTCTGGAATTGCTTTATCTGGGTCTACAGTACCAGTGTTGATAGCTGTATCGAATTGTTGCATTGTGTTAGAAATTGCTGAAATTTCAGATTTCACACTGTCAGTGTTAAAGATGAATCCAAGTGCTGGAGATTCTTTAGCTTCTGCCAATTGTTTCTTAGAATCTGCAATTTGTTGGTCTGTAACGTTTTCGTTGATGTAAAGGATCCAGTTGTTACCAGTGTTCCAACCTGACATGTGAGTGTTTCCTTTGTATCCATCAAGGACGCGAACACGGTTTTCTTTACCTTCAACTTTTTCCCAGTTCTTGCCTTCTGGACCGTAAACAAGACCGTTCAAGAGTTCTGGGTTTGTGTTCAAGAGATTCAACACTTCCATTGATTTTTCTTTGTTCTTAGAGTTGTTTGAGATAACAAAGTTAGCAACTTGTGTTGTTTGGTTTTTCTTGATAAAGTTAGTGATTGGTTTGATTTGGATGTCTTTGTTGGCAACACGTGAAAGCAAGCTGTTACCGTAGTCAGCTGGTCCTACTGTTTCTTCACGAACGAACCAAGTATCTTGTTGAAGGTCAAATGAAGTGTCGCTTGTTGCTACGTCTTTTGGAATGTATCCAGCTTCATAGAATTTGTGAAGAGTCTTCAAGTGTTCTTTGAAACGAGGTACTTCGTAACGGTTTACAATCTTAGTAGTGTCTCCTTCAAGGTCGATAACAAATGGAAGTCCGTTTGGTACTGGGTAGTCAAAGTTATCAGATGGGATAAAGTTCTTCGTAACCGCAAATGGTACTACGTCTGGAGCTTTTTCTTTGATTTGTTTCAAGACTGGTTCAAGTGTTTCGTATGAAGTGACACCTGAAATATCGATACCATATTTGGCAAGAAGAGCGCCATTAAAGGCAAAGTTTTGAGATGATGCAACGTTGGCTGCAACTGGAACAGCGTAAATCTTACCGTTTACAGTGTTCCCTTTGATGTAAGCTGGGTCAAGTGCTTTGTAAAGCTCTGCTCCTTCTTTCTTATACAAATCAGTCAAGTCAGCGTAAGCACCTTTTTGAGCATTTACAACATAGTTATCTGCAAAGGCAATATCGTAGTTTTCACCTGATGATGTGATAACTGACATTTTCTTACCGTAGTCACCCCATCCAAGGTATTGGATATCCAATTTAGCACCAACTTTTTCTTCGATGATTTTGTTGGCATTTTCTAGCAATTCATCCAAGTTGTCTGGTTTGTCACCGATTTGGTACATTTTAAGAACAGGTTTGTCACCTGAAGCTGAGTCAGCAGCTTTTTTGTTGTTACCTGAAAGGTTTCCACAAGCGGCAAGGCTTGCAGCCAAAGCGACTACGCTAGCAGATGCAAAAGCATATTTTTTCCAGTTTTTCATGATAAAAACTCCTTTTTTATTTTTAAACTTATAAACGATTTAATAATTTGTAACTTCAGTCACTAAGATGAAGTTGGGAAGGGAGAAACGGTGTTTCTCAGTAAGTGCTATTCTTTCACACCACCGATCGTCAACCCTTTAACAAAGTAGCGTTGGAAGAATGGGTACAGAATCGCGATTGGAAGGGTTGCAACAACAACCATGGCCATACGACCTGTTTCTTTCGGTAGAGCAACCCCCAGTTGGCCAGATAGGCCGACTGCTTTTGCAATGTAGTCCATATTTTGCTGAATTTGCATGAGCAAATATTGCAATGGATACAAGTTATCACTCTTGATGTAAAGAAGGGCGTTGAACCAGTCGTTCCAGAAACCAAGTGCTGTCAAAAGCGTGATAGTTGCGATACCTGGAAGTGACAATGGCAAACAGATCTGGAAGAAGATCCGAGCTTCACTGGCTCCATCGATACGAGCGGATTCGAGAATAGCTTCTGGAATGGTCTTCTTGAAGAAGGAACGCATCAAGATGATGTTGAATGGTGAGAGGAGCATTGGAACAATCAGGGCCCAAACCGTATCACCAAGTTGAAGCAAACGAGTCACCACGATATAGCCTGGTACCAAACCAGCATTGAACAACATACTAAGAAGGGCAAAGATCGTAAAGAATCTGCGGTACTTAAAGGTTGTCCGTGAGATGGCGTAGGCATAAGTGGTTGTGATGAAGACGTTGGTCACTGTCCCGACTACTGTTACAAAGACTGAGATAAAGAGCGCTTGGAGGATTTTATCCTTAAACTGAGCCAAGAACTCAAAACCATCTAATCCAAACTGTGATGGGAAAAAGCTATATCCATACTGGAGGATGCTCTTTTCGTCTGTCACCGAAATGATGATAACGAAGATAAAGGGCAAGATACAAGAAAGAGCAATCAAACCAGAGATGATACTAAAGAAGATATCTGCCTTCTTACTAAAGGAGTGAATGCCGACATTATCAATTTTTTCTTTTTTAATTTTCTTTTCTGCCATATTCTCCTCCTTTCTAGAACAAAGCTGAGTTTGGATCAACTCGTCTTGCAAGCAAGTTTGATAGGATAACCAGGATCAAGCCGACAACGGATTGATAAAGACCAGCTGCTGAAGCCATACCGATATCTGCTGTCTGAGTCAAACCATTAAAGACATATACGTCCAAAACGTTGGTTACATTGTAAAGCTGACCAGCATTGTGTGGGATTTGATAGAAGAGACCGAAGTCTGCACGGAAGATATTTCCGACTGCAAGGATGGTCAAGACTGTTACAAGCGGAGTCAACTGAGGAATGGTTACATTGCGAATGCGTTGCCACTTGCTAGCCCCGTCCACTGTTGCTGCTTCGTAGTAGGTTGGATCAATTCCCATGATCGTCGCATAGTACATGACACTGCTATATCCAAAGCCTTTCCAAATACCAAGGAAAAGGAGAAGATATGGCCAAATGCCTAAGTCAGCGTAGAAGTTGACTTCCTTCATGCCAATGGAGGTTAGGAAATGGTTGAAAACCCCTTTGTCAATGTTTAGGAAGGCATCTGTAAAGAAACTGATGATAACCCATGACAAGAAGTAAGGGAATAACATGGACGTTTGGAAAATCTTAACCATTCTCTTAGAGCGAAGCTCACTGAGGATAATGGCAATCCCTACTGATACAATCAAACCGATAAAGATGAAGCCGAGATTGTAAAGAACAGTATTTCGAGTGATGATAAAGGCATCTTTTGAACTAAACAAGAATCTGAAATTATCTAACCCGACCCATTTACTATTCACAATACTATCTATGAAACCATTACTGGTCATATGGTAGTCTTTAAAGGCGACCACATTCCCAAATACTGGAATGTAAAAGAATAGAATCAGCCAGAGAGCCCCTGGTAAAACCATCAAGAGAAAGATCCAGTTATCTCTCAAGGTCTTTGAAAACTTTTTCATAATTTCCTCCCTTTTTATTCCTAAAAACTGATTTCATCGAATTTTTAGGTTTGATAACGATTACATTATTAGTATACTCCTATTTGAAGGTCAGGTTAAACTACTAATTATAGAAAAAACTCCACAAATTATTTTATGTAGAGAAGTTTTTTATAAGAAATAGGTTTCACGAGAAACACTTTGCATGCGATAAGTGTATTTCCGCTTTGCTAATCGAAAACTTGTTCTAATATTGGGTGATGAAACTCGACAAAATGAATCTGGGCATTTATGATAGCCCCCGATTCGTTTTTCTCAATCTCTGGTCTTCCTTCTGTATGTAAAAGAACAGGATTGCCATTCTTATAGCCAAAGAGAATCACCTCTGTCCCTGCTTCATTCACATAGCAAGCTAGGATATCGAACCGCCCAGAACCTGAACCTGCAATATAGCCATACCATTTAAAAGTATAATTCACCCCATCTACTTGTCCAAATTGCATCATCTGGTCTGGCACTGCAAGTCCATAGTAATTACCGTAGGTGGCCAAATTAGTTGACTTGAATCCTTCACCTGTACTATCCGAATAGGATTCCATGGTTGTTTTTATCTTGTCTATTAAAGAACTATTATCTGTATCTGGCTCGCTCTCTGTAGTTACACTTGTTTTTAATAGAAATTCCTTAAAACGTTGCGCTAAATCTGTGTTTTCAGTCTCTTCAAAATTTGCAGTAGGGATAGTTTCCAGTGTCTTATCGGTATGCAAGACCTGTGCTTGCCCATCCTTCAGTGTAAATAGGTAGCAATGTTTGTCCTGATTGTCATAGTAGGCATCCAAAACCAAGTAATCATAGGCATTGTCACTCGATACTCCAAAAATATTCCATTTGACACTTTTCTGAGACACAGTTGTTGTTTCTAATTTTTTGATGAGTTCATTTTTTTCATCAAAGTTTGCATGCTCTAGTCTATGATAGGACTGCCCCATAGAAGAAGCCCAGCTTGCAAACTCTTCCTCCCACTTTTCAGTATTGTATTGAATTAACTTCTGAAAATCTGAGTAGTTCTTCATAATCAAGGCTTGATCAGTCGGATTAGATAACTGGAGTTCTTCCATGGCTGCAACTGTGGCAGCTATAGGTGATTGGACGGTTGTATCCTTATGATCTTTTTCATGCGAAAAAGCCTTTTGATAGGAATCTGCTAGGTAGTGAAAATAGTTGGTTGTTTCCTTGGTTTGTTGCTCCCTTGGTATTGACGGACTAGTTGCTCCATCCTCTGTCATTTTATGGCAGGCAGATAAGACTAGCATGCTAGTAGCTAGGACTAGTAGTAGCTTTTTCATGGTCAGACCTCCAAACTATCTTTCTACCTTCATTATACTCCTTCCCTATCTCCAAATCAAAAAACATCTCCATGTATTTAAAAGGAGATGTTTAACTGTTTGTGATAAATGCCTAGCCTATGTCGTATAAATGGTCGAAGCTGTCGCAATGGTATGCCACTGATTGGCTGTAGTTGCTGCGAAGTTCTTGTCTCCATAAAAATCATTAAACGGAAGGATTTCGACTTCTAGCTCGTCGATGCGGTCAATCTGACCTGCCAGATAAGCCTCGATGCGACTTTCTGCTCTCTTGATGCGTTGTAAGAGTCCGCCCATACGGATATCGACCGTATCCAAACCAAAGACCTTGTTTTCTTTCAGCCATTGTTGGCTAAAGAGGGCATGGAAGTTTTCAATCTCACTTCTGAGTTGTGGTAATTCTTGTCTGGCGATTGATTGCAGACTTTCTTTATCGTTTGTTTGGTAGGCCTGACGAATGCGTCGTCCCACATCCACTTTACTGCTTAAAATCTGGTTCAACTGGACCTGAGTTTCAAAGAGATAAGCATAAATGCCTGCTTTTTCTTTGATTTCAGCAAGCGTCTCAGCTGCCTGAGCAAAGTGTGGCCTGTCCTGTTCAGGTGTCATGTGTCTATCAAGAATAGGGCAGAGAACATCCTGATAAAAGACATAGCGGTTGGGATTGATACCACTGAGATTGCCTGGTAAGTCTGGCAAGAGGTTGGCAAGGTCAATCTGCATGAAGTCCTCAACTGATAGACCTGTATTGGTCTTGAAGTGAGCAGACAAACGGTCTAGGTTATTGCGGTAGCTGAGTTCTGCCCAGATTTGCAAACTTGGTAGGATAGAAAATTGAGCTGTTTCACCACCATTGTCCCCCCAACCTGTCACGATAACTTCTTTGATATCATTGGCACGACAGGCTTTATTGGCCTCGATAGCGATGAGACGGCTGAAATGGTTGTTGGGTGTAAAACCGATCCACTTCCAAGCACCACCTGCAAAGGCAATATCTTGGCTAATCTTGTGATGATTGCGGAAATTACGATTGTACTTTTCTTCGCTGTCTTGATAATAATCCCAGTAAACCAAGGTTACACGGTCTTTGAGACGGTCTAGGTAGACACGAGTTTCCTCAGGAATCTCCACGTCACGGTCGTACTGACCATCCGCTGACATGAGCTTAAAGAACATATCGCTCCACATCTGGCAGTGAAAACCATACTTATCTGCAATATCCAGCACGCGCTCTAAGTGTTGACACATGAGGAGACTACGGTCTACAACACCGTTCAAGATGAGGTAGCGTCCCAAACCAACCAAGTGAGCCTCGTCCATCCCGATATTGACCTTGCGAGTCTGCAGTTTAGATAGAGCGGCAAACATGCCATCAATCAGGTCATACACCTTTTCTTCGCCGATAAGGAGAATATCTTCTACATCACGGAGCTCCTGCACTTCCTTGACACCCCATTTGACAAAGGCCGACAAGTGGGCCAAGGTCTGGATGCATGGGACAAAGGTCATGTCAAACTGCTGGGCATAGGCTTCGATTTCCTGCAACTCCTCTGCTGAATAGGCGCCACGGAAGTAACCAAAGTATGGCTGCCCCTCAATCTGGTAGGTGTCTTCCATGTAGAGCTCAAAGGTTGAGTAACCCATGAGAGCCAAGACCTCAATCATCTGCTTGGCAGAAGCGACATTCAGCACCGCATTTCGGGAACAGTCTGCCATGTAGGCTAAATCTTCATAAGCCGCCTGCTCCTCAATCGCTACTTTATCACCTTCTACTAGAGCTGTTGCCAACAAGGACAAGGCGCGGTAAAGTTGGTGAGGTTTGCGATAGGTTAGTTGATAGTGTCCACCTTGACCTATAATCGAGATAGACGTTTGATCAGACTGAGCAACTGCAACTTCCACATCTGGTAAAGAGATATGTTTTGTCAGCAAGTCAATTGCCTGCGTTTGCTTGGGACTAAGTCCTGTAAAAATTACCATTGGTTCTCCTCCTGTAACCAGTTGACAAGGGCACCGTAGAGATTGGCATCTGCATGATAGGTACAAGCTTGGATAACTGGTGCGACCGTGTATTCTTCGTAGGTCTCGACAAATTCATCGACAGCCTTCTTGACACCTTGGATAAAGTCTGGGTTCTGACTGATGGAGCCTCCCAGACTAATGACATCTGGGTCGATGAGATACTGAATATTGAGCAAGCCTTGAGCCAGATTACGGTTCATGCGCAAAATAGCTTCTTGACAAAGAGCATTGCCTGCTGCGGCCTCTTGGTAAATCTTGCGACCGTCCCAGTCAGTCTGACCAGATTTTTCAATCACGTATCGCACCATATTGCCAGTTGACGCTAGTTGCGACCAGTTGTTAAGTTTTTCTGCTGGTGCGATGGTTGTCATGTAGCCAAACTCTCCTCCCAAGCCGTGGCGACCTCGGTGAAGCTTGCCATTGATAATCATGGCTCCACCAATCCCTGTCCCAATCACGACACAGGCTGCATTTTCAATCTCTGGATGAACTAGCAGTTCACTAAGTCCAACACAGTTGGCATCATTTTCTAGATGGACAGGGAGTTGATGATGAGCAAGGGCCTCATACCAAGAAAAGCCATGGATGTAAGGTACGGCACTGATTCCCTCAATCACACCTGTTTCTTGATTGACCGCTCCTGGAACACTCATAGCGATCCCACTATAATCTTGCTCCGATAAGCGTTGGTCTAGCCACGCCAGTAAAGACTCCAAGTTTTCTGGCGTCGGAGTACTTGTCTTATCTAGTATTTTTCCATCAGGAGTTAGACTGGCAAACTTAATCCCTGTCCCTCCGATATCAATGGTTGCAATGGTCATTGTTCTTCCCATAAAAAGGGGCGAAGCAGTAGTTAGTACTTACTCTTTCGCCCCTCCTTTCTATCTCATAGTATTAGTTCTCAAACACTTTAAAATTGTTAAATGTCTTCTTTTTTGATCAATTCTGTGCGAATTTCTTGTGGCGCTAATAGTCCTGAATGAACTGGATATGGTCGCTCAAGCAAATCCAAAATGGTTTGTTGCTGTTCTGATATACGCACATTTTCTTGACTCATATTGTAGTAACGAAGTACATATCCTTCTTCATTTTCAGCAACTTTAAAGGCTGTTGGGCAGACTTGTGGTAAGCTGAGCGCCGCATGGCTCAAGAGGCTACCAGTCGCTGCCACACTTCCTTCTTGTTTAGCAACCTGAAGACTAGTGAATGGTGTTTGGAAGGCTTTGGCACGACGGAAAGCGGAGAAGCGCTCCCCTGCTTGGTGGCATTCAAGTGCAAACTCGACTTCAAACTCGCGCAAGCACTGAGCCTCTGGTGTTGGGAAGTAACCCCAGTCACCTAGCTCACCTGAGGCACGAAGAATGGTCACGGCAATGGTATCATCTCCAAGGATTTCATACTCGTGCAATCCTTTATTTGCCACTGTCATACCTTTTTCATCATCATACAGGCTGACAAAGGCTTGTTGGTGTTGAGGATTTTCAGGATTTTCCCAAGAAGCAGCTGGTTCGTTTGGTCGTGTCACCACCTCATAAATGCTTTCAGAGTCATTGCTTGGACGCGTATTATGAGTCTTGACCAAGAGACGGATACGGTGGTCCTTGGCTGTGTTAGTAAAGCGAGTCTTGAAGCGGATTTGTGGATTGTCAACAAAGACGGTCATCTCTGTTTCAAGAGGAAGGGTTGTCAATTCTTCTGAGCGCCCAGCTTCACGCGTCATAAACTCGATAATGCCTCTTTGTTCTCCATCCAGTTTTTCGTCTGCACTTACTGGAATTGTCAATTCATGCTTGAGCAAGATCTTGGCAAAACGAGCTGTATTTTCCAAGACTTCACAGTCTTTGAGTTCTGCGTAGATAGGCTCTGTTCCTTTTGGTTGGAAATAGATGTACTCATTTCCAATGTCACCACGGTCTTCAAAGCGAACAACATCCTCATACGCTTCATGAGTTGTCTTGTCGTAGACTGTGATATTCTCATCCACACTGACCGTCACAAATGGCGTATCAATCACTCCATTTTGGTAAATACCGTCACGGTGTTCTTGTTCTCCTTCGAGCAATTGGAAGGTTGTCCAAGAAAGTGGTGCCAGATGAGCAGGTACTGTCACGCGCACTTGACGAGCGATACGAGCCTGACGGAACTTGTCTTTTGGTAAATCATACTCAAAGTTAGCTCCCAGATCTTCGATTTTCGCTTCTACAGCATGTCCTTCCAAGTCTTCGACACGGTAGCTTGGCAAGGTCAAGGCTGCCATTTTCTTATAGCCTTCTGTTGGGTGCAATTCTTTGAAATCACAAACCGCCACATCAATCACTGTGCTGACAGTGTCAACCTTGTCATGCAAGCCTGTGTTGATGACCGTAAAGAGATGATCGCTTTGGGCTTCGTGGGTTGCAATTTTACCCTTCCACTCGTTGAGAAGATTGGTCTTAACGAAGTTTCCGACTTGGTTGACCTTGGCAAAACGTGTCTCCATCTCGCGGTGAACTTCGTCAATACTACAGCCACAGATACTATCATGGGGCGCATTTTGTAGAAGGACTTTCCAAGCATAGGTCAACTGGTCCTTGTGGTTATGTCCGCCAGTGATGACAGTCAATGGTTCCACTACTTGTTCTAGCAGGTTGCTATTTTCTTGGAAAGCTTGTTTGAGGTAAATACGGGATGAAGAAGTGTTAGCAAGTGTATACCAACCGTCTGTTTCTTGACTGGTCAACTCACCTGTAACCGTAGATAGTTGCTCAGGCAGAGCACTTTCTACTGCGTGGACATAGTCGTCAAAGGAACTATGCACAAAGGTCACATCTGGGAAGAGTTCATTTGCTACACGAATGGCTTCACTCAGATTTCTCTGTACAGGCTGGTGGTCACATCCGTTCATCATCAACCATTGGTTGGTCGAAGCGTAATCACGCACATCTGACAATTTTTGTTTCCAGAAAGTTAGGGCCTCATCCTTATCAACTGGGATTTCATTCCCATTACTATACCAGTTGGCAAAGAGAATACCGAGAACGCGGCTTCCATCAGCGCCTTGCCAGTACATTTCTGAAAACTGGGAAGTAAACTGCTCATCTTCGAGGACTTGGTTGTCAAATCCAATCGGCTTCACACCACGCCCAAAGGCCGCCACGTGAATGCCTGATTTTTGAAGGATTTGAGGCGCTTGTCCCATATTTCCAAAGGTATCTGGGAAGTAACCAATCTGGGTTGATTTGCCCCATTTTGCACATTCTGCTTGACCAATCAAGGTATTACGGACGTTGGCTTCACTGGAAATCAAGTAATCATCCTGCAAGATGTAAAAGGGACCAATTTTGAGTTTGCCTTCGTCAATGTAACGTTGGACTTTGTCGCGATTTTCAGGGCGAATTTCCAAGTAGTCATCGAGGACAATGGTTTGTCCATCTAAGTGGAAACTCTTGAACTCAGGGTCATTTTCAAAGAGATCAAAGAGATTGTCAAACAATTCCACCAACTGCATACGGTGGCTTTCAAAAGGCAAGTACCACTCACGGTCCCAGTGACTATGTGAGATAATATGTACAACAACATTTTCCATGAAGTAAAACCTCATTCTAACTTAAATTTTTATTTCTATCTAACTAAAGAACTGTCTAGCGAATATCTAGATAATCCAAAACCAACTCACAAAACATCATGTTGGCCCAAGAAAACCATTCACGTGAGTAGAGCGTTGGGTCGTCCACGTGGAAGCTTTCGTGCATAACACCTGTTCCACCATCGCAGGCAACCAGCTGATCGAGTAAGAATTTCTTCTCTGCCTTATCTCTTGTTGTCAAACCTTGTATAGAAAGGGCAATAGGCCAGATATAGCGATAAAAGGTATGAGAACTTCCGAGACCGCTAGCATATTCTCCTTGGTAAAAGTATGGATTTTCAGGGCTCAGAATGGTGCGACGAGTTGCTTGATACACTTCATCGTTGACATCGCAGTAGCCCAGATAAGGCGCAGCCAACAAACTTGGTACGTTTGGATCATCCATGATGCTAGCATTTCCTAGACCATCGACTTCAAAGGCGTAAATCTTTTCACCCTTGCTATTAGTGGTGTAGGCGTAATTTTCGATTCCTTCTTGAATCTCCGTCTGCAGGCGTTTAGCGTCTGCCACGATATTTTGGCTATCAGCTAGGTCTAGTTCTGCAAAGATTTCTTGGACATAACCCAAGACTACTACGGCAAACATATTGGACGGAATCAAATAGCTATACTGGCAGCAGTCATCACTCGGGCGAAAGGCTGACCAAGTCATACCTGTCACCGCAAAGGCAGGTCCAAAACCATCATTTACCAGAGTGTCTTCCTTGCGGTCTGTATCCCGAACGAAACGATAAGGAGAGTTCTTGTGATCTTGTTCTACCGTCCAGAGATGAAGAATTTCCTTGGTCGCTGCGACAAAAGTCTCATCAAACTGACTGGTCTCGCCAGTCTCTTTCCAAAGAAGATAGGCCAACTGCAAAGGATAACAAAGCGAGTCCACCTCGTACTTGCGTTCCCAGATCCAGCCATTAAGGTCCGTGTGGTCAGTCTCGTGGTGGCCCTTCCAGTTCTCCTCAATGTTAAAGGAATTGGCATAAGGATCCTTGAGAATCAAGGTCATCTGACGTTTAACCAAACCTGCAATGGTCTGGCGCAAGAGAGGATCTCTTTTAGCCACATGAAGGTAAGGTCTGAGTTGGGCCGTTGAATCCCGAAGCCACATGGCAGGAATATCCCCAGTCAAGACAAAAGTTGAGCCATCTTCTAAGATTTCAACCGTATTGTCCAAGGTGTCTGTATAGCAACGCTCAAAGACATCTACCCACTCCGGATGGTCCTTAGCCCGCTCCGCTACTTCGTCTAGCCATTCTCTAACAATTTCTTTCGAATAAATCATCGTGCAGTTTCCTCTTTCAAACAAGTTTCATGTTCAGTATATAGTTTTTGAGAAAGAAAATACATACACAAATGATAGTCATTTCTCTACAAAATTGCTTACTTTCGAACCCCATATCTAAAGGCCTCATTTTTCTGATATAATGTAGAAAAACAGCTAAAGGAAAGACTATGAAACCACTACTTGAAACCATCGATACCCGCTTTGGTACTGCTAGCAAGCATGCCTTCTCTCGGGGAAATACTCTGCCTTATACAGGCGTACCTTTTGGGATGAATTATTTTGTGCCTCAGACCAGTGACCAGGAGGGAGCTTGGTTCTTCGATCCGCATCTGCCCATCTTTCAGGGGATTCGATTGACCCATCAACCAAGTCCTTGGATTGGCGACTATTCTTGGCTACTCCTAACACCTGTCACAGGCCAGCTTGGGGGAGACAGTCTCTTTCACCGCCAGTCTTCTTATGATATCGAAAAAGCCTCCTTCCAATCTCATTATCTGAAGATTTTCTCCCTGCGCTATCAGATTGAAAGCCAACTGACACCGACTTGCTATGGCGCTTCTATTCGTTTGGAGCAAAAGCAAGGCAAAGTCCTCTCCCTCTATCTTCACGCAGCAGATGAACTTAC
This sequence comes from Streptococcus oralis, assembly GCF_003943385.1. GTDB lineage: Bacteria > Bacillota > Bacilli > Lactobacillales > Streptococcaceae > Streptococcus > Streptococcus oralis_CA. Next base: position 244,394 of record NZ_RJPI01000001.1, read on the forward strand.
AGTAGAACAAATAGATAAGCGGACTCTTGCCCTGCGTCAAGAGGGAAAAACAGAGACCAACAAAAATCCGCTGATACTGTTTACTGCTCTACAAATGAATACGGATATTCTTGCTATCACACAAGAAGAGGGAGACTGGCGAATTGACTTAGCAAGCAGTCAAGCCGAGATTCAACTAGGCACTTCTTTCATATCCCCTTCTCAAGCTCTAGTCAATCTACCTCAAGAAGATTTTGATAGCTTTAAAGAAAATGCCCAAGCGGACTGGGAAAATCTCCTCCATCGTTTTGACGTTATAGAGACAGGAGAAGCTGACCGAACCTTCTTTGACCACTGCCTCTACAGACTCTTCCTATTTCCTCAGACTTTTTATGAGGTTGATGAGTCAGGGCAAGCCATCCACATGGATTTGGCTACTGGTACTGTCAAGCCCGGCGTCCTCTTTAGCAACAATGGTTTCTGGGATACCTTCCGCACCACCTTCCCCCTCTTTGCCCTGATCATACCGGAACACTATCACCGCTTTTTAGAAGGTTTCCTCAATAGCTACCGCGATACTGGTTTCCTTCCAAAATGGCTGGCCCCAGATGAACGTGGTATGATGCCTGGTACCCTTTTAGACGGCATTATCGCAGATAGCGCCTGCAAGGACATGGCCCCCGACCTAGAAAAAGAACTCCTCCAAGCCATGCTTGAAACAGCCAGCAAGTCCGACTCTCTCGGCATCAATGGTCGCCATGGACTAGCCCAATACCAAGAACTGGGCTACCTCTCTACCGACCACCACGAAAGCGTTAGCCATACCCTAGACTACGCCTATAGTGACTTTTGTATCGCCAGCTGTGCCGAAAAGCTTGGTCAGAATGACATCGCGGAAACTTATAGAACTTCGTCACAAAATTACCGCCATCTATTTGACACTGCGACAGGTTACATGCGTGCGCGAGATAGCCAAGGCAACTTCCGCCCTGACTTCTCTCCTTATAGTTGGGGACGCGACTACGCCGAATGCTCTGCCGTTCAAGCGACTTTAGGCGTCCTCCACGACATCCCCGGCTTAATCCAGCTTATGGGTGGAAAAGAAGCCTTCAGTCACTATCTTTTGAAAGCCTGTCAGGACGCTCCCCTCTTTGAAACCACTGGCTATGGTTACGAGATTCATGAAATGAGCGAGATGGCTACCGCTCCTTTTGGGCAAATCGCCATTTCCAACCAGCCTAGCTTCCACATTCCATATCTCTTTCGCTATAGTGACTACCCCGACTACACTGCTCTACTCATCAAGACTCTGCGTCAGAAAGCCTTTCACCCAAGCTGGCAAGCCTATCCTGGCGATGAAGACAATGGTAGTCTCTCTGCTTGGTACATCTGGTCGGCTCTCGGATTCTATCCGACCTGTCCGGGCAAGCCCAGCTACGATATCGGAATCCCTCTCTTTGACCGCCTCCGTATCTACCTGGCTAAGGAAAATAAATGGCTGGATATCCATGCCGAGCAAAACTACAACCACTTCAACTTTGTCAAAGAATGCCGATTGGACAAGTCCCCAGTATCTAGCATCCAACACCAAGACCTCTTGAAAGCTGAGCAACTGACCTTCACTCTCAGCTGGTTGCCAAGTCACTCATAACCAAAAGAACCTTTGCATCGCGCAAAGGTTCTTCTTTTATGAAACTTGGACCTGAAGCTGGTCAACCAGCTGCCCATCTACCGTCAGATTCAGATAAAAATCTAAGCTTTTATCTCCTGCAAAATACAAGGTTGGTAGCGTTAGCTTTTTTTCAGTCTCGCCAACTTGAAACGCAAGGACTTGAATCTCGTCCCGATAAGCGACACCATGCACACCCGTCCCTGGTTGAATCGAAATCTTAGCTTCTAAAGGACTGCTAGATTCTCTGCGCTTAACTGTAAAGTGGACATTTTCTCCCTTGGTCACAGTCAGTCTTTTTTCTGAAAACTCTAGTTGCTGAACAGCTTCTTTTTTCAACAAGGTAGGTGTTTTATAGAGAGAAATCTTAGTTAACAAAGGCAAATCCTGGGCCTCTGTAATGATGACACGTATCTTCTGCGCCTCAACGACTGATCCTCGTAAGAGACGTTTGTAGCCAACAGTATAGCCAGAGCCAAACTCCTGCCAGACGCCATCCAACTCTATCTGAACATGGAAAGCAGCGATGCGTTGCCCCATCTTCAAATCTTCCCTCAGCTCAATCACATCGAAAGTTTTAGGTGTCTCTAAATCGAGCTCTAATTGGATTGGCAACTCTGCACCACTTGCCCATAAACTAGTTTCCAGTCCATCTGTCAGATGATGACAAGCAAAGTCTGGTGATAGAGCAGGGACAGATACCTTGGCTCCCAAAGCCAAATCTTCCCTATAGAGCTCATCACGGTAGGCAGCAAATTCATAGAGACGCTGGATATCCTTTTCGTCAAAGAGGCCATCTTGGTTCGGTGGGATATTAAGCAAGAGTGGAGTTCCCCGCCCTACCGAGTGAAAGTAGATTTCGACCAACTCCTCGAGAGACTTCGGGTCCTGATCCTCATGATAAAACCAGCCTGGCCGAAGAGAAACATCTGCCTCCCCGATTGAAAATAGCGTCCCAAAGGGGTCTCCGTGCTGTAGATAATCTAATTCCGCCTCTGTCCCCAACTGGTCTGGCTTGACTTTTTGCCACAAGGGATCCCCTGCATAGCCTCGTTCATTCCCAATCCAGCGGATACTGGTCCCTTTGGTTGAGAAAATCAAACAATCGCCCTGCAAGTCACGAATGGTTTCAAACCAAGTCTCAAACTCATAGTTGACCTTCTGGGCCCCTTCGCCTCGAGCACCATCCATCCACACCTCAGCGAACTTACCAGCATTTCCATAGGCAGGATTTGACAAGATTTCCTTCAATTGAGCCAGATAGTAGGCATTGTAGTCCGCTTCTCGGTCCACATGATAGAGGGGACTGTGAGCATCCCAAGGAGACAAATACACTCCCATGTCCATGTCAAACTCAGTTACAGCTTTGGAAACCTCAAGGAGCAAGTCCCCCTTTCCATCCCTCCAAGGGCTAGCCTTGACCGAATAATCTGTATAGGCTGTCGGGTAGAGGACAAAACCATCGTGGTGCTTCACCACCAAAATCAGTTTTTTAAAACCTGTTTCTTTGAGCACCCGAACCCATTCACGCGCATCCAACTTGGTAGGGTTAAAACGCTTGGGATCCTCTTGCCCGCTTCCCCATTCTTGGTCATAAAAGGTATTGGGACCAAAATGGATAAAGGCAGCTAGTTCATTCTCTAAATAAGCTAGCTGGGCCTGACTTGGTAATGGCCCATGCGGTTTTATTTTCGTCATCATCTCAAATCTCTTTCTCTGATTATTTCTCTTGTTCACAAAGTTATCCACAGATTGTGGATAAGAAAACATGCCTAAAAACTAGCTTTTCTAGACTCCAGCTCTTTGACTTTGAACCTATCACCTTCAGCAAACTCTGCTCAAATCCCCACTGCACTAGGATTTCTACTAGAAAGCTAGCCAGTTACTAGTTGTCAGGGAAATTTTCAAGAACCCTCTTGAATATTAGCTGAATGTCCTTCTCTCCCCAGACTTATCCACAACTTGTGAATAAACCCTTCTTCCTAGTTGTTACCTCGTTGACTATAACAAAAAATCTAGGTACCGTCAATAAGACAAGGCTGTCTTCCTAAATACTCAGAAAAGATTCTATAATTTGTACAATATACATTTTATGCCATTCAAAAGAAAGGCTTTCAGATAGATTTCATATAATTTTCTAAACGACTTTCAATCACTGCTCCTCTCAATTCCTCGTCAGAACTGAATTAAAATCTGGACATTTCTTCTTAAAATGTGAAATTTAGCATAATTTCTTCAAAAAATATTATATTCTTTATAGTAGAAGTTTATACATTTATTTCCTCTAATTCCTTTTGCTATCGTATAATAACATAAAATACTACTAAAACCTTGTTTTGTCCGAATTTTTAATCATTTTTTACTATTGACACGCCTCTGAGAATATGATATAACGTAAATGTAAGCGGTACCAAAAAGGTGCCACCGTGAAAATTTTTAAGGAGGAAAACACATGTCTTCACATCCAATTCAGGTATTCTCAGAAATTGGGAAACTGAAAAAAGTTATGTTGCACCGTCCAGGCAAAGAGTTGGAAAACTTGTTGCCGGACTATCTCGAAAGGCTTCTTTTTGATGACATTCCATTCTTGGAAGATGCTCAAAAAGAACATGACGCATTTGCTCAAGCTCTTCGTGATGAAGGAATTGAGGTCCTTTACCTAGAGCAATTGGCTGCTGAATCATTGACTTCCCCAGAAATCCGCGATCAATTTATCGAGGAATATTTAGACGAAGCTAACATCCGTGGCCGTCAAACCAAGGCGGCTATTCGTGAATTGCTTCACGGTATCAAGGACAACCAAGAATTGGTTGAAAAAACTATGGCAGGGGTTCAAAAAGTTGAATTGCCAGAAATTCCTGAAGAAGCAAAAGGCTTAACTGACTTGGTTGAGTCAGACTATCCATTTGCTATCGACCCAATGCCAAACCTCTACTTCACTCGCGACCCATTTGCAACTATTGGTAATGCCGTATCACTTAACCACATGTATGCAGATACTCGTAACCGTGAAACTCTTTATGGTAAATACATTTTCAAACACCATCCAATCTATGGTGGAAAAGTAGAATTAGTCTACAACCGTGAAGAAGATACACGTATTGAAGGTGGAGATGAGCTCGTTCTTTCTAAAGACGTTCTTGCAGTAGGTATCTCTCAACGTACAGATGCAGCTTCGATTGAAAAACTCTTGGTGAACATCTTCAAGAAAAATGTTGGCTTCAAGAAAGTATTGGCATTTGAATTTGCTAACAACCGTAAATTCATGCACTTGGATACTGTCTTCACCATGGTTGACTATGACAAGTTCACAATTCACCCAGAAATCGAAGGCGATCTTCGTGTGTACTCTGTCACTTATGAAAATGAAAAACTCAAGATTGTTGAAGAAAAAGGTGACTTAGCTGAACTTCTTGCGAAGAACCTCGGCGTAGAAAAAGTTCATTTGATCCGTTGCGGTGGTGGCAATATCGTAGCAGCTGCGCGTGAACAATGGAATGACGGTTCCAACACTTTGACTATCGCACCTGGTGTAGTCGTCGTTTATGCCCGCAATACCATTACCAATAAGATCCTAGAAGAATACGGGCTTCGCTTGATTAAGATTCGAGGAAGTGAATTGGTTCGGGGCCGTGGTGGACCTCGTTGTATGTCTATGCCATTTGAACGTGAAGAAGTATAATCGCTGTTCAGTATTTGTCAATAAAAAATGTAAAAAAATAGAAAGAGGAAATAATAGAATGACACATTCAGTATTCCAAGGACGCAGCTTCTTAGCAGAAAAAGACTTTACTCGCGCAGAGTTAGAATACCTTATCGGTCTTTCAGCTCACTTGAAGGATTTGAAAAAACGCAATATCCAACACCACTACCTTGCTGGTAAAAATATCGCCCTCTTGTTTGAAAAAACTTCTACTCGTACACGTGCAGCCTTTACAACTGCAGCTATTGACCTTGGTGCTCATCCAGAATACCTCGGAGCAAATGACATTCAGTTAGGTAAAAAAGAATCTACTGAAGATACTGCAAAAGTTTTGGGTCGTATGTTTGACGGGATTGAATTCCGTGGTTTCAGCCAACGTATGGTTGAAGAACTAGCAGAATTTTCAGGTGTTCCAGTATGGAACGGTCTAACTGACGAATGGCACCCAACTCAAATGCTCGCTGACTATTTGACAGTTCAAGAAAACTTTGGTCGTTTGGAAGGCTTGACATTGGTTTACTGTGGTGATGGACGTAACAACGTTGCCAACAGCTTGCTCGTAACAGGTGCTATCCTTGGTGTTAACGTTCACATCTTCTCACCAAAAGAACTCTTCCCAGAAAAAGAAATCGTTGAATTGGCTGAAGGATTTGCTAAAGAAAGTGGTGCACACGTCCTCATCACCGAAGATGCAGATGAAGCTGTCAAAGGTGCAGATGTACTTTACACAGACGTTTGGGTATCTATGGGTGAAGAAGATAAATTCGCAGAACGCGTTGCACTTTTGAAACCTTACCAAGTCAATATGGACTTAGTGAAAAAAGCAGGTAACGAAAACTTGATCTTCTTGCACTGCTTACCAGCATTCCACGACACTCACACTGTCTATGGTAAAGATGTTGCTGAAAAATTTGGCGTAGAGGAAATGGAAGTAACAGACGAAGTCTTCCGCAGCAAGTATGCTCGTCACTTTGATCAAGCAGAAAACCGTATGCACACTATCAAAGCTGTTATGGCTGCTACTCTTGGAAATCTCTACATTCCTAAAGTATAAAACTTACTCGTATACACAACACAGGGGTTGAGACGAAAGCTATGATAGCTTATCAGTTCTAGCGAAAGAAAGCAAGGATTCCGTTTGACAGATCTGCCACCTTACTCTTGTCATCTTCCTGCTTCCGAGTCTCATTCTGATAAACGTCGGCTGTGCGTTCAACCCCTTTTATTAGTAGTAATGACTAATTTGTCTTTTGAAAAGACGCTATCTCCACTTCATATTTTATCATCATACCTGCCTGTAGCTCTTGGAGTTCTGTCAGGTTTACCATATTAAAGAAAGGAGAGCTCATGTCTCATAGAAAAATCGTCGTTGCTTTAGGCGGAAATGCCATCCTCTCCACTGACCCATCTGCCCAAGCTCAACAAGCTGCTCTGGTAGAAACAGCTCGTCATCTGGTCAAGTTGATTCAAAACGGTGATGAACTGATCATCACTCACGGAAATGGTCCTCAAGTTGGTAACCTCTTGCTTCAACACTTGATGGCAGATTCGGAAAAAAACCCTGCCTTCCCCCTTGATTCTTTGGTTGCCATGACCGAGGGTAGTATTGGTTTTTGGCTACAATGTGCTCTTGATAACGCATTGCTTGATGTAGGACTTGATAAAAATGTCGCTTCTGTTGTTACCCAAGTTATAGTAGACAAAGCGGACCCTGCCTTTATCAATCCTACCAAACCAATCGGTCCATTCTACTCAGAAGAAGATGCCAAAGCTGAGAGCGAAAAAACAGGAGCAACCTTCAAAGAAGATGCCGGTCGTGGCTGGCGTAAAGTGGTGGCTTCACCAAAACCAATCGACATCAAAGAAATCAACAGCATCCGCACCTTGCTTGATAATGGTCAAGTTGTCATCGCAGCAGGTGGAGGAGGTATCCCTGTTGTCAAAAATGAAAACGGTTACTTAAGTGGAGTCGAAGCCGTTATTGATAAAGACTTTGCTTCTCAACGACTAGCAGAACTCGTCGAAGCTGATCTCTTCATCGTCCTTACTGGCGTAGACTATGTCTATGTAAACTACAATAAACCAGACCAAGAAAAACTTGAACACGTTACTGTCAGTCAACTAAAAGAATACATCAAGCAAGGACAATTCGCGCCAGGTAGCATGCTACCAAAAGTCGAAGCTGCTATCGATTTTGTAACCAACCGCCCAGAAGGCAAGGCTGTTATCACTTCCCTCAGCAATCTAGGCGCCTTGATCGAGTCCGAAAGCGGAACAATTATTGTTAAAGACTAGCCATTTTAACCCAAGTACAAGCTCTAATCAGGAATACTTAGGTAAACCAACATCATTCGTTTTTATACTTTGTGGCATAGTTTAGGAGGAAAAACAAATGAGTGAAAAAACAAAAAAAAGGTTCCAAATGCCCTCATCTTACACTGTTTTGATCATTATTATTGCCATCATGGCAATCTTGACTTGGATCATTCCAGCAGGTAAGTATGACACGAACGAAGCAGGTGGCCTCATTGCAGGCACCTATCAAACCGTTGAATCTAATCCCCAAGGGATTTACGATATTCTAATGGCTCCGATTCGGGCGATGCTCGGTCACGAACCAACTAAAGCCGCTATTGACGTAGCCTTCTTCATCCTCATGGTTGGGGGATTTCTAGGTGTCGTCAATGCGACAGGCACATTAGATGTTGGTATTGCCTCTATTGTTAAGAAATACAAAGGACGCGAAAAAATGCTGATCCTCATCCTCATGCCCCTCTTTGCACTTGGAGGAACAACTTATGGTATGGGTGAAGAAACCATGGCATTTTATCCACTCCTTGTTCCTGTTATGATGGCTGTTGGTTTTGATAGCATTACTGCCGTTGCCATCATTCTACTAGGTTCCCAAGTTGGCTGTCTTGCCTCTACTCTCAATCCTTTTGCTACTGTTATCGCTTCTGATACCGCAGGTGTGTCATCTATGGACGGAGTTATCCTTCGTATCATCTTCTGGTTTGTTATGACAGGTATTAGTACTTACTTTGTCTACCGCTATGCAGAAAAGATTCAAAAGGATCCCACAAAATCACTTGTCTACTCTCAACGTGAAGAAGACCTTAAACACTTCAATGTCACTGATAACGAAAATGCTCCATCTGTCTTGAACAAGAAACAAAAACATGTTCTTGCCTTGTTCATCTTGACTTTCATCATCATGATCGCCAGCTTTATCCCTTGGGTAGACTTGCACATCACTCTATTTGAAGACTTCAAGAATTGGTTGATTGGTCTCCCTGTTATTGGTGGAGCTATCGGTTCATCTGCTCTACCATTCGGTAGCTGGTACTTCCCAGAAGGTGCGATGCTCTTTGCTGTGATGGGTATTCTTATTGGTGTTGTTTACGGTCTCAAGGAAAGCAAGATTATCTCTACCTTTATGGCTGGTGCAGCAGATCTTCTCACCGTAGCCTTGATTTGTGCAGTAGCTCGTGGTATCCAAGTTATCATGAACGACGGTATGATTACTGCAACTATTCTACACTGGGGTGAAGTCGGACTTCAAGGTCTCTCTTCTCAGGTCTTCATCGTTTTGACCTACCTCTTCTACCTTCCTATGTCATTCCTTATCCCATCTTCATCTGGACTTGCTAGTGCTACAATGGGAATCATGGCACCACTTGGTGAGTTCGTTAACGTAAAACCTAGTCTCATCATCACTGCCTATCAATCTGCATCTGGTGTACTAAACCTTGTCGCTCCAACTTCTGGTATCGTTATGGGGGCTCTCGCGCTCGGCCGTATCAGTCTAGGAACTTGGTGGAAATTTGTTACTAAACTCATTGTCGTTATTGTCATTGTAAGCATACTTCTTCTTATCCTAGGTACCTTCCTACCATTCCTTTAGAACAAAGTGTGAGGTAAAACGAATGACCGTCTACATCACTGACTCCATTAAACAGAGCTTTATACAGAGTCTAAAGACTCTCATCTCCTACCCATCTGTCCTCCAAGAAGGGGAAAATGGGACACCTTTTGGACAAGCTATTCAAGACGTTCTAGAAAAGACGCTGGAAATCTGCCGTGAACTTGGCTTTAAAACTTATATTGATCCCAAGGGCTATTATGGTTATGCAGAGGTTGGTGAGGGAGAACTCCTTGCCATCCTCTGCCACTTAGATGTTGTGCCTGCAGGAGATTTGTCAGATTGGCAATCTCCTCCATTTGAAGCAACTATCAGAGAAGGCAAACTCTATGGACGAGGGGCACAAGACGACAAAGGTCCTTCACTCGCAGCTCTCTACGCAGTGAAAAGCTTGCTTGACCAAGGCATCCAATTTAAGAAGCGCGTGCGTTTTATCTTTGGTACGGATGAAGAAACTCTTTGGAGATGTATGGCACGCTACAACGCCCTCGAAGAACAAGCCAGCATGGGATTTGCACCAGATTCGTCATTTCCTTTGACATACGCTGAAAAGGGGCTCCTTCAAGTCAAGCTTCATGGCCCCGGTTCTGATCATCTCAAGCTCGATGTCGGAGGTGCCTTTAATGTCGTACCAGATAAGGCAAGTTACCAAGGTCCTCTTTATGAAGCGGTTTGTAGGGGGTTGAAGGAAGCAAATTTTGATCACCAAACCACAGACCAAACCGTGACCGTACTCGGGGTACCTAAACACGCCAAAGATGCTAGTCAAGGTGTCAATGCAGTCATTCGACTTGCTAGTGTACTCGCACCTCTCCAACCCCACTCTGCCCTCCATTTTCTAACCGACAAAGCAGGGCAAGATGGTAGAGGGCTTGGAATCTTTGGAGAGGTTACTGATGAACCGTCTGGTTCCCTTTCCTTTAATGTTGCAGGGTTGACCATCAATCCCGATCGTTCCGAGATTCGGATCGATATACGCATACCTGTGCTAGCAGATAAGGAGAAACTGGTGGCACAGCTCACCCAGTGCGCCAAAGACTACCAACTTGACTACCAAGAATTTGACTATCTAGCACCCCTCTATGTCGCAAGAGATAGCCAACTTGTTACTGCCCTTATGCAAGTCTACCAAGAAAAAACCGGAGATAAAACTCCTCCTCTCTCATCAGGTGGTGCTACCTTTGCCCGCACCATGCCAAACTGTGTAGCCTTTGGCGCTCTTTTCCCAGGAGCACAACAAACTGAGCATCAGGCAAATGAAGCAGCTGTCCTAGACGATCTATATCGCGCTATGGACATCTACGCAGAGGCGGTTTACCGTCTCGCAACCTAACTGGATGATCGTTTCTACCAAAAAAATCCCGCAGATTTGCGGGATTTTCTCTTACATCAATGCGCCAACATTTCTTGGGCGATTTCTTGACCAGATAGGTTACCTGGATAGTAGGTTGGCCAGTTATCCATCTCCTCAAAGAGAGCTTCTTGACTGGTGCCCCCAAAGAAGATATGGAAATGTTCTGCCTTGACTGGGGCGATATTGTGGTCACTAAACTGAACATACTTGAACTGTCCAGCGTCCGCATCCGTCGCTTCAAAGAGGAAGCGCACGCCACGATTGCCTTTCTTATAGGTCAAGATTTTCTTGCCGACATACTTGTAGGTGAATTTCTTGCCTTGGCCACCTTGAACAAATTCCATAGTGTTGTCCGTGATGTTGATTTTGGTCACATCTGTCTGATAGCCTTTTCTATAGTAGGCCTTATACTCTTCCTTGGTCATCTTGCCAGTCAACTTAGCCTTGTAATCAAAGACTTGATCAAAGGTCCCATCTTCAAGGAAAGGATAGACCGACTGCCAGTTACCAGCATAGTCACTCAAGGTGCGGTCCTTGACGTCTGCATCCTCAAAGTAACCATTGTGAACTGTCTTGGTGTTTTCTTCCTTCTCTGGTTCGATTTCTGGTCCTTCTTGGTCTGTTGTCTGCTTCAAAGCCTTGAGGTTTTTCTCCATGACGGAGATATAGTCCTCACCAGCCTTGGTTGCTTCTTCTGTCAGACTTTCTAGCGTATTGAGCACGTCTAGTTTGACGCCCGTTTCTTTTGAGAGTGTATTGGCGAGGGCTTGTGAGGCATTTTCTTCAAAGTAGATATAAGAAATCTTGTTTTTCTTGATATACTCGGTCAATTCTGCCAAACGTGCCGCTGATGGTTCTGCATCTGGTGAGAGACCTGAGATGGATACTTGCTTGAGACCGTAGTCCAAGGCAAGGTAGTTAAAGGCAGCGTGCTGGGTCACAAAGCTCTTTTGTTTAGCTTGAGACAAGCCATCTGTGTAGGCCTTATCCAAGGCTTGCAATTTTTCAATATAGGCAGCCGCATTCTTTTCAAAAGTCTCTTTTTTATCAGGATAATCTGCTGACAAGCTGTCACGGATATGCTCTACCAGTTTGATGGCGCGTGCTGGTGAAAGCCAAACGTGGGGATCGTAGTCGTGATGGTGACCCTCACCGCCATGATCATGCCCTTCCTCTTCTTCCTCACCACCTGGCAAGAGGAGCATATCACCTGTCGCCTTGATGGTTTTCACTTTTTTCTTATCTAAGGATTCTAGCAATTTAGGAACCCAAGTTTCCATATTTTCATTTTCATAGACAAAGGTATCTGCATCTTGGATTTTGGCAACTGCCTTGGCAGACGGTTCGTATTCGTGGGGTTCTGTACCAGCACCGATGAGGAGTTCTACATTAGCAGTATCTCCTGCGACTTGCTTGGTAAATTCGTAGACAGGGTAAAAGGTTGTCACGATATTTAGCTTCCCATCTGCCTGTTTTTGATTGGAACAAGCCACTAAAAACAAGGCACATAGACTAGCTAGCAATAAGCTCAGTTTTTTCATTTCATTCTCCTATTTGATAAAACGTTTCAATAGACTGACTAACAAAAAGACAGCTACAAAGATAATGGTAATACTAGCGCTGGCAGGGGTTTCCGCATAGTAGGAAATATAGAGTCCTGCCACCATTCCCAAAAAGCCAATAGCGCTGGCTAGTAACATAACAGATTTAAAGTTTTTCCCCAGACGAAGGGCAATACTAGCCGGCAAGACCATAATAGTCGACACCAGAAGGGCTCCCGCAGCTGGTATCATAAGTGCAATGGCCACCCCTGTCACCATGTTAAAAAGAATAGACATGGTACGAACTGGCAAGCCATCTACAAAGGCCGTGTCCTCATCAAAGGTCAGGATATACATTGGTCGCAAGAATAAGAAAGTCAAGAGCAAAACGACCGCAGCAATGGCAAAGAGGAAAATCACCTGCTCCTGGCTAATGGTCACAATCGAACCAAAGAGATATTGGTCCAAACTCATGGAGCTCGAACTTTTACCCTTACTCATGACAATAAGGGAGACTGCAAGCCCTGTAGACATGAGGATGGCAGTTCCGATTTCCATAAAGTTCTTATAGACTGTACGGAGATACTCTAGAAAGACCGCAGCGATCAAGACAATAGCAATGGTTGAAATAGTTGGAGAAATTCCCAAAACCAGACCAAAGGCTACTCCTGACAGAGAAACGTGACTGAGGGTATCGCTCATGAGACTCTGACGACGTAAGATAAGGAAAGTCCCAAGAACCGGAGAAAAGAGACTCATGGCAATGACCGCCAAGAAGGCACGCTGCATGAAGTCATAAGATAACAAACTAAGCATGTTCCACCTCCTGGTCGCTTTCGTGAACGTTAAAACAACGCCATGGCGAGTCTTGATTGCGAACTAGATGGATATTGCGATCCGCATAGTCCTTGACCTCCTCAGGATCATGGGTAATCATCAAAACAGCCTTGCCATGATGGTGGGCACTATGGTGCATGAGTTCGTAAAATTCATTTTTGCTTCCAGCATCCATCCCTGTCGTCGGCTCATCCAAGACAAAAATATCTGGGTCAGAAGCAAACATCCGAGCAATAACTGCTCGTTGCTTTTGTCCTCCCGAGAGGGAACCAATTCGTTTGTCACGGTGTTCCCACATACCAACCGAGTCTAGACTGGCCTTGATATGTTCCTCATCATGAGCATTCAAGCGACGAAACCAGCCCTTTCGAGGATAGCGACCCGACTTGACAAATTCATAAACTGTACTTGGAAAACCAGCATTAAAACTGGCTATCTGCTGGGGAAGATAAGCTATCCTAAGCTTTTTCCCATGAGTATTTGTCTTTGAGATGGTTACCTTGCCAAATCTTGGCTGCAAGATGCCTAGACTCGCCTTGATGAGCGTTGTCTTGGCAGCCCCATTTTCACCAGTCAGGGTAACAAACTCCCCACTATCAACACTGTAGTTGATATGCTCGAGGACAGGTTCTTTGTCATAATAGAAAGATAAGTCCTCTACTGTAATATACCGCATTATTTGATTTCTCCTACTAAAGCAGTTAAAAACCGCTGGATAACCTCTTGTTCATTTGGAGTAAACTGACTTGCCACTTGTTCATAGGCTAAGAGCGTGTGTTCATGATGATGGTGGTGTTCCTCTGCCACCGGTCGAGCCAAATCAGTCAACTGATAAAAAATCACGCGCGCATCCTTTGGATCTCTGGATGTCTCTAACATACCCTCTTTGACCAAAGACTTGATAGCCTTGGTCACTGCCGCCTGACTGACATTGAGGCGACGGGCCAACTCCGAGTTGGTTAAGGATTCTTCTGACAAGAGCATGAGGATGTGTTCCTGAGTATTGGTCAAGGCAACGTCACTCGTGCAATGCCCAATCAGAATTTCATGCTGGTTCTCAGATCTCAAGATCACCTCGTTTAAAAAGTTATCGATTTCCTGTGCAAGCTGTCTCATGTGTTACTCCTTCCCTAGCTATCTTTTCGTAAAAAACATAGATAGCCACCGATTCTTTACTGGTTAATTATATCATAAACCAAAAAAGAGTCAAGGGAAAAAGGCGTAAAAACGTTTCCCTAGACTCTTCTAGATGTAAAATTTAACCTATTTTTGCTTTGGTTTTCGGCTCGATAAGATACCTGCCAGACCAGCTACCATTCCCATCAAGAGCAAGAAGATGGATTGTTCACTTCCTGTATTTGGGAGAGCTTTTTCTGAGACAACCGCCTTCTTGCTAAATTGACCTGCCACCTCATAAGTAAGTGGTACATTTGTAGTCGCATCGCTAGCAGCTGCATTCGTTTGAGGCGTTTCTACTGGTAGACTAAAGTTTTTAGAATCCACAGAAATCGTCCGTGAGTTCGGATTAATCTTTTCATACTGGGTCAAATCAGCGGTTTTCAGATACTCTTCAAAGGCTGCATCCATAGACGGACCTTCTTCACGCGCGCCACCTAACATAGTGTAGCCATCACCACCCGCAGCTAAGAAATCATTGGTTGCAAGATAGTAGGTTTTTGCGAGGTCTAGAAGATCATAACGACCAGTTGCACGGTTTTTAACCTGGATGGCCAAGACACGTTTGCCTGATGGTAGGTTGGTATCATAGTAGACCTTCACACCTGAAACTTGCAAGAAACCACCACTTGGCTCTAACAATGGTTGCCCGTTCTCATCCAATACCTTCTTGCCATCCTTATCAACCTGCAAGATAGATCCGAGTGACTTTTCAAACATATCCAAAACTTGTTGCCCAGTCACTTGGATTTGTGAGATGGTATTTCCAAACGGAAGAACGGCAATGACATTTCCTTTAGTGATTGGTTTGCCTTTTGCAATGGTTTCACGCAAGCCACCACCATTTGTCACAGCGATGTCTGTCGGATGACTAAATCCTGTTTGACCATACTGATAGAGGGAGTCCGCTACGACGTTTCCGAGGTTGGTTTCACGAACCCGAACATTTTCACGATCGCCGTTGAGTTCTACAGGGCTGTTTGAAACGACTTCAACCGCATTTTCAGCATCGTATTTTTGTTTAATGTCTTTGACTAGTTTTTCAACTGTTGGATTGGCTGGTAATTTTTTAGCATCCGCAGCCGGAATCTGAGTTGGATTGCCCAAAAGCTGACGTGATTTGTAGGTGATTTTCCCTACATTATGAAGGTAGCTTCCTGTCTGGTTATAGGTAACATTGTCTCCATAGGTTGTTGATTCTACTGTATGAGAGTGACCATCGATTACTGTTACGCGTTTCCCTTTCAAACGAGGATTTTTAGACAAGGCTTCTGCCAAGGTTGAACCACGCCACTCGACTGGAGTTGTGGTATCTACACCCAAGTGAGCGAGCACAACATAGTGTTTGTAGTCTTTACCCTCTGCACGCGCCTTGGCTTGAACTTCTTCGATGACCTTATTGACTTCAGAGATTGGATCTGTAAAAGTTACCCCTTTAATGTTTTTAGGGTGGGTTTTTGTAGCAGTTTCAGGTGTTGTCACACCGATTACAACAAATTCATCACCTTCCACAGTCTTATCTTTATCAACAATTGTAGAAGCTTCAAAAAGACGAGCTCCATTGACATAGGTATTTGAGCTAAGTAATGGGAATTTTAGAATTTCCTTGTATTTTTTAACTTCATCAAGGCCAAAGTCAAACTCATGGTTTCCTACTGCCATAGCATCATACTGCATCTGATTGAGAATTTCAGCGCGCGCTTCACCCTTAGTAGAGTTGGAAATCGGTAAACCTTGGAAAGCGTCTCCCGCATCAACAACTAGAGTATTTTGATTTGATTTCGCACGTTCCTGCTCAATGACAGTCGCTAACTTGGCATCTCCAATTACTCCCTTTTCCTCTACAATACGACCATGGACATCATTGGTGTGTAAGATAACGGTGTCCTTTTCTTCGCTTTTAGTAGATTCAACAGGAGCTACCGGAGCTTCTGAAGTTGCCGAAGTTTCCGGTACTGCAGGGCTCTCAACAGGAGCTGGAGTCGCCGACGTAGCAGGAGTTGCTACAACAGCTGAATTTTCTGCAGGAGTTGTTGCTTCCTCAGCATAGACTTGTCCAGCTAAAAAAGCTGGGGCTAATAGAGCTGTCGACAAGACAGGTAACAAAGAACGTTTATTCATTTTGAAATCCTTTTCTTTTCTTTTTTCCTTTATATTATACGATATTTCTAGAAAAAATAAAACTTTTGACTGGTTTTTATATAAAACATTCGCTATTTAACCAAAAAAACCTGAACAAAAAAGTTCAAGTTTTTTTAATCGATTTATTGGAAATCTTTGATATTTCCATCATAGGTCGCCCAGTCCTTACTAAAGAAACGGTCATTCATCTTGTAGTCTGGAGCTGGTTTTGGATCCGTCAAGAAGGGATTCACAACCTTATCAAAAGCCAACCAGCCCAACCAACCTAAGTGGATAGTATCCTTGATAAAGTAAGGTTCTCCTCCGTTTTTTGAAAAGTCAGCAATATTGGTAAAGCCTTGACTTTCTAACTGGTAACGAATTTTCTCCACTGCGTGTTGATACATTTCTTCACTGAGCTCTGTGTATTCCATCCATTTCTTGTTGACGGGCTGGATAACAAAGAGCACATTGACTTTTGATTTGGCAAATTGATTGAGGACCAGCTGCAAATCATTGTATTCAGACGACTTTAGGAAGTTATAATTTTTTTGATACCCTTCCCATTTTTTTAAGTCTTTTTTGACCTCATACGTGTAGAAATGATTCTCCATCCCCATATCGTTATTGGTCGTATTTGCTTCTGCATCCTTACGGGCAATTTCTTCTAAAGCGTCATAGGAAAACTGATCAGGAAGATCTTTTAAATAGTTTTCTACATGTTCTTTGTACTTGAGTTTCCCCCGAATGGAAAATTGACCAAAAAGAGAGGACTGCTTTTCATTGAATCGTGCAAAGACGTTGATGATAAGTCGATCAGCATCTGACAAGTCCTCTCCTTTTGAAAGCTTTTGAAGGATGCCTTTCAATGCCACACTCGGGTTCTGCTTCAACAAACGCGTCGCAGCATGCTTAGCCGAGATGTCCCCAGATTGATTTTCCAAAAAAGCTGTCAACTGGTCGCTATTAAAGAATCTCTGAAACGCCGCTGGCTCGTAATCCGTCTCTGTAAACCACTGAGGAGAGATGACAAACACCGCCTGCTTTTCCTCGATTTCTGGCAGAATCTGCTGCAAACCGAAATATTGGTTAAGCGAGGCCGCTCCTGCCTGACCCATAAAGTACGGGCGATAGGGACGATTGTATTTTTCTGCTAAAACAGCTGGATGGACACTATCAAATCGAATCCATTCACTTGACCCTAGAAAAGGGACAAAACGCATATTGGGATCCGTTAGCGCCCTCACTTTTTGACTTCTCTCTTTAAAACTTTCTCTACTGATGGAAGCTGCAGAGTACTTCTCCTCCGTCAGATTATGGCTTGTTGTACTTGGATAAAAAAAGATGAGTAGAAGAACCAAAAATCCAGCGATGAAGATAGGACCAAAGATCAGCCACAAGCGTTTAAGCATTCTTCAACTCCGCAATACCTTCTACGATTTTATTAGCTGTATTCCAGTCATCACGACCGAACTCTGTCACTGGAACACGAATGTCAAAACGGTTTTCAATCTCAACAATCAACTCAACCGTTCCCATGCTATCCAAGACACCGGCATCAAAAAGATCTTCATCCATCATGTCAGAAACATCTTCCATAAACAACTCATCAATAATTTCAATAACTTCTGATTTGATATCCATTTTTTATATCCTTTTATTTTTTAAACCATAAATCATTCAAAAATCCAGAAAAGATTAAGAATGAAAACATGACAACATGGAAGGTAACAACCATGCCAAACAACTGAATCCAGCGATTCTCAGGTAAGGAACCCTTTCCAGCTTTTTTCCGTTCTTTATTGAGTGCTTTTTTCTTACGAACCCAAGCGTCATTGATGACCAGCCCAATCCCATGAAAAAGTCCATAGGCGATGTAGTACCAGGTCACTCCATGCCAAAATCCCATAATCAGCATATTGAGAATATAGGCTACACTTGAGGTCACATTACGATTTTTAAAGACCTTCTTTCTGGTCAACACCATCACCATCCGCATAAAGACAAAGTCACGGAACCAGAAAGACAGACTCATGTGCCAACGATTCCAAAACTCTTTTAAATCCCTTGACAAAAAGGGCTTGTTAAAGTTGATAGGACTATGAATACCCATCAAGTTTGAAATGGCTAAGGCAAACATAGAGTAGCCCGCAAAGTCAAAGAAGAGCTCCAAACCAAAGGTGTACATGACCGCTAAAGCATAATGATTAAAGAAACCGCCTGTCTGCAAAGCCAAATTTTTCAGCGGAGGCAATAATGTCTCTCCTAAAATGTGAGCCAAGATAAACTTGTAGAGGAAACCAAGCATGATATACTTGACAGCCTCTTCTAGCATGTCCATCAGCTCATCCCGCTCAGGAATGGTCTCATAATTTTCATTGAAACGTTTAAAACGATCAATGGGACCACTTGAGAAAGTCGGCATAAAAAGAAGAAAACGTAAGAATTGCCAAATCGTTAAATCCTTGATAACACCATCTCTCAACTCAACGATAACCCCAACTGCACGAAAGGTTAAGTAAGAAATCCCTAAAAAGCCAAACAAAGATTGGGGTCCGTGAATAGCAGGAGATACTTTCACAAAGACGATAGGCAATAGGGATAGAAAACTAACTAGATAAAATATCCATTTACTATCCCGTCGTTTCCTGTACCTTTTATAGAAAGATACAAGCAGTACTTGCCAGATAACATAAAGGATAAGAGCGCTTATTTGATCGGTCTTTCCACCGACCAACATGGTGACGATAAAGAAGAGACTAACCAGCACCTCATACCAGGCAAAACGTTTCTTGAAAAAGAGCCCGATAAATATCGGTAGGGTCGCAGCAATCACATACAAAAAATAATAAAGATTGCCATAAGGTTCCAAATGAGGTAGCTGTTTGTAAAGCTCCATCATCTACTGTTTACCTCGTTGATCAAGCCCTTGATATCAATTTTACCATTAGGCGTTAGTGGCAAACTGTCTCGATAGAGAAACTTGGATGGCATCATATAAGACATCATGATATCTGCCAAGTCTTCCTTGATAGCCTTGGTAATATCGATATCACGTTCAAACTGCTCGCGGACACCATTCTTTAGGATGACATAGGCCAGTAGATTTTGTACCTTGTGGTCCTTGTTATAACGTGGGACAGCAACAGCCGACTCGATAAAGCGAGACTTGTTGAGGTTTTGAGAGACATCTTCAAGCTCAATGCGATAACCATTAAACTTAATCTGGAAATCCATGCGTCCACCATAGAGAAGCAAGCCCTCATCTGTCATAGTTCCTACATCCCCTGTGTGGTAGGCTGGAAGACCTTCGAATTCAAAGAAAGCTTCTGCTGTTTTTTCAGGATTATTCATATAGCCTTTTGAAACAGCTGGCCCAGAAACAATGATTTCTCCCTGTTCACCATATGGCAGCTTATTGCCTTCCTCATCAATGATAAAGGTTGGAGAATCAGCCTTAGTATAGCCGATTGGCAGGCGTTTGAGAGTCGTCAACATCTCGTCTGTTACAGCAACTGCTGACAAAGCCACTGTCGCTTCTGTTGGTCCGTAGGCATTGATAATACGGGCATTTGGGAATCGCTCGCGCAGTTTTTGAGCTGTTTTGACCGTCAATTCTTCACCATCAAAGTAGAAATGCGTGATGCCAGGCATTTTCTCACTATTAAAGTCTTCTGACAACATGGCCATATCTGCAAAGGAAGGCGTTGAAGTCCAGATAGCAATGGGCAATGAGAATATGGACGCAAAGAGTTGCTTAAAATCCTGTGTGATGGCAGATGGAAGAGCGAAAAGCGTACCACCCAGTGCCAAGGTTGGCGCCCAGTACATGACAGATAGGTCAAAAGAATAAGGGGGCTGGGCCAGCATTTGTGGACGACTTGGCGTCGCAAACTCTTTATCTGTAATCATCCAGTTGGTAAAACTGAGGAGATTGTCATGGGAAATCTGCACTCCCTTTGGCTTACCAGTCGTACCAGAAGTAAAGATGATGTAGTAATTATCATCTCCCTTGACTGGATGCGTCATCTCGTAGCTAGAAGCTTGAGCAAAAGCTTCATGGACTTGCTCTAAATTCAGCATCGGTACGCTAGTTTGCTCTAATGGAAAATCCGAGATGGCAATAATCAAACTTGGCTCTGCAACTTCTACGATAGCAGAAACTCGTTCCAAGGCCGAATGGCTGTCAATTGGAATATAGGCATGTCCCGACTTAGTCAGCGCCACAAAGGTAGCCAACATCTCATATTCCTGACCACCAAAAACGACGACTGGAGATTTCTCAGGCAAGCCAAGTCGATCAATAGCTGCAGCTAAACTATCTGAATCAGCCTTCAGATCACCATAAGTATGCTCTTGACCTAAAACATTGTAGACAGGATATGTTGGCTGTGTTTGAGCAAAGTGCTCAATCGTTTCAATCATATCTTTTATCGGTTTATTAGACACGGTTTTTCTTCTCCTTCAAACTAGAACTCATTATAAATAAAGGTTCCTTGGCTCTGACCAAGGTAACTAAAAAAATAAAGCAAACCAAGTAAGATTACAAAATATAGGACGGTCTGTCCCAAAAACATATACAATTTTCTGTGTTTTCCCATAGTTAGTGTGTTCAATTTTCTATGATTTTTCAAAAAAGCTATGCAACTATGCATTTACTATCTTATCTTCCTAACATTTTACCATTTTATCAACCTTTTTTTCAACTGTTTACCATAACTTAAAAGTTCGTTTTAGCTTATTTTAAGATAAGTTAAGATATCAATGTTTTGCCATCAAAATAGACAAAAAAGAGCCTGAGATTCCCATCTCAAACTCTAATGCAAATAGCTCTTTTATCTTAGAAAAGTGAAAATACGAGAACTGCTAGGGCCGCACCAACAACAGGCCCCACAACAGGAATCCAAGCATAAGACCAGTCCCCATCTCCCTTGTTTGGAATTGGAAGAAGGTTGTGCATGATACGAGGTCCAAGGTCACGAGCTGGGTTCAAGGCATAACCCGTTGTCCCACCTAGTGAAAGACCGATACCGACAATCAATGTTCCCACTGCAAAGGTCCCTAATCCTGCCTGAAGGTCATAGAGTCCCAAGGCAAAGATTGTCAAGAGCAAAACAAAGGTTCCAAGGATTTCGCTAACCAAATTCGATACTGTGTTCTTGATTGCTGGTCCAGTACTAAAAGTCGCTAGGATATTACCTGCATTTTCTTCCGCTTCATAGTGTGGTTTGAATTGCAACCAAACCAAAATCTGAGCCACCATCGCTCCTGCGAATTGGGCTAGGATATAAGGGAAAACTGAACCCCAAGAGAGCGTTCCTTTTAAGGCCATCGCAAACGTCACAGCTGGATTTAGGTGGGCCGGACTGAGCGTGCCAGATACAAAGGCCGCAACGGCTACAGCAATTCCCCATCCCATAGTGATGACAATCCAACCTGAATTGTTACTCTTGGTTTTGGGAAGAACCACACCTGCAACAACACCATTTCCTAGGAGGATGAGGATTAAGGTCCCCAAAAATTCTCCAAATAATTCTTTCATCATATCTTTGTCTCCATTTAAAAGAAGGGGCGGGCGACAAGGAATGCTGCCCTCCACCTCTTTTCCTTTTTCTTAATTTTTTAGTTCTGCCAAATCGTTTTGAGCAAGAGCTGCTTCGACATCCGCACGGTAGGCTGCTTTTTCTTCTTCAGTCCAATCATAGAATCGTCCCATTTCATCCAGAACTGGCTCAACGATGCTATCTAAACTATCACGCATAAAGAGCATGTGATTGGTACGACGAAGAAGGAAGTCAACTGGGCTCAGAGCCAACTCATTACGCATTGCATAGTGAAGGGACAAGGTATCTGCCAAGCTGAGTCCTGGCGCTTGTTCCAAGCTGTGAGCAAGGGCAAAGACCTTCGGTGCATTTGAACCGTAAAGATTTGCTAGATAGTGAGCTTCCTTGCTATCCAAGCCACGTGAAACTCCAAGTTGCGCAAAGGCTTCGATTTCTGAGTCCACATTTGCTGGGTTCAATTCTCCACCTGAAACAGGATAAGTCTTCGAGTTGATGAGTTTAAAACTACGGTCAAATTCTGCTTTGAGGATGTCAACCACGCGCTCCATAGCTCCTTCAGCCATCTTACGGTAGTCTGTGATTTTACCACCAGCAAGAGTCAAGAGGCCATTGTCATCACGATCCAAGCTCGAACCACGAGAAACTGCAGATGGATCCAAATGTTTCTCAGATGTGCTACTTTCAAGCTTGCTGACAGCAGATTCAACATCTTCACGCGTTTTTTCTTTCGATAGATAAGCTTCGACAGTCGCAATCAAGCTATTGAAGCTTTCATCGCTAATGGTTCCGTTATTTCCTCCATTGTAGTCAGAAGCACTATTGCCTGCAATCAATGGACGAAGACCAGCCCAGCTGCTTTCGATATCATCAATGGTGATGTTTGCTTCTGGAAAGCGGTTGTTGACAATACCAAGCAGATAATTTACATCTTCCTGCGTCACTTTTGGATGTTCCAAATCGCCTGTGTAGTCAGTATCCGTTGTACCAAAGTAAGTCTTGTTTTCACGTGGTAGAACAAAGACCATACGCCCATCTCCCAAACCTGTGTCAAAGTAAACTGGCTGTGAAACCTTGATCTTGCTTGAGTCCACTACCAAGTGCACTCCCTTAGTTGGACGCATTTGTGAGAATTGTGTTCCCTTATTAGACAAATTACGTACCTTGTCGCTCCAAGGACCTGTCGTATTGATAACCAGACGCGCCTTGATTTCAAAGACTTGGTCTGTCAACAAATCACGAGCTACAACACCTGTAATCTTGCCACTTTCATCAAAGAGGAAGCCTTCTGCCTTAACGTGGTTGGCAATAAGGGCACCGTCTTGGTTGGCACGTTTGATATTTTCAATCACGAGACGCGCATCGTTGTTACGGAAGTCAAGGTAAACCCCACCTCCTACCAAACCTTCTTTCTTCAAGTTTGGCTGGCGTTCCAAGACTTCTTCCTTGCTCAAGACCTTGTTAGCAGCTGGCGTATTGTTAACCCCTGCCAAAAGGTCGTACAAGTCCATGGCTACTTTGAGACGGAAGAGGCTAAAGGTCGCTCCATCTTCATCGTAAACTGGCAAGAGCATTGGATCTGGTTTTGGAATATGTGGAGCGATTTGTTGAACTACTGCACGTTCAGAAACTGTATCTGACACCACTTCCACGTCAAATTGTTTGAGGTAACGCAGACCTCCGTGAACCAATTTTGTTGAACGGCTAGATGTTCCTTCTGCGAAGTCTTGCATTTCAATCAGACCTGTGTCAAGACCACTAGCTGCCGCTTGCAAGGCTACACCAGCTCCTGTAATCCCCCCACCGATAATCAAAAGGTCCAGGGTGCGTTCCTGCATTTTTTTAATTGATAATTCACGTGTTTTCTTTGAAAATTCCATATTTACACACTTTCTAACTGAGTCGTTTCATTCTTAAGCTGATCATTGCATCAAGAAACAGTATTAGTCGTCGATTTCCGCAAAGACTTGCGTTGCTTTCACAGCCTTCTTCCAGCCCTTGTAGAGTTGTTCCTTGCGCGATTCGTTCATGGATGGCTCAAAGAGTTCTCCTGTCTCGTTCAAGAGCTTCAACTCGTCCAAATCCTTCCAGTAACCCACTGCCAAACCAGCTAGGAAGGCTGCACCTAGGGCAGTTGTTTCCAAGTTTTTAGCACGGGCAATATCGATTCCCAAAATGTCAGCCTGGAACTGCATGAGGAAGTTGTTCATGGCTGCACCACCATCTACCTTCAAGACTTGGATAGCTGTCTGAGCATCCACTTGCATCGTGTCTATGATGTCACGTACTTGATAAGCGATAGATTGCAAAGTTGCCTTGATAAAGTCTTCTTTAGTTGTTCCACGAGTCAAACCAAAGACAGAGCCACGAGCGTTTTGGTTCCAGTATGGTGCCCCTAGACCTGTAAAGGCAGGTACGACATAGACTTCGTCATTGTTGTGAGAATTGAGAGCATATTTTTCAGACTCTGGTGAATTCTCAACCATGCGAAGTCCATCACGAAGCCACTGAATGGCACTTCCAGCAATAAAGATAGAACCTTCCAAAGCATAATAAACCTTGCCGTTGATTCCGTAACCAATCGTTGTCAAAAGGTTGTTTTCAGATAGCTGCATCTCTTCACCAGTGTTCATGATGATGAAAGAACCTGTTCCATAAGTATTCTTAACCATACCAGGTTCAAAGGCCAACTGTCCAAAGAGGGCTGCCTGTTGGTCCCCAGCCATACCTGAGATTGGCACTTCCCCACCGTAGAAATGGAATGGAGCAGTCTTACCATAGATTTCAGAGTTAGAACGAACTTCTGGAAGCATAGCCTTAGGAATGTTGAGGATTTCCAAAATCTCATCATCCCATTTGAGTTCTTTAATATTATAAAGCATGGTACGAGCCGCATTGGAGTAGTCCGTTACGTGAGCCGCACCGTCAGTCAATTTCCAAACTAACCAAGTATCGATAGTACCAAAGAGCAATTCTCCTTTTTCTGCTCGCTCTTGAGCGCCTTCTACATGGTCCAATATCCAACGAACCTTGGTAGCAGAGAAGTAAGCGTCAATGATCAAACCAGTCGTTTCATGGAATTTTTCCACATAACCTTGGCTTTTCAGTTGTTCAGCCAAAGGTGCTGTCTGGCGTGACTGCCAAACGATAGCGTTGTAGATAGGAAGTCCTGTTTTCTTATCCCAGACGACAGTTGTTTCACGCTGGTTGGTAATCCCGATGGCTTCGATTTGACTTGGTTTCACACCACTTTCGATGAAAGCACCCGCGATAACTGACTGAACAGAGTTCCAAATTTCATTGGCATTGTGCTCTACCCAACCTGCTTGAGGGAAAATCTGAGTGAATTCTTTTTGACTAGAGCTGACCTTTTCTCCTTTTTTGTTAAAAATGATGGCACGAGAACTGGTCGTTCCTTGGTCAATGGCCATGATGTATTTTTCTTGTGACATGTGCTGTCCTCCTGATAAAATCTTGAGGGGGTTCCTCTTTACAGTAACTAGTATACAAAATAAAGCGCTTTCTTGTTTATCACTTTTTTTAAAATTTTAAAAAAAAGTGAGGAGATTGTGCGAATTTCACAAAAAAGACCTGAAAATTCAGGCCTTTTAGGCAAAGAGCATCTGACGAATCTTCGCCAAATCCTCCATATCCAAATCATTTTTTAAATAATAAACCGGAGTCTGTTCTTTCTTATGAATCGGGTTGTTGGTAATTAACAAATCATAATGTCGACTGGAGTCATAGGCTTCAATAGTAATGAAACGATTGTATTCCAAATACCGTTTCAAAAGGGCAGCCATCCTAGAAAAGACAAGGA
Organism: Streptococcus oralis; assembly: GCF_003943385.1. Classification (GTDB taxonomy): domain Bacteria; phylum Bacillota; class Bacilli; order Lactobacillales; family Streptococcaceae; genus Streptococcus; species Streptococcus oralis_CA. The sequence goes on from NZ_RJPI01000001.1 coordinate 270,077, forward strand.
AACCAGATGTCAAATCCAGACCAATCCGCATATGCTGACCACCATTTTCTGCCATATACTCTATCAACTGGATCCATTCCCAGAGAATTTTCTTATCCAGGTCGGTCCCCTGATGAAAAGCTGGCAAGGAGGCGAAAATTTTCTGAGCAAGATCTCGAAAGTCATGCTCCATCAGCAAATAAGGGTGCCGATGTTCTATCTGATACTTGTAGCGATCTTGCAAGATATAGCCCTTGTAGAGATAAACTTGACCACAAAGCTGACTGAGTTCATAGGTGACATGGTCCTCTGTGTAGTCCCCCAGCAGCTCCTCCTTCTTCATTTCTTGAATCAATTGCGTCAGCAAATCGGCTAATTGCCCTCCAAAACCAAGGATATATTCCATAGTATGAAGGGGCAAGATACGATGGGAAAGGAGAAACGAAAAGAAAATCATCATCTCACCGTCCTCAGTTCCTAAAGGGATGTGTTGTCCAGCAAAAAAGGACGGAGCCTTTCTCAGCAAACGAAGGTAGAAAATATTATCAAAATACCCCTGCATTTTTTCTTCTATGACTTGAAACTGACAGGCGTTAGCTCGAAGGCGCTGTTGACTGATATGATTCCAGAGAACCAAGTCTAATTTCTGACCCGAAGACAAGCTGGCACCGCAGATTTCTTCTAAGCTAGCAATCTCTTGTTTTCTCTCAGCTTTCTGCATGTGACCTTCCCATTCCTGACTCGACCAAACCTTGCGGAAAAGGCAGAAATAAAAGTAACGAATCTGATGCTCCGGACCTCGCCAACGGCCATTTTGGATGGATAAGTCAAATTCTGACAAAATCTGATTTAGACTAGCTAAGTGGCGACCAAGCGTGGCCTCACTAATCATCAATTCTTGAGCCAACTGATGAGCTAGAAATTGTTGGTGATAGAGAAGGTAAACCAAAATTTGGTACTTAATGGCATTGTCTAGAAACAAGCTCCGAATCTCTCTCCCCTTTGTGGCTGCACCAATCAACAAACGCAGATTTTCATCTTCCAAGTGGATGGTCAGCTCTAGTCCTCTTTCCAAGGCATTTTCGTTAATCAGAGAAATGTACTTGGCTAGGGTCGCTTTTGAAAAACCTGTTTCTTCCATGGCTTTCTTGACTGTTGTCTGCGAATCTTGTAATAGAAAGGAAAGGACTAAAAATTGACCAGATTCTGCTTTTTCCATCAAATCGCCTAAATACATTTGTTACCCCTTTCATTTTCTCCTACAAGCATAGCATAAATCTTTCAAATGCTGAAATAATCTGTTTCTCATTTTATTTTAAGGTTGATTTCCTCGTCATTATTCCACAGAAACAGCAAACACAAGGCTCCCCCTTTGAGCATTTTTATGCTAAAATAGTAGCTATGGATAAAATTATTAAAACTATATCAGAAAGCGGAGCCTTTCGTGCTTTTGTCCTTGATAGCACTGAAACCGTCCGCACTGCTCAAGAAAAACATCAAACCCAAGCCAGTTCAACCGTCGCACTTGGTCGTACCCTTATCGCTAGCCAAATTCTCGCAGCCAATGAAAAAGGAAATACCAAACTAACAGTTAAAGTTCTTGGAACGAGCTCTCTCGGTGCCATCATCACAGTCGCAGATACCAAGGGAAATGTCAAAGGCTATGTGCAAAATCCTGGCGTTGACATCAAAAAGACTGCAACTGGTGAAGTCCTTGTTGGACCTTTTGTTGGAAACGGTCAATTCCTCGTTATTACAGACTACGGTACTGGAAATCCTTACAACTCCATGACTCCTCTCATCTCTGGGGAAATCGGTGAAGACTTGGCCTATTACCTGACAGAAAGTCAACAAACCCCTTCAGCAGTCGGCCTCAATGTTCTTTTGGATAAAGACGACAAGGTCAAAGTTGCCGGAGGTTTCCTTCTCCAAGTATTGCCAGGGGCCAAGGAAGAAGAGATTGCCCGCTTTGAGAAACGTATCCAAGAAATGCCAGCTATCTCGACTCTTCTGGAAAGCGATGACCATATCGAAGCCCTTCTCAAGGCTATTTATGGTGACGAATCCTACAAACGCCTATCTGAAGAAGAAATCCGTTTCCAATGCGACTGCAGCAAAGATCGCTTTTTAAACGCTCTTGCCAGCCTTCCAAACTCAGACCTTGAGGAAATGAAAGCGGAAGATCACGGAGCAGAAATCACTTGTCAATTCTGCCAAACAACTTATAACTTTGATGAAAACGACCTGGAGGAACTCATTCGTGACAAATCTTAATACACCTTTTATGATTGGCAATGTTGAGATTCCCAATCGTACTGTTTTAGCACCCATGGCTGGTGTCACCAACTCAGCCTTTCGTACCATCGCAAAAGAGCTCGGAGCTGGACTCGTTGTAATGGAAATGGTCTCTGACAAGGGAATCCAATACAACAACGAAAAAACCCTGCACATGCTTCATATCGATGAAGGAGAAAACCCGGTTTCTATCCAACTTTTTGGTAGTGATGAAGACAGCCTTGCACGCGCAGCAGAATTCATCCAAGAAAACACCAAGACCGATATCGTCGATATCAACATGGGCTGCCCAGTTAACAAAATCGTGAAAAACGAAGCTGGCGCTATGTGGCTCAAGGATCCAGACAAGATTTACTCTATTATCAATAAGGTCCAATCTGTCCTTGATATCCCCCTCACTGTCAAAATGCGTACTGGCTGGTCTGATCCATCCCTAGCCGTGGAGAATGCCCTCGCAGCTGAGGCTGCAGGTGTCTCTGCCCTCGCTATGCACGGCCGTACCCGTGAACAAATGTACACAGGTCACGCAGACCTTGAGACTCTTCACAAGGTTGCCCAAGCCCTAACCAAGATTCCATTTATCGCCAACGGTGACATCCGTACGGTCCAAGAAGCCAAACAGCGTATCGAAGAAGTCGGGGCTGACGCTGTCATGATTGGTCGCGCTGCTATGGGAAATCCCTACCTCTTCAACCAGATCAATCACTATTTTGAAACAGGAGAAATTCTCCCTGACTTGACTTTTGAAGACAAGATGAAAATTGCTTACGAACATTTGAAACGCTTGATTAACCTCAAAGGAGAAAACATAGCCGTTCGTGAATTCCGTGGACTCGCTCCTCACTACCTTCGAGGAACATCTGGTGCAGCCAAACTCCGTGGAGCCATTTCCCAAGCCAGCACTCTGGCAGAGATTGAAGCCCTCTTGCAATTAGACAAAGCATAATATACAAAAAACCGTAACTCGCTTGAGTTTACGGTTTTTTAGATCCTAGGAAAACCTAGGTACTATTATTGAATCAAGGCAACGCTCGAAACTTTACCATCCGCACCTGTTGTAATTTGGATGATTCTTCCTCCACCGATTTTAGCATTATACTTACCATCATCAAGTGTGTAAGAGTAGCCTCTGATAGAATAGTTTTCTTTCTTTCCATCTGCAGTTTCTACTGTAAATTGGCCCCCTGATGAAACCGTAATAGTTTCGCCATTCGCTCCCTTCCAGTTGCCTGCAGCTGCTGAGAAATCACCATCGACCATGGTTAAAACACCCTTGTAGCGTTTGTTGTGTTCAGCTTGCTTGTCTTGAAGTTTGCGGTCAGTTGTTGGATCATAGCCTGACTGGTTAGACTGGGCTTGAGAACCTTGCTGAGTTGAAGGTGCCTGAGATGGGGCTTGTTGATTAGGAGCTGCTTGTTCTTGTCTTGATTCAGGTGCTGGTTTCGCTTGTGACTGATCTGCCGTTGTAGAAGACTGACCAGAAGATGCCTGAGCCTTTTCAGATGAAGCTGAGCTTGAAGATTTTTGAGTCTTGCTTTCTTTGCTAGAAGAAGTTGCTTTGGAACTTGATGACTGACTTGTTTTTGCAGAGCTGCTGGTTTGAGTGGTTTCATTTTTATTTCCACAAGCTCCCAGTAGCAAGGTAGAAGCCAATACAGTCGCTGCCATCAATTTGATATAGGTTTTCTTTTTCATTTTTTGCTCCTTTGTAATATTTTTGAAATATTGAGAAATCTTTTTGTAATATAATTGTAACATTAGGCTTTAAATCTGTCAACTATTTAGAGAAACTATTTTAAAAAATTTCTCTCTACTATCTCTATTCGTAATCGAAACGAAAAAATAGAAAATTTCTTAGATTAGAGTCATTTTTTTACATCACTCTTGTGTAATTCGCTTGCATGATTTTGGATAAAGGCCTACAGTACTATCGAAATAGGATAAAAACATCTAATAATTGCAAATAAAGAGGTCGGGAAAAGTTCCCGACCTCACTTTTTATTTCAATCGATAGGTTTTTCTTGGTTTCTTTTTGGGTACTCGTTTGAGTCCGACTTCTTCTACATATTCGCCGTATTTTACGAGAAAGTTATTGCTGACGATGGGGCGACCGGGATTGATGAGATTGACTAGTTCGGTTCCTTCGTAGACAGTGAACTCCTTCTCCAGCAGATAAAGGAAAGTCGGATTCCAGTCGAGACGGCCTTGAATTCGTTTGATGGATTCTTGGATAATGGCATAATGGTCAAAGGCGAAGGCTTGCTCCTCCAGCTCGACTCCATCTAGGTAGCATTTGCCTGTCTGAAAATCGACATCTACGAAAACGACATCCTTGGCATCGTCTCCTGCCTGAACGAGGTCTAAGGCACGACTAGGTAGGTACACTAAGTGAGCAATGGTCACCGTCCAGCCCCGTGGGTCACGCCCGGGGGTCGATACCGTCATCAATTGCTCGATTTTCTCCAAAGGTAGATCGAGATTGACTTCTTCTCTCACTTCGCGCTGACAGGCATGTGCAGCATCTTCTCCCTTGTCCATAAAGCCTCCAACCAAGGCTAAACAGTTTTGATAAGGGTGAGCCTTGCGACGGATTAGCAAGAGTTTGATTTTTCCTTCGACAAAGCAGTAGGCCACCATATCCACCGTCACGCTTGGCTTTTCATATTGAGGGAGTTCCTGCTTGTAGTACCAGTCTAAAAACTCCTCCTGACTGGCATGGATTTCATAATATTCTTTTTCCGTCATCCCTTCTGGAATCTTTATGTCTGCCATCTTATGCCTCCTTTCGAACTGCCTTAGTCCATTGGTACCACCCCACTAGACTATTGAGTGTGTATACCCAGTACATCCCTTGGATGTGGATATTTTCACCCCACCAGAGATAAATACTAAAGAGATTGGTTGCAATCCAGAAAATCCATTGCTCACGGTAGAGACGTGTCATCAAGAGCTGACCAACACCATTGGTCGCATCGGTAACACTATCACGGAAAGGGCGAGCGCTATTGATACTTTGGTAAGCCAAGCCCATACCAATCCAGATAATGGCAGTCAAGGCCAAGTACTTGAGCCAGTCAAGAACAGATAATTTCTTAGCTTCAAAGTGGGATTCTTCTGGTTTTCCTTGGTCATTGATACGATTGGACAACCAAGCATAGAGACCAATCGGCTGCATGACAAAGAAGTAAACAGTCGTCAAGACTTCTCCGTAAAAAGTCGCATTCATGGCCAAGATCAAGTAGATAGCCGAGTTAATGGCCCCAAAGAGATAATTGCTTGCACGCCCTTCTGCTACCAAGATAACACAGACAATCCCAGTCCAGGATGCAAATAAGCTCAGCCAGTCATGACTTTCTGTATTTTGCGTGAATTCCAAGATTAAGGGAACACTTGACAGGGCAATGAGATACAACCACTGGAAAAGGCTACGGCCGACAAAGAGATCTTTCCATAGCAAGCGCATGATTCCTGCAAAACCAATCTTACGGGCTTCCGCATGGACATTTTTAAAGTTTTCGATAAATTGTGTGATTTTTTCAGTTAGCTTTTTCATAATTTTCTCCTAATCTGCTTGGTAAATGGCATCGATAGCCACTTTTGCTGCTTCATAATTCCCTAGATAATCCTCTGCTAGATAAACTAAAGGAATGGTCGTTAAGTATCTCTCCCTCATCTGATCCAAATGCTGGGAAAAACTGTAGCGAATATGGTCTTCCGCCATGGTCATATCTCTAAACCCGTCATTGACATAGGAGCCAACAGGTTGCACAAAGAGAATCAAGTCCCATTTTTCCTTGGCCAAGATAGAGGCAAAGAGATTGTCAAAGGTTTCTCCTGATAAGTCCCCTTGGTCCTCAGTCTCCATGTAATAGTCATAGTAACCCTTGGTTACCAAGGAGTTGGTATCAGCTATCACTAGGCCTCGATTGGCATTGCTATCGATTAACTTGGAGGTCTGGTCATACTGTCCCAACAGGAGATAATAATAATCCTTTGGAGTCAATTCATCGTCGCGGACATTGTTTTTGATCTGGTACTCACGCGCGTATTCCAGACTAACGGGCGCATCGTAATACCTAGCCAAATCCTTTGCTAAAGTAGTCTTCCCATTACTGGCACTTCCCATAATCAAGACTTTCTTTGTAAACTGACGTCGGAAGGGTTGAGCGATGTATTTCCAATATTTGCTTGGATTTTCTCGAATCATAGTCGCTGAGATACCAAACTTTCTTTCTTGCAAGACAGTGCCAAATCCACGTTTAGATAGCTCTTGCTGGTATTCTTCTTCTCCCACAAAGAAAGTCAAATCTTGCTGGGTTTCATCATAGGAAATCTCCGCTAACATCTGGTCCAACCACTCCTGCCAGCCCATAGGGTAACGGGGAAGGTTGCTCTCATCCAGCTTGCAGACAGAGGTCAACTCGTCATCACGAAAAGCCTCTCGGATATAGCGAAATCGTTTTTGAAGACTTAAACCTACCTGCTCCCCTCGGTCTCCCTCATAGCCTGAAACGACTATCCAGACCTGATCACACTGGCGCTTTGCTCTCTGGATCAGATCGATATGCCCTTGATGAAGCGGAGCAAAGGTTCCAAACACCACTGCTGTTTTCTTTTTCATAAACGTTTTACCTTTTTATAGTTTTTGATATTTTTGTTTTCTATGTTTTTATTATATACTATATTTTTGTTTTGTCAATAGTTTTTTATCATTTTTTATAAAAAAGTAGCAAAAAAGAATCAGGATTGCTCCTGACTCTCCATTTTTAAGCAATATCAAATTTTAACTGACCTGCTTTGACACCAATCTTGAGGGTCTTGCCTGTTACCAGTTCTCCCTTAAGGAGGAGTTCTGCCAACTTGTCCTCCACTTCTGTTTGCAGGGTTCTGCGAAGTGGGCGAGCTCCCATTTCTGGATCATAACCTTGGCTTGCCAGCAACTTCAACGCTGAAGCTTGCAGTTTCAAGTCGATGCCTTTCTCTGCCAGGCTAGCAATCAATGGTTTAACCATAATCTTAACGATTTCCTGCATGTGTTCGCTATCCAAGCTATGGAAGACCACCTTTTCATCAATACGGTTGATAAACTCTGGTCGATAAGTTTTTTTCAACTCTTCAAAGATTCGTTTTTCCATATTTTCTTGGTCAAAACGAATGTCTTTCGCGCCAAATCCGACAGTCTTGTCGTCACGAAGGGCTGTCGCACCAAGGTTTGACGTCATGATGATAATGGTATTTGAAAAGTCCACCTTGCGCCCCTTGCTATCTGTCAAGACACCGTCGTCCAAGACTTGCAAGAGGACATTGAAGATATCTGGATGGGCCTTCTCTACCTCGTCAAAGAGGAGAACGGAATATGGTTTGTTGCGAACCTTCTCGGTCAACTCCCCCCCTTCTTCGTAGCCCACATAGCCCGGAGGAGCTCCATTGAGACGGCTAGCTGCAAATTTCTCCATATATTCACTCATATCAAAGCGGATAAGGGCTGATTCGTCATCAAAGAGAACTTCTGCCAGAGCCTTAGCCAGTTCGGTCTTACCGACACCCGTTGGTCCTAGGAACATAAAGGAACCAATCGGACGCTTATGACTACGAATTCCTGACTGATTGCGGCGAATCGCACGGCTAATACTTGAAACAGCTTGATCTTGGCCGATGACACGTTTGTGTAGTTCAGCTTCCAAGTTCAGGTATTTCTTAGCATCTGTTTGTGTCAGTTTTTGGACTGGGATACCTGACAAGCGACTCAAGGTAGTCAAGATATCAGATTCTGTCACTAAGTCTTTATAGACAGGCACTTCTTGTTCTTTTGCGATTAGCTGGGCCGCTTGTTTCCACTTGCCATCCATCAAGGCCTTGTCAGCTGGACTCAAGCCGGATTCGTCTGCTTTCACATGCTTGGATTTGTTTTGCACTGTTGCTGCCGCTTCATCCAATAGGTCGATGGCAGAGTCTGGCAAGTGACGACTGGTCAAGTAACGATGTGCCATCTTGACAGCTGTTTCGACAGCTTCATCTGTGATTTGCACACGGTGGTGTTTCTCATAGGTGGCCTTCAAACCTTGCAAAATGGTCATGCTGTCAGCTAGACTTGGCTCTTCAATCGTCACTTTGGCAAAACGACGAGAAAGGGCAGCATCTTTTTCGATGTGTTTTTGATATTCTTCCTGAGTGGTGGCCCCAACTGTTCTCAAAGTTCCGCGAGCTAAGGCTGGTTTCAAAATATTGGCAGCATCCAGAGTCGAATCAATACCGCTTCCAGAACCCATAATGGTGTGGAGTTCATCGATAAAGAGGATCACTTTGCCATCTTCCTCGATATCCTTGATGATATTGTTCATGCGCTCTTCAAAATCCCCACGGAAACGTGTTCCCGCAACGACATTCATCAAATCAAGCTCTAGAACACGCATCTTTGCCATTTCCGCAGGCACATTCCCACTAGCAATACGCTGGGCAAGTCCAAGTGCTAAAGCTGTTTTTCCGACACCAGCATCTCCTACCAAGACCGGATTGTTTTTGGTCTTTCGACTCAAAATCTGAATCATACGTGAGATTTCCTTGTCACGACCAATAACTGGCTCTAACTTGCCAGAGCGCGCTTGCTCTGTCAAATCATGCGTGTAGTCCTCTAGACCGCCACTTGGATTCTGAGGCATGCCCATCATATTAGCCATAGAATTTTGCTTGTCTGCTACCGTGCGATGGCGTTGACGTAAAGCCTTAAGATCTTCTCTTGTCCAACCTGCACGTTCCTCTAAATTGCGACGAAGAGCAGCAATTCTGACCTGATCTTTCTGGTCTTCATAAGAGAAGCCTGCTCTCTCCAAGATGCGAGTTGCCAAGGCATTACCATCATGCAAAATCGCATAGAGGACATGCTCTGTCCCTAGCACCTTAGCATGGACCACTGAAGCCACATACTCTGCTTCTGCAAAGAGAACCTCCAAACGATGGGAAAAGGGCAATTCCGTAAAGGTTTCGTCCTGGCTATAATCCGTTTCAGTCAGTTCCAACGCAACCTCTTCTAAACGGTCCATCTCATATGGATAATCATTTAAAGTCGCACCTGCCACACTGTAACTGTGATTGGACATGGCAATCAATAAATGCCAAGACTCCAGGTAACGAGCTCCAAAATGGCTTGCAACCATGTAGGCACTTTCGATACATTCATTCAATGCTTTTGAATAGTTCATCTTACTTCTCTTTTCTATCTACCTCTTGTAATAGCTGTCGGAGCATATTGGCACGGACAACTGAGGATTCTTCCCCTAGGACACGATCCGTTGCTACTGAAGTCAGCAAGGTCATCTCCTGCTTGGTCATCAAGTCCTGCTCCACCAAAAGCTGGAGAATATCCTCGTAAATCTCCTGACTAACTCGCTCACCAATCGAGTAAAGCAAATCGCGGAGCATCTCATGATGATTGGAAAACTCAATCCGGCCTATGCGAATGTAGCCTCCACCACCACGCTTGCTCTCAACCAAGTAACCTCTGCTTTCAGTAAAACGTGTCTTGATGACATAGTTGATCTGACTCGGCACAACCTGAAAGGTATCTGCCAACTGGCTCCGCTGCAATTCCACGATACCAGATTGGTCTAAAATCGCCTTGATATAGGCTTCGATATGATCTGATGTATTTTTAAATCTCATAGTAAATCAAACTCCTTCTTTGAACCTTGACTATCTTTGACTATACTATCATTTAACACTCTATAAGTCAAATTTTTAGAGCTCAGCCCTTGAAAATACTGACTTTCTTTAAAAATATTTAGGCATTAAATCGCCTTAGTTTTTCTTGAAAGTTCCTAAAAAAGTCCACAAAAAAGAGCCCTAAAAAGGGCGTAATATTGACGAGTTCCGCAGGCAAGAATCTAGCACGGTCAAACGTGCTTTTTACTATGTCTCCATTTTCCTTAGTAAAGGAAACCTATTCCACCAACAACTCTAATTTTCTCTTAACTTTTAAAATTGTCTCCCAACTCATTCTGTTTTTCTTTTAGTATTTTCTGTTCCTCTTTAATTTCTTCTCGATATTTATCTACAGATTTTTCAAAAATTAAATAACCTATAAATAATAATGTCGGAGTTAAAACTGTTCCCACTACGTTTTCAAATCTTTTTTCATCTAATCCTAATGACTTTGCAATATCAGGACTAAAGTAAATTATAAATCCTGATACTATAGCAATTGCAATAAATGCAAAGGAGACAACTGATGTTCCATTTTCTCTCCGTAATTTCTTCAGTCTGCTTAACATGTCATACACTCTTTCTATTGCTTTACAAAAAGGACGCTGATAAAGAATAAACTTCACCAACTCTCTATTTTTCTAAGTATTTAATCCCAATTCCGCCAAGATTTGACGCTTATAGGCAATCTTTTGGACTTCCTTGTCCTCACCTTCAGACCAATCTAGTTTAATTTCTGAAACAATCTGCCCGGGGCGGTTTTTCAAGATATAGATGCGATCGCTGAGATTGAGGGCCTCCTCGATACTATGTGTGATAATCAAGGTCGTCAGCTGTAGCTGTTTGTGAATCTCCAGATACCAAGCGTGGAGTTCCATCTTGGTCATCTCATCCAAGGCACTAAAGGCCTCATCCAAGAGAAAGAGCTTGTGTCCAAAAAGATAGGTCCGGAGCAAGGCTACACGCTGGCGCATCCCACCACTGAGTTCATGGGGATACTTATCTCGTATAGCTGTCAGCTGGAAGGTCGCAAGGATTTCATCCGCTCGGGCAATAGCCTCTGACTTATCCACCTTTTGAATCAAGAGAGGCAGGATGATATTGCCAAGCACCGTCTTGTGCTCCAAGAGGAGATCCTTTTGCAACATATAACTCACGCGCCCCTTAGGATTTTCCTCGCCATCAAGGATAATTCGCCCAGACTGGACTTCTAAAATCCCAGCGATTAGGTTAAAGAGGGTGGTCTTTCCAACACCACTTGGACCTAGGATAGAAACCACTTCACCCGAAGTCACCTGCAGGTTGATATCTTCTAAAATCTTTTCATCGCCATAGGCATAGCTTACGTGTTCTAGTCTAATTTCTGTCATTATTTTACAAATTCGTTAGTGAAGCCCTTGTCAGTCAAATCTTCTTTAAGGATACCATGTTCTTTATCCCATTTGTAGAAGGCATTCCAGCGGTCAGCGTCAAATTGTCCCCATTTTTCCTTGTCGCTTGCATATTCTTTTGACAAGTATTTTTGAGATTCGATGACAAAGTCACGTTTTTCTTTGAGCTCAGGTGCATTCTTGATGAGAATATCGGCTGCTTCCTCTGGATGCTCCATAGCATATTGATAGCCTTTTTTGATGGCTTGGATGATTTTACGAGCTTCTTCTTTATTGTCTTTCAAATAGTCGTTGTTTGCGATGATAACGGGTGAGTAGTAGTCAAACTCCTTGACATAGTCTTTTAAGTACATGAAGTTAGCATCTACGCCTTGAGATTTGGCAAGGATACCATCCCAACCGTAGTAGATCCAAGCAGTGTCAAAGACGCCATTGGCAATCGGTGTGATGGAGTTTGAGTCGTTGTTTGGTACTTTTTCAACCTTTTCAAAATCTCCACCTTGTGATTCTACCAATGTTTTCAACATAGCAAGCTCAGTGGGGTCATTCCAAGTACCGTATTTCTTGCCAACCAAGTCTTTTGGACTGGTGACATTGTCAGATTTACGTGAGATGATCCCTGATGTATTGTGCTCTACGATAGCGGCAACGGCAGTGATTCCTGCCCCTTTTTCCAATTTCTTAGCCATGTAGTCTTGGAAATACACTGCAAATGGTGCCTTACCATTGATAACCAAGTCAGAAGAGCTTTCTTCTGGTGGCAATTTCAAATCAACATCCACTCCAGCTTCTTTGAAATAGCCTTTTTCCTTGGCTACATAAAGCCCTGTGTGGTTGGTATTTGGCGTCCAGTCTAGAATAAAGTCAATCTTCTTGAGTTCTGCTTCTTTGTTATCCTTAGAAGCAGTTTCTTGGCCACAAGCCACAAGTACGACAGCTACAAAAGCCGTTACAAGCGTTAAAAACACTTTCCATGTTTTTTTCATTTTGATTTCCTCTTTTCTTTTTCTCAAACGTCTTCTATGGACGTTTCCATTTAATCACATATTTTTCACTAATATCGACCAGCTTCATTCCTAGAAGGCTGATGAGTGACACCAGAATAATAATGGCAAACATAGTATCATACTGAAACAGTTTCTTGGACTGAATCATGTAAACACCTAGTCCTTCAAAGCCTCCCAACCACTCAGACACTACTGTTGTGATAAAGGCGTAGGAGACACTAACCCTCAGACCTGCATAAAAGTAGGGCAGACTAACCGGGATTTTAAAATGCCAAAGAATTTGCCAAGGATTTGCACGCATCAGACTAAACAGGGTCAGCATATCCTTGTCACAATGCCTAAATCCATCCAAAATACTAACGATGATAGGAAAGGTTGTTGTCAGGATTATCAAGACAATCTTGGGCAAAATTCCATAGCCTAGCCACAAGACCAAGATAGGAGCTATAGCAATGGTAGGAATGGTCTGAACAACCACCATCATAGGGTAAATCAAGTCATTGAGCCAAGCCAGACTGTCCATAAGCACCGCCATGAGACAGGCAATCAAGACTCCTAAGACTAGTCCCAGTAAAGCCACTCTCAAGGTCGCCCAGCTATGGTGCCAGAGAAATTCTCTGTCACGAACAAAGGCCTGGAGAATTTCAAAGGGAGTTGGTAGGATAAACTTGGGTAAAAGTTTGAATATTCCCGCTAACTGCCAGACCGACAAGACTCCTATAAAGCCCAAAAGACTAATGTGTCGTCTCATCATACTTTTCAAGTTTCTCATCGATGCTTAAAATCTCTCCTACATTTATTTTGACATTGGCAAAGACATTATCTGCCTCCTGCCCTGCCACTTCTAGCGCTTCTTTGAGAATGCGCATGAGCTCATCAAACTCTCCTTCCAAGACCGTTTCAAAGGGTGTCACCACCATGGTCACGGACTGAGCTTGCAGATAAGCAATAACCTGATCGATAATAGCAATCCGGTCAATCCCCTGTGATAGGGGCAAGACTTGCAAGGCAATGCTTGCTTTCATAAAAACCTCCTCTTCTCAGGCTTCCTTTTGACAAAAAGAAAACCCCTTCCATATACGGAAAAGGTGCAGAATTCGGCTAAGTATCCTTCCCTACGCTGGCATTACCCAGATCAGGTGCGGTCGAAGTTTAACACTTCCTCTCAGACTGTACACAGACTCCCGTATCTTATATGGACATATGATAACGCAAAAAAAAGGATAAGTCAAGGAAACTGCTTACAGAAAATCATGAAAAAGAGTTTGAAGGCAAGTACTTCAAACTCTATCATATCTTTCTTATTTAGCCTCGTACCAAGTTGCTCCTTCATTTTCATCTGCAATGAGAGGAACACTGAGCTGGATGGCTTCTTCCATGGTTTGTTTCACCAGTACTTTGACGGCTGCTAATTCTGCCTTTGGAACTTCAAGAACGATTTCATCGTGCACTTGCAACAGCATCTTGGTCTGATAGCCACCTTCAACTAGAGCTTTGTCTAGCTGGATCATAGCAATCTTGAGAATATCTGCTGCTGAACCCTGGATAGGAGAGTTGATGGCAGTCCGCTCTGCAAAACCACGAATGTTGAAGTTGCGCGAATTGATATCTGGCAACTCACGACGACGCTTGAAGAGGGTCTCTACATAGCCCTTATCACGCGCCTCACGCACCACCTCATCCATGTAGTTTTTAATACCTGGGAAACGTTCAAAGTAAGTGTCAATGTAGGCTTTTGCTTCCTTACGGCTGATGCCCAGATTATTAGACAAACCAAAATCTGAAATCCCATAAACCACTCCGAAGTTAACCGCCTTGGCATTACGACGGTCATTTGGAGTCACATCTTCAGGACATTCAATTCCAAAGACCCGCATGGCTGTCGAGGTATGGATATCTGCTCCCTCTTGGAAAGCCTTAATCAAGTGCTCATCTTTAGAAATATGGGCCAAAACGCGCAACTCAATCTGTGAATAGTCCGAGCTGAGCAGCACACTATCCTCCCACTCAGGTACAAAAGCCTTACGAATGAGACGGCCTTGTTCCAAACGAACAGGGATATTTTGCAAGTTTGGATCTACACTAGACAAACGCCCAGTCTGAGTCAAATCCTGCACATAGCGCGTATGAATTTTGCCATCAGCCAAAATCCAGTCCTGCAAACCAATCACATAGGTGGATTGGATCTTAGCAATCTGACGGTAGTCTAGAATTTTTTTAACAATCGGTGCAATAGGAGCTAGGCGCTCCAACACATCCACGGCCGTCGAGTAACCTGTCTTGGTTTTCTTAGTGTATTCTAGAGGAAGACCGAGCTTTTCAAAGAGAAGCACGCCCAACTGCTTAGGCGAGTTGATATTAAACTCCTCACCAGCTAGTTCATAAATCTCTTGAGTGAGCTGCTCAATGACGACCTCATTTTCAACCTGCATCTCAAGCAAGGTTTCTTTTTTGACCTTGATCCCAGCAATTTCCATCTTAGCAAGGACAAAAGCCAGAGGTTGCTCCATGTCATAAAGGAGATCTAACTGTCCATGTTCACTGAGTTTTTCAAGTAAAACCGGCTCGGTCTCAACCAAAACAGCAACCTTGCGAGCCAGGTGTTCCAAGAATTTCTCTCTCTCAGGGATAGCTTTCTTGACCCCCTTACCATAGAAAGTCTCATCATCGACCAAGTATGTTTGACCGTAGAGACTAGCAATTGTTGAGATTTCATTGTTCTCGACTGTTGAGAGTAAGTATTTTGCCAAGCGACTGTCAAAAGCAGGTGCCTGCAGGTTCAAACCAAAACGATTTAAAAGAACCTTCGCTTTCTTAAAGTCATACACTTTCAGAGGTGTTTTTTCTAGAAAATCCTTGAAAATCGGCTCCTGCAAGAGCTCAAGTTTGTCTGTGGCGTAAAGTTTATCCCCACAGGACCAGGCAAAACCAACCAAATCATCCGTATGGTAATTCTCACCAAAGAGCTCAAAGTGGAAGATAGAGTCGTCACTCAGCATGTCTTGACTGACGTGGTCAACGATAGTGAAATCCAAACTTTCAGGCGCATCCGTTGATGACACATTTAAAGCTTGTTTGAGCTGTTTGAAGCCCATCTCATCGTAGAATTTCCCGAGATTTTCCACATCTGGACCACTATAGACCAAATCATCAAGGCCAATCTCAATCGGTGCTTGAGTCTCAATGGTCGCCAAGGTTTTAGACAAGAAGGCTTGTTCCTTATCGTTGATGAGATTTTCCTTCATCTTAGATGCCTTCATCCCATCGATATTTTCATAAATTCCCTCAAGCGAACCGTGTTCTAACAAGAGCTTGATACCCGTCTTTTCACCAATCTTAGTAACACCAGGGATATTATCAGACTTATCCCCCATAAGAGCCTTAAGATCAATAAACTGAGCTGGGGTAATGCCCATCTTTTCCATAAGGTAATCTGGTGTAAAGGCCTCAAACTCAGCCACACCTTTCTTGGAAATCTCGACCACCGTATGCTCGTCCGTCAACTGGATCAAATCCTTATCTCCGCTAACGATTGTCACATCAAAAAAATCCTTCTCAGCCAAACGACCTAAGGTCCCGATGATATCATCCGCTTCATACTGGGGCAACTCATAATGGCGAATCCCAAGGTGGTCTAACAACTCACGAATGAAGGGAAATTGCTCACGAAACTCATCTGGAGTTTTAGCACGGCCACCCTTGTAGTCTGCATACATCTCTGTTCGAAAAGTCGTCTTACCTGCATCAAAGGCTACCAAAACATGGCTAGGTTCAACTCGCTCCAAGACATGATTCAACATGAGTTGAAAGCCGTAGATTGCATTGGTATGAAGACCATTAGCATTTTTAAACCGATCCAGCTGCTGATAGAGCGCAAAAAAAGCCCGAAAAGCAACAGAAGATCCATCAATTAATAATAATTTTTTCTTGTCCATACACCCATTATAAAGGAAAGAGGGGAAAAATACCATCGGAAAGAATAGGCAAATGGTAGTGAAGTCCTCTTTTTTATATTCTTTCTAGATCCTAGCTCCGTTACTATCCACTCGATAGCCATCCACAGTGGTATTCACTGCTAAAGCCCCTGAAGCATTGACGTAGTAATACTTTCCTCCTACTTGGAACCACTGGCTAGACTTCATAGCCCCTGAACTCTCCAAATAATACCACGTTCCATTTTCCTTGAGCCAGCCTGTCTGCATCTCCCCTGATGCCTTTAGATAGTACCAATGCGAACTATCTTTTATCCAACCTGTTGACATGGTCCCATTGTCTTTGAAGTGATACCAACTGCCATTTATTTTCTTCCAACCAGTTGCGAGTTTCCCGTTCTCACGGTAATTCCAAATACCGTTTTGCTTCTTCCAACCATTCTCCACCGATTCTGTTTCCATATACTGGACGTATCTCCTCATTCCACTATAGGATAGGTAGCTGAGCCACTTATAACCGTCCTTTTCTACGATTTGATCGTAGCTAACATTTTCACCAGGATAGTAGTAGTCGATAACTTGCGCTGTACTTGACGGCTGGTTTCGAATGGCAGACTTTTGAGTAAACGTATGAGTCCCACTAGACGCCAACCCTGATCTGATAGGATTTCCAGTTCTACCACCATTCCCTACCAAGTCCTTAAAATGGATAAAGCCTGTCATAGAGCTAGCTTTTACGCTGCGACGATTGTATTTCTCCCTAACTCCATAGTTATACTCTTCGATCTCAATCGTATCCCCTAATACATTTGATACCCAGGCCACATGGCCGTAGTAACCTTCTGTCGACCAAGCGATAGAGCCAATTTCTGGCTTGCTATCAACACGGTAGCCTTCTCGCCTTGCGCGGTGCCCCCATTCATTTGCATTTCCATAAGCAGGCGGGATCTCAAAGCCATTCACACTACTCAAACGAAAGGCCGCAAAAGATGTACATTGGCGAGAATACATCCGCCACTGGTCAATTTCCATACTACCATTTTTATAGTGAAGCGGATAGTCATCTCCACGCGCTACACTGTCAGCCTGAACCGATTCACCACTAAACAAAAGGGTACTCGTAACGAACAAAGTAGCCAGCCCTACACCCAACTGAGTATATCTACTCTTCTTAACTCCTGATTTTAAAAACGTCATTCATTCTCCTTTACAAAGTTTTCTACGAGGTTACCCTCCTTTATATTATTCGGGAGAAAAAGAAAAAAGTGAGCAAAACTCACTTGATTTTAGGATTCTTGGTCTAGATAGCGAATCAAATTCTTTTCTGTCAAGATATCTGAGTAGGTGAAGGATTCAACATAAACATTAGCTTGTTTGTCTCCCTCAACATCCCCAAATTCAACGATAAATAGGGATGGATAAACCTCAATTAGCTTACCCAATCTATTTTTTTGGCGCTTACGGCCATTCTCCAAAGTCATTTCAACGACTTGTCCCTCATGTGCCTTGATTTCTTCTTTGATTTTTTTCATCTTGGCTACATCTGTAAATGCATCTGACATCTTATGCCTCCCTCTTTGAGATACTTGAAAATTTATTGTATTCTTTTTGGAAAATCAATTCCACCGTTCCACGAGCTCCACTACGGTTTTTCTCGATGATAACCTCTACCTTGTTATTTGGAATTCCTTCCTCTTCTTCACCCGCACGATCGTAGTAGTCGTCACGGTATAGAAAGGCTACGATATCCGCATCCTGCTCAATAGAACCCGATTCACGAATATCAGACAAGACTGGTCTCTTATCCTGACGCTGTTCCACTCCACGAGATAACTGACTGAGAGCAATGACTGGAACTTTCAATTCCTTAGCTAGAATTTTCAACTGACGAGAAATTTCAGAAACTTCTTGTTGGCGGTTTTCACGACCAGTCCCTGTGATAAGCTGTAGGTAGTCGATCAAAATCAAGCCTAGATTGCCTGTTTCTTGAGCCAGTTTGCGTGAGCGCGAACGAATTTCCGTAATCCGAATCCCTGGTGTATCATCGATATAGATACTCGCGTTGGCCAGATTCCCTTGGGCAATGGTATACTTTTGCCATTCCTCATCAGTCAATTGACCCGTACGGATAGAATGGGACTCCACCAAGCCTTCGGCCGCCAACATACGATCTACTAGACTTTCCGCACCCATTTCCAGTGAAAAGATAGCTACAGTCTTGTCCAACTTAGTCCCGATGTTCTGAGCAATGTTCAAGGCAAAGGCTGTTTTACCGACCGCAGGACGAGCTGCGATAATAATCAGTTCCTCCTCATGGAGACCTGTCGTCATATGATCCAAATCACGGTAGCCCGTTGCAATACCAGTGATATCCGTTGTTTGTTGTGACCGAACTTCTAGGTTCCCAAAGTTGATATTTAGAATATCACGGATGTTCTTGAAACCACTACGATTGGCATTTTCGCTAACATCAATGAGTCCCTTTTCAGCTTGAGCAATAATTTCATCTACAGGCTTAGAAGCCTCATAGGCTTGGTTGACAGAGTCTGTCAACTTGGAAATCAAGCGACGTAGCATAGCCTTTTCTGCAACGATTTTAGCATAATACTCCGCATTAGCTGAAGTTGGTACAGAATTGACAATTTCGACAAGGTAAGACAAGCCACCAATATTTTGGAGATCCCCTTGGTTATCCAAAATCGTCCGAACCGTTGTCGCATCAATCGCCTCTCCACGATCCGACAAGTCTACCATCGCTTGGAAAATCAACCGATGGGCATACTTAAAGAAGTCTCGAGAATCAATGTATTCTCGGACAAAAACGAGCTTGCTCTCATCTATAAAAATAGCCCCCAAAACAGATTGTTCGGCCAAAATATCCTGAGGTTGAACTCGCAGTTCCTCTACTTCTGCCATCCGACTTTCCTTCCTTTTACAATCTTGTAAAGAAGTTGTAAACTTACCCTTCTTTTACACGAAGATTGATGACACTTGTAACATCTTGGTAGATTTTCACTGGTACATCAATCAAACCTACTGCTCGAATTGGTGCCTTTACTTGAATATGACGCTTGTCAATATTGATACCAAACTGCTTTTGCAATTCTTCTGCAATCTTCTTATTGGTGATTGAGCCAAAGGTACGGCCATCTGGTCCAACCTTTTCAACAAACTCTACAACAGTTTCTTCTGCTTCAAGCTTGGCTTTGATTGCTCTTGCCTCTGCTAACATCTCTGCATGAGCCTTTTCCTCTGATTTTTGTTTTCCACGCAATTCACCGATTGCCTGAGCAGTCGCTTCCTTAGCCAAATTCTTTTTAATCAGGAAGTTTTGAGCGTAGCCAGTTGGCACTTCCTTGATTTCGCCTTTTTTCCCTTTTCCTTTGACATCTGCTAAAAAGATTACTTTCATTCTTCTTTCTCCTTTTCCTTTAGTTCATCTAAGACAAGTTGAGTCAATTTTTCTCCTACTTCTGACAGACTCATATTCTCGATTTGCGCAGCAGCTAGATTAAAGTGACCACCACCACCCAACTCTTCCATAATGCGTTGGACATTGATTTTACTGCGGCTTCGAGCTGAGATAGAGATAAATCCTTGTGTATTTTTTGCTAGAACGAAACTAGCCTCAATACCAGACATAGCCAACATAGCATCGGCAGCCTTACTGATGACAACCGTATCATAAGTAGTTGAGTCCTTAGCTTGGGCAATCAAGACATCTGCACCCAACTTACGACCTTGTAAAATGAGTTCATTTACCTCACGGTACTCTTCAAAATCTGTCGCAGCAATCTCCTGGATTGCGATACTGTCACTTCCCCGTGTTCTCAGATAGCTAGCCACATCAAAGGTTCGACTCGTCACGCGAGATGTGAAATTCTTGGTATCCAGCATCATACCAGCCATCAAAACACTGGCCTGCATACGACTCAAACGATTTTTCTTAGAATTTTGGAACTGAATCAATTCTGTGACCAACTCACTCGCACTACTTGCTCCACTTTCGATATAGGTGATTACTGCATTCTCTGGAAAATCCTGATCACGTCGATGGTGGTCAATGACAATGGTTTGAGTGAACAGTTCGTAAAAATCTTTCGACAAGGTCAAAGCCGTCTTGGAATGATCCACTAAAATCAACAAAGAGCGCTTGGTGACCAATCTCATCGCATCAGCCAGAGGCAAGAGCTTAGTGACACCCTCTTTTTCCAAGAATTTGACGGCACGCTCGATATCTGGTGACATTTGATCTGCATCGTAGACCGCATAGCTATTTTCAGTGATATTGCTCGCAAACAACTGCATGCCAACCGCAGACCCCAAGGCATCCATATCCAGATTCTTATGACCAACTACAAATACCTGATCCACACTGCGAATCTTATCTGAAATAGCTGTCATCATCGCTCTCGTACGTGTTCTTGTTCTCTTAACAGAGGCTGCGGAACCACCACCAAAGTAGACTGGGTTCTTGGTTTCATCATTTTCCTTGACAACCACCTGGTCCCCACCACGAACCTCAGCTAAGTTCAAGTTTCTTAAAGCAACTTTCCCTATCTCATCGTGATTTCCATCACCATAAGAAAAGCCCATGCTCAAGGTCAATGGCAGCTGTCTCTGTTTTGCCTCCTCACGAAAGGCATCAATCACAGAGAATTTATCATTCATCAAGCCCTCGAGAACTGTGTAATCAGTAAATAGATAAAATCGATCCATCCCCACACGCCGAGAAAACATAGCGTATTGACCAGCAAACTCTGAAACAAAATTTGCCACAAAACTATTGATATGACTGATATCCGATTCGGAGGTTGCATCCTCTAAATCATCGTAGTTGTCTACCGAGATGACCCCAATCACTGGTCGACTGGTTACCAATTCGACAGTTGCTTCGTATTCCCCTGAAACGTCAAAGAAATACAGGACACCTGAAGCCTTGTCCAGATGAACGGCATAGCGTGTTTCCCCTAAGGTAGCATACGAACCAGGATTCCCAACAGAAGCTTTGATAATGGTTTGAATCAAGTCAACATCAATTTCGCCTTCTTCAGTCGTCAAAATCAACTCAGCATAAGGATTAAACCATTCGACTTCGCCACTAGATAAGTCTAATTTCAGAACACCAACTGGCATTTGATCGAGCAACGTATTCAAGCTATCTTCCGCTTGATGGTTTACGTATTGGATTTGTTCAATTTCGCTCTTTTCATACTGTTTTTTTTGCCAGATGAATAAAAGCAGATAAAGAAGTACAAATAAAAACAAGGCACTGATTGTTACAACATTATTTTGTGAAAAAATAATCAGCATTGTTAAGGTTCCGAAAGTTGCAATCCCTAGTAGAACCGCAGAAATCGGGGTTAAATTATTTTTTTTCATTCTAAACCTCTTGCGCATTATTATATCACAAATGCCCTTAAAAAGCGACCTTTAAAAAGTGGTAAGCCTCCTTTTCCTTATTGATTTTTTTATGGTTTTAATGCAAAAAGGAGAATAAGCTCATTATCCTCCTGCACTAAGATTACTACCATCTAACGTTCAACGATGAGGGCTGTTCCCATCCCTCCCCCGATACAGAGAGTTGCTAAACCAGTTTTGGCATCACGTTTCATCATCTCATGTACCAGAGTCACTAGGATACGGCAGCCTGAAGCTCCAATTGGGTGACCAAGAGCAATGGCGCCACCATTGACATTGACAATATCTGTGTTAAAGCCAAGTGTTTTCCCAACCGCACAAGCCTGAGTAGCAAAGGCTTCATTTGACTCAATCAAGTCAAGATCATCAACTGTCAAATTGCCTTTTTCAAGAGCTTTGCGAGTCGCATAAATCGGTCCACATCCCATCATCCTAGGATCCAAACCTACACTTGCATACGAACGAATGCGAGCAATCACTGGAAGTCCTAATTCTTCAGCTTTTTCAGCACTCATGACCAAGACAGCTGCTGCCCCGTCATTGATACCTGAAGCATTTCCCGCCGTAACAGAACCGTCTTTTTTGAAAACAGGACCTAGCTTAGACAAACTCTCCAAGCTAGCATCTTTTCTAGGAAATTCATCTGTATCAAAGACGATAGGATCGCCTTTGCGTTGAGGAATAACCACCGGAACAATCTCTTCTTTAAAGCGGCCAGATTCTATAGCCGCAACTGCTCGTTTTTGTGATTCTAAAGCAAGAGCGTCTTGTTCTTCTCGACTGATACCATATTCTTCAGCCACATTCTCAGCTGTGATCCCCATATGGTATTCGTTAAAAGCATCAGACAAACCGTCCTTAATCATGGTATCTACCACTTTCGAATCGCCCATACGGCCACCCCAACGGAAACTTGGCAAAACGTATGGCGCCTGACTCATGTTTTCTGCACCACCAGCCACGACAATATCTGCATCGCCGCACTGAATCGCTTGAGCAGCTAACTGAACTGCCTTCAACCCAGAACCACAAACCTTATTAATGGTAAAGGCTGGTGTAGATTCCGGAAGCCCCGCATGAATGCTCATTTGGCGAGCCACATTTTGCCCTAAACCAGCGCCAAGGACATTCCCCATAATCACTTCGTCTACTTGCTCTGGTTTAATATTCGCTTTTTCCAAAGAACTCTTAATGACCAAAGATCCCAAATCAACAGCAGAAACATTCTTCAAGCTTCCTCCAAAGGAGCCTATAGGAGTCCGCACTGCTGAAACAATCACTACGTCTTTCATAACTACCTCCATTTATACCTTGTATAATGATGCAATACAAAAGTGGTTTACAATTGTGTAAACCACTTTTACATAGTTGTCAAGATTTTATGATTCCTTAACTTCTAACAAACCAACTTCACCATCTTCGCGGCGATACAAAACATTTGTTGTTTGATCTTCGACATCAACATAGATAAAGAAATCATGTCCCAACAAGTCCATTTGAAGAAGTGCTTCTTCCAAATCCATTGGTTTCAAATCAATTTGTTTTGAACGAACCACTTTTGGTGGCACAACATTTGCATCTTCAACTAAATCATCTGTAAAGAGTTGGCTAGTTGCAACCTTATTTTTATTCTTGCGTTCGATTTTTGTTTTATTTTTACGAATCTGACGTTCGATTTTATCTGTTACGAGGTCGATAGAGCCATACATATCTTGAGAAATATCTTCTGCACGAAGAGTAATTGAGCCAAGTGGAATTGTTACTTCAACTTTTGCTGTTTTTTCACGGTAAACTTTCAAGTTGACACGTGCATCCAACTCTTGTTCAGGTTGAAAATATTTTTCGATCTTTTCGAGTTTAGAAACTACATAATTGCGAATTGCTTCTGTTACTTCTAGGTTTTCACCACGGATACTATATTTAATCATATAAGTACCTTCTTTCTAAACATTTTTATTTTTCTAACTATATTATAACGCTTTCATTTTCATTTTGCAAATTTTTTCCTCATCTTACAAGGGAAAAAGTTTTGACTTCCAAAACACCTGCCTCTTCAAACAGTCGCTTCACACGATTGATAGTCGCCCCTGTCGTATAGATGTCATCAATAACCAAAATCTTCTTAGGAAGAGGGGCTTCCGTTTTAATATAAAAGGGAATTTCAGTAGCTAATCGTTCTGAGCGATTCTTAGAAGAACTAGCCTTCTCTTCTCTTTTCCCTAGTAAATCTTGAAAGGAAAATCCTGCCGTCTCAACCAAACCTTCAACCTGATTAAATCCTCTCTCAAGCAATCTTTCAGGACTTAGGGGAATTACCACAAATTCATAGTCTCTATACTTTTTCAACTCATCTGCAAGTACAGGAGTAAAAACCTTTCTAAGCAGAAAATCCCCATCAAACTTATATCGACTAAAGAAGTCTTTCATAGCTTGATTATAGGTGAAGATTGCTTTATGATCAACTTGAATCCCATCTTCACACCAAAGTTTACAATCTTGACACGTTGTTGACAACCCTCTTTTCATGCAGTTTGGACAATGGTCTTCACCAATCTTCTCAAAAGTAGAATCACAAGCTGAGCAAAGATAGTTGTGCTCATTCTTAAACAGTAAGAGGTGACTAAATGTCAAGTCACTCTTTGTTGACTGGCCACATAATAAACAATTCATAATCCCGCCTCCTTGTTCATCTGCTTGATTTCCTTGATTGCCTTTTTGATGGAAGTATTTAATCCATCATGAAAGAAGAGCAACTCACCAGTTGGTCTGTCCATACTACGCCCAACTCGCCCACCAATCTGAATCAAGCTAGACTTGGTAAAGAGACGATGATTAGCTTCTACTACGAAAACATCCACACAAGGGAAGGTAACTCCACGCTCTAAAATTGTCGTACTGATCAGTATCGTCAACTCTCCATCTCGAAAAGCTTGCACCTGCTCTAATCGATTTTCTGTGACAGAGGAAACAAAGCCGATATTTTCATTTGGAAACTGTTCCTGCAATATTTCTTTTAGTTTCTCGCCTTTTTTAATTTCTGATGCAAAGATTAACAAGGGATAACCTGTTCTTCTCTGCTTCTCAATGGAGCTCTTTAACTTAGGTGACAACTGACTCTTATCTAAATAACGATTAAAATCCGATAACCAAACTGGCTTTGGAATAATCAATGGATTTCCATGAAATCGTCTTGGCAAGCTTAATCGTTTTAATTCTCCAGTGCGAACCTTCTTATCTAACTCATCTGTAGATGTCGCTGTTAAAAAGATTCTCAGACCATCCTCCTTTACACATTGGTTTACAGCGTAGTAAAGTATAGGGTTGTCAACATAAGGAAAGGCATCTACTTCATCTACTATCAGCAAATCAAAAGCATGATGAAATTTTAACAGCTGGTGAGTCGTTGCAACTACTAAGGGAGTTCGAAAATAGGGCTCTGATTCGCCATGAAGTAGTGCTATCTCACAAGCAAAGTCATTCTGCAGTCGCTTATACAATTCCAAACATACATCGATTCGAGGACTAGCCAAACACACCGAACCACCATCGTCAATCACTTTGGCTACAACTTGATAAATCATCTCTGTCTTTCCAGCTCCCGTGACAGCATGAACTAAGGTCGGTTCTTTCTTTTCGACTGCTCGAATCAATCCCTCCGATACCTTCTCTTGAAAAGGAGTCAATTGACCACGCCATTTAAGAACATCTTGTTTCGGAAAATCCTCCTGCGTAAAATAGTATAAAGCTTGATCACTCCTGACTCGCTTCATCAGCAAGCACTCCCTGCAATAGTAAGCACCAACAGGCAAATACCATTCTTCCAAAATAGGACTGTCACAACGTTGACAAAATAGTTTCCCCTTCTCTTTTCTCATTGCTTGCAGTTTCACTGCTGCCTCTCGTTCTTCTTCGGTTAATTCCTTCTCAGTAAACAAGCGACCGAGATAATTTGGATTTACTTTCATACTTCTTTATTCGTAAAAATCTAGCGCTTTAGGTGTTTTTTTAGTACAATTAAATCATGGAATTTAGAACAATTAAAGAGGACGGGCAAGTCCAAGAAGAAATCAAAAAATCCCGCTTTATCTGTCATGCAAAGCGTGTCTATAGTGAAGAAGAGGCGCGTGATTTCATCACGGCCATCAAAAAAGAACACTACAAAGCTACCCATAACTGCTCAGCTTTTATTGTAGGGGAACGAAGTGAAATCAAGCGTACGAGTGATGATGGTGAGCCTAGTGGTACTGCTGGAGTCCCAATGCTTGGTGTCCTAGAGAATCATAATCTTACCAATGTCTGTGTAGTAGTTACTCGCTACTTTGGGGGAATTAAGCTAGGTGCTGGTGGTTTAATTCGTGCTTATGCAGGTAGTGTAGCCTTGGCTGTCAAAGAAATTGGCATTATTGAAATCAAAGAGCAAGCTGGTATAGCCATTCAGATATCTTATGCTCAGTATCAAGAATATGGTAATTTTCTTAGAGAATATGATCTCATGGAACTAGAAACAAATTTCACAGATCAAGTTGATACGATGATTTATGTTGACAAGGAAGAGAAAGAAAATATCAAAGCTGCTCTTGTTGAGTTTTTTAATGGAAAGGTTACTTTAACAGATCAAGGTTTACGTGAGGTTGAGGTTCCTGTAAACTTAGTGTAAACAAAGGAGAAATTATGGCTTTTGGGAAATTTATTCAAGGACTTGCTGGAAACTTTAGCGAGCAAAACAAAGAGACTCTTATCAAAGAATATGGCCAATACCTACTAGAGAATGAAGAAATTCAAAGTGGATATAAACTTATTCGTGATTCAATCATCTTTACAAATATCCGTATCATTTTTACAGATAAGCAAGGTGCTACTGGTCGTAAGATGTCTGTTAAGTCACTCTTTTTGATGAACATTGTAAACATTGAAATGGAAACAGCTGGAGCAGGTATAGATGATAGTGAGATTACAATCACTTATTTAGAAAATGTCTTTCTAAAAGCACATAATGAACACCTTAGTTTCCATAAATTTGAATTTCCTAAAAAAACAGACATCCTCCCTCTTTACACCTATTTATTAGAATTGGCTTATCACAATCGATTAAAAATTAATGGCTCAGACCTTTGATATAAAAAAATCCTATCACTTCGATAGGATTTCTATATTTTACAAATAGCCTTGAGCGCGTTATACTAGTATCATCTTATACAAAGAGGTATATCTATGGCTATTTATAACAATATCACTGAACTTATTGGACAAACACCGATTGTCAAACTTAACAACATTGTTCCAGAGGGCGCTGCAGACGTTTATGTTAAACTAGAAGCTTTTAACCCTGGATCGTCAGTAAAAGACCGTATTGCCCTTAGCATGATTGAAAAAGCGGAACAAGATGGTATTCTAAAACCGGGTGCTACCATTGTTGAAGCAACGAGTGGAAACACTGGTATCGGTCTTTCATGGGTAGGTGCTGCTAAAGGATATAAAGTTGTTATCGTCATGCCTGAAACGATGAGCGTGGAACGATGTAAGATTATCCAAGCCTATGGTGCTGAACTCGTCCTTACTCCTGGTAGTGAAGGAATGAAAGGGGCTATTGCCAAAGCTCAGGAAATCGCCGCTGAACGTGACGGCTTCCTTCCACTCCAATTTAATAATCCAGCTAACCCAGAAGTACACGAAAGAACAACAGGAGCTGAAATACTGGCTGCTTTTGGTTCTGATGGACTAGATGCTTTTGTGGGTGGTGTCGGTACTGGTGGAACGATTTCTGGCGTTTCACATGCACTAAAAGCTGTCAATCCTAACATTCAGGTTTTTGCGGTTGAAGCTGATGAATCTGCGATTTTGTCTGGTGAAAAACCAGGACCTCACAAAATTCAAGGTATCTCAGCTGGATTTATTCCTGATACACTTGATACAAAGGCCTATGATGGTATCGTCCGCGTAACATCAGATGATGCTCTAGCACTTGGACGTGAAATTGGTGGAAAAGAAGGCTTCCTTGTTGGGATTTCTTCAGCCGCAGCGATTTACGGGGCAATTGAAGTTGCAAAAAAATTAGGCACAGGTAAGAAGATCCTTGCTTTAGCACCAGATAACGGCGAACGTTATTTGTCTACAGCACTCTACGAATTCGAAGTGTAGTCTCCTAAATGCACTTAGCCCTTATTATAGGGCTTTTTCTTTGTCCAATTTAAAGAAAAATCTAAGTTCTCTACAGCAAAAGAAAAAGGAAGCAAATTGCTTCCTTTTTTATCATTAGTTATTCAAGGCTGCTGCCATTGTAGCTGCAACTTCTGCTTCGAAGTCGTTCGCAGCTTTCTCAATTCCTTCACCAACTTCAAAGCGAGCGAACTCAACTACTGAAGCGTTAACTGAATCAAGGTATGCTTCAACTGTCTTGCTATCGTCCATGATGTAGACTTGGGCAAGAAGTGTGTAAGCTTGGTCAACTTTAGTGTTGTCAAGCATGAAGCGATCCATTTTACCTGGGATGATTTTGTCCCAGATTTTTTCTGGTTTGCCTTCTGCAGCCAACTCAGCTTTGATGTCAGCTTCAGCTTGAGCAATTACTTCTTCAGTCAATTGTGCTTTCGATCCATATTTTAAGTGTGGAAGGGCTGGTTTGTTAACCATTGCACGGCTTTCGTTATCTTGGTCGATTACGTGGTTCAATTGTGCCAACTCATCTTTAACGAATTGAGCGTCCAATTCTTTGTATGAAAGAACTGTTGGTTTCATCGCTGCGATGTGCATTGACAATTGTTTAGCAAGAGCTTCGTCTCCACCTTCGATAACTGAGATAACACCGATACGACCACCATTGTGTTGGTAAGCTCCAAAGTGTTGTGCATCTGTTTTTTCGATCAAAGCAAAACGACGGAATGAGATTTTTTCCCCGATAGTTGCAGTTGCAGACACATAAGCTGCTTCAAGAGTTTCACCTGAAGGCATTGTCAAAGCAAGTGCTTCTTCGTTGTTAGCTGGTTTTCCTTCAGCAATTACTTTAGCTGTAGCATTAACCAAGTCAACGAATTGAGCGTTTTTCGCAACGAAGTCAGTTTCAGCATTTACTTCAACTACTGCTGCAACGTTACCGTTAACAAATACACCAGTCAAACCTTCAGCTGCAACACGGTCAGCTTTCTTAGCTGCCTTAGCCATACCTTTTTCGCGAAGCAATTCGATCGCTTTTTCGATATCACCTTCAACTTCAACCAATGCTTTCTTAGCGTCCATAACACCAGCACCAGATTTTTCACGCAACTCTTTAACAAGTTTAGCTGTAATTTCTGCCATTTTGATTCTCCTATATTTTTTAAAATAGGAGAGCCGGGCTAAGCCCCGCCCTCCTAGGTAATGATTACTTATTTGAATTAAGCGTTGTCGCCTTCTACAACTTCAACGATTTCTTCGATTGAGTCTGCTTGAGCTTCTGAAGCTGCAAATTCTGCTTCAACTGCTACCGCATCTTCACCTTGACGTCCTTCGATGATAGCGTCAGCCAATTTAGCTGTAATCAATTTAACCGCGCGGATAGCGTCATCGTTAGCTGGGATGATTACATCAATATCGTCTGGATCAGTGTTTGTGTCAACCATCGCTACAACTGGGATACCCAATTTTTTAGCTTCTTTAACAGCGATTTGCTCTTTATGTGGGTCAACTACGTACATTACATCTGGGATACGAGGCATGTCTTCGATACCACCCAAGAATTTTTCAAGACGTGCACGTTGTTTGTTAAGAAGTGCAACTTCTTTCTTAGGAAGAACGTCGAAGATCCCTTCCTCTTCCATACGTTTGATTTCTTTCAAACGAGCAATACGTTTTTGGATAGTTCCCCAGTTAGTAAGAGTTCCACCCAACCAACGGTGGTTGATGTAGTATTGACCTGAACGTACAGCTTCTTCAGCAACAGCGTCAGCAGCTTGTTTCTTAGTACCAACAAACAATACAACTGCATCGTTAGCTGCTGCATCACGCATAAAGTCATATGCTTGATCAGCGTATTTTACAGTTTGTTGCAAGTCGATAACGTGGATTCCGTTACGCTCAGTGAAGATGTACTTAGCCATCTTAGGGTTCCAGCGACGAGTTTGGTGACCAAAGTGTACACCAGCCTCAAGAAGTTGTTTCATTGAAATTACTGCCATGAGTATTTCTCCTTTTTGTTTTTTCCTCTTCTAGATTTCAGCTTGCAAAACGACCCAAGGGCAACAGTTTCACAATTCATCAAGAATGAGTATTATCGTTTACACGACAAGTTTTATTCTATCATATTTCAACAGTATTTTCAAGCTATTTAGTAGGACTTTCGGATAAAAACATTAAAAGAGACTCGATTGAGTCTCTTCGTTTTATACATTAGTTTGGATAGATGTATGTTACGTAACCTTCAGAAGTTGTAGTTGGGTTGAACCATCCACGTTTGTTTCCGATTGTACGATCTCCACCGTAGTTTGATTCTGATACTTGAATACGAGTTGATGATGAAACTGCTGTAACAACCGCTACGTGTCCATAACCACCATCATTCCAGCATGCAATCGCACCAACTTGTGGAGTTGAACCTGTACGGAATCCTGCTGCGGCTGCACTTGTTGCCCACTGAGCTCCATTTCCCCAGTAATCTCCAGCCCAAGGTGCCAATGTTTTAGCTCCCCAAGTACATTCACCAGTTGGATAACTTGAAGCATTTGAGCTGTAAGTTGGACGTTGTCTAGCAGGCGCTGGCGCAGGTGCTGGAGTGTAGCTTGAATCCTCATCGTCAGTTGTTGATGTTGCCTGTACTTGAGCTGAGAAACTTGTGTTTCCAGAAGCAACAACTGACTGCTGTTGACTTGTTTGACGTGCTCTGTAAGTTGCTTCTGCCTCTGCTGCAGCACGTGCTTCTGCCTCTGCTGCTGCTTTCTTCTCTAGCAAACTAGCTTTTTCACCTTCTGCAGTAGCTTTTTCAGCAGCAAGATTCAACTCTGCAACCTTCAACTCAGCTTGCTTAGTTGTCAATGCCTGCGCATCATCAGCCAGTTTTTGTTGGTTAGCAATAACTGTATTGATTGCTTCATTATTGGCTACTTGTTTATCAGAAATTGCTTTTTTATCAGCCTTTTGTTGCTCCAACATTTTGTTGTTAGCCGATACAATCTCGCTCATTGCAGCAACACGCGAAATGGCTTCTGTGATTGATTTTGAGTTTACAATTGTATTAATGTAGCTAGTCGCAGCTCCATTTGTCTGTGCGCTACGTGCTTGTTTTTCTAAAGAAGCATTACGAGCCACGATATTTTTAGAAAGCTCTGTAATTTCTCCTTCAAGTTTTTTAGATTCAGCTTGTAATTTTTCGTTTTCAGCTTGCAAGCTTGCTTGCTCTACTTGAATTGTTGAAACTTGACCTTGGATTTGATCCACTTGCTTTTGAGCTTCTTGTTGTTGCTCTGTTAAACTGCTAATTTTATTATCTTGAGCAGCAATTTTTTCATCAGTTGTTTCTGCACGAACAGTTGTCAATACTGCCGTTTGTGAGACCAATACTGTACTTAACAAAAGTGACGCTAAGATTTTTTTCTTCATATTCTGTCGATACTCCTTCTATTTGAGACATTACTAGTATACCAAAAAAAGACATAATAAATATTACGCCTTTGTTACATTTATATTTCTTTCTTATAGATAAATTTTTTCAAAAATAAATTGAAAAATGACAATCCATAAGAAGTTCAGAATCATTGATGGGACAAGGCTATAGACGATGAATATCGGCATGTAATCTACAGTCAGTCCCACGGCAAGAGCCAAAAGATAGCTCCCCATATCAAACAGAAAACTGATCACAATAATGGTCAACATCCTTGTCCAACGATTTGTCAAAATCACGCTGTTAAACTTGTGGAGCGAAGCACCTATCAAGATAAACAAAAGCGTGGCAATTCCAATCAAGTGGAAAAAATAGATATCATAAACCAAACCCACTATAAAACAATAGGCTAGGTAGAGATATTCCGATACTTCGATTGTCTCAAATAAGAGAAACAAAAATAGAAAATGACTGGCTAAATGAAAGTGGGGGAAAAAGGATCCCACCAGTTGTCCAATATGAGCATCAATTAGCACAACAAAAGGGAGTAAAAAGAAAATACCAATTTGTTTTAACAATCTCATTGCTAATTCCCCACTAACTCTACCACATGAAGATCTTTGATATCAGCACTTAACTTTACAGTTACCTCTCGTGTTAGATAGTCACTGCTGTGCGTTGTACCAACAATCTCTCCAACAGGAATATCTTTGACATTAAAGTTTCCTAGCCCACCTGTAGTCACCTTGTCTCCAGCACTGATGTCACTATTACTATTTAATTGACTGATTTTAAGCAGTTCAGATTCCTTGTCATAACCAACGATAATTCCGTAAATTTCAGTAGAACCATGTTGGATTTTAACAGAGATCTTATCCGTGTTTTCAGCGTTGGTTAAAAGATTGACAGTTGTTGAATGATCCTCCACCTTTGAAACACTACCAACCAAGCCACCGTTTGCAATGACTAACATATTTTCAGAAGCTCCTTTTGCACTTCCTACATCAATTGTTAACTCTTGCTTCCAAGATACTGGAGCACGCATAATCACATCTGCTGCTAGGGTTTTTGTAGCTTGTAATTTTGATTTCATCTCTAGCAACTGACGTAGTTGTTCATTTTCTGTTTTTAAACGTTCTGATTGATTAGACTCCACCTCTAATTGATAGAGTTGTTTTTTTAGACTCTCGTTTTCATTGTAAGTCTGCGTCAAATGGCCCAAATCCGATTTGAAAGCATCAAACCACTGAAAAGGTTTTTGAACAATTCTATCTACTAAGGAAATGCCATCTCCTAGTTTTGTCACAATAGCACTTGAATAGGTTGTCACTAATAGTACAGAAACTGCCAAAACTGTGACAAAAACGATGATTAGATATTTTGATTTTTTAAAACGGTTCATATTCCTACCTTTATACTAAAAACCTGCTACTGTGAGCTTCTTATCAATCCTACAAACCTACTAAGATTTTAAGAAAAATAAGAAACATCCCAGTACCAAAATCACAAGAATTGCCAGTGTATCCTTTTGACTCCATCTCAATTGTCTATACTGACTTCTACCCTTTCCTCCCTGATAACCACGCGCTTCCATGGCTATTGCCAATGAATCTGCACGCTTTAAGCTCGTCGCAAAAAGAGGAATTAAAATTGGAATCATAGCCTTTACTTTTTGAACGATGCTTCCCTCACCAAAATCAACTCCACGAGCTTTTTGAGCATTCATAATTCGCGTTGTGTCATCCATCAAGGTTGGAACAAAACGCAAACTCATTGATAACATCAGACCAATTTCATGAACGGGAACTTTCACGCGTTTCAGCGGTGCTAAAAGAGCTTCAACTGCAGCTGCCAGACTCAAAGGCATGGTCGTTAATGTCAGCAAGGTTGAAAAGAAAATAATCAACACAAAACGACAGAAAATGATTCCCGCTTGTTGCAACGCATAATCCGTTATTCTTATAAAAGAAAACTCAAATAGAACATTTCCACTTGAAATGAAAAAGAGCTGAAAAAGAGTTGTAAAAGCAATCAGGAAGAACATGGATTTTAATCCCTGAATGAAAAATGAGAGGGAGACGCCCGACAAAGCGATAAATATACCTGTCGCTACAAACAGAATGAGATTAGCGAGGGGATTATTGGCCCAAAATACAATCAAAATCAACAGGATCATAGCGAGCAATTTACTACGGGGATCCAAGCGATGAATAATGGAATCTCCTGGTATATAACGCCCTAAAATCATACTATCCATTTAGCGACTCCTTAAACTCCTCTATCTTGATTGGCAGTTTTTTAAAAGCTACACCCCTATCTGCCAAACGTTTACAAAAAGCTGTGATTTTAGGCACACCTAACTGCACATTTTCCATAAAGGCTACATCTTGGAAAACTTCGCTCGGTTTACCACTTTTGACTAAGCTCCCCTTTTCCATAACATAGACCTGATCAGCATACTCAGCTACATCATCCATCAAATGCGTTACCAGAACGATTGTCATTCCAGAAAGGTGAAGTTTTTTAAACAGGGTCATCAATTCTTTTCTGCCCAGAGGATCTAGCCCTGCTGTTGGCTCATCCAAAACCAAGACAGTTGGCTCCATGGCTAGCATACCTGCTATAGCCACACGTCTCATCTGACCACCTGAAAGTTCAAAAGGACTGCGCTCAAAAAGTGACTCATTGATGCCTACCAAGGCTAACTTTTCACGCGCAATTTTCTTGGCCTCTTCCTCAGAAACTCCAAAATTTTGCGGTCCAAACGCCACATCTTTCAAAACAGTCTCTTCAAAAATCTGATTTTCAGCAAATTGAAACACTAGACCAACCTGCTTTCGAATCTGGCGAATTTCTTTATTGGTTGATGTAGGGGTAATGACGGTATCGAAAACTCGAATAGAACCTTTACTTGGTACTAATAGGCCATTTAAAAGCTGTAAAATCGTTGATTTCCCACTACCCGTGTGTCCTACTAAAGCTGTATAGGAGCCATCCTCAATCGTCAAGGAAACATCAGTCAAAGCTGATGAAGATAGGGGAGTCCCCTCTTGATAGGTAAAGCTCACATTTTCTAGAGTAATTCCCATAACTTGTCCTCTAGCTCTCCTTCTGTCAAATATCCATCCGGCAACTGATAACCAGTCTCTCTCAAAGATTCTCTCAATTGATTAGTAAAAGGCTCATCTAACCCTATCTGGTCAAGGTCATCCCGAGAAAAAAGTTCTCTTGGACTGCTGGTTGACTCCACTTGGCCTTTTTTCATGACCAAGACACGATCACTCATCGCAACTTCTTCCAAATCGTGCGTAATGGAGACGACTGTCATCTGGTGGTATTTTCGAATCTCTTGAACTGTCTGAATCAGTTCTCTGCGCCCCTCAGGATCCAACATACTTGTAGCCTCGTCCAGAATCAAAATAGCTGGTCTCAAGGCAACAACTCCTGCAATAGCCACCCGTTGTTTTTGTCCACCAGACAAACGAGCTGGTTCTCTCTTCTTAAAGTCCAGCATACCTACCAACTCCAAAGATTCAGCCACTCTCTTTTTCATTTCTTCACGAGGAAGTCCCTGATTTTCTAGGCCAAAGGCAACATCATCTTCAACAGTCGCCCCCACAAATTGGTTATCTGGATTTTGAAAAACCATACCAATTTGACGACGCAAGTCCCAAACGTTCTCAGAGGACAGCAGTTGACCATCTATCCAGATTTCTCCAGACTCTGCTTCAAGCAAGCCATCAATCAAACGGATAGTTGTTGATTTTCCACTCCCATTATGGCCTACAATCGAAAGCCATTCTCCACGTTTCACGTGAAACGAGACATTATTAACGTCATAATGTTCCTGGTCTTCCTTATAACGAAAAGACAGATCTTTTACTTCAATAATCGATTTCATTTCGAACCAAATGTCCCTTTGAATACATAAGCGCTACCCTTGAAATAATCATAACCAGAGTAGATAGTGAAAAACAAAGCTATATAAAGCAACAGTTGCCCAATTAAATTCCAATGTAAGAGCAAAAAGATAATGGCAAACATTTGACTAAAGGTCTTAATTTTCCCTGGCATCGCTGCTGCTAGAACTGTCCCTCCCGTCTCAACAAGCAACAAACGCAAGCCTGTCACCGCAAGTTCACGACAGATGATAATAGCAACAACCCAAGCTGGAGCCATACCTAACTCAATCAACATGATAAAAGCTGACATAACCAGCAACTTATCCGCCATCGGATCTGCAAACTTTCCAAAGTTGCTGACTACATTCCATTTACGAGCAAGATAGCCATCGAGATAATCCGTTATACTAGCAACTGCAAAGATGATTGCTGCCAGCAAGTGACTGCCTTGTGAATGGCCCAAAGTCAAAATAAGAATAAAGAGAGGTATAAAGAGAATTCTACCAATTGTTAATACATTAGGGATTTGTTCTTTTTTCATTGTTTCTTCCTTAGTCTGTAGTGAATGTAAGTGTTACAGTTCCAGTCTGAGTCGTCAACTTGGAAGTATCAACTGTTTGATTATCTACAGTCACAGTAACTCCCTTCACTACACCTAAGGTGATAGTAACGGGATTCTTAGTTGAAACTGTTGTTTTTGCATTTTTATTGTCTGCGGATAGTGTCACACCACCCTCTAGCTCGCTTCCTGAAACACTAACCCAGCTAGTTACATCCGAAACTGCCAGCTGAACCGTAGCTGTTTCCTTACTCGTTTTATACCGAGCTTCAATGCGGTTTCCTTCGCCTGACACTGTAATAGTTGATTCCGTAGTAGAAGATGGGCTAGACGTCTGACTACTAGAAGATGAACTAGTTGAGGTTGTGGAACTAGTTGAGCTCACAACACTATAATTAGGCGAAGAAGGACGCGTTGGTTGAGTCTGGATATAATTCCAAACATAATAAGTCACAAAAATTAAAATCGACAAAGCAAATAGAACGAAATAAAACAAGGGGAGATAAGACGTTTTTTTCTTATTTGATCGTCTACGACCAGACAAGTCTTCTTCATCAACATCTACCTCTTCGTAGGTAATCATGCTTCCCGAATCATAGGCATCCAAAATGATTCGCTCGTCCAATTCAACCGCCCAGGCATATTTTCTCAAAAAAGAACGAGCATAAAATGGACTAGGAAGTTGATCAAAATCATCAGCCTCCATAGCCTCTAATAAATTCATCTGAATATCCGTTTTTGCCTGCAGTTCTTCTATACTCAATCCCTGGTTAATTCTGGCTAGACGCAGAACCTCACCAATTGTTTTTTTTCTCATACGTACCATTCCTTCTTTCTAGTATTAGTCATCTTTTAAGCTGGAAAGATTGTGAAATCAACTAGATCACCATTATCAATCAAACGATGTCCAGCTTCTAGAACATCCTCCAAAGTAATTTCCTGTAAAATTTTTGGAAAATCAAAAATTGTTTCTCCGCGATCCATCGGATCGTATTGAGTTGCAATAAATTCCAAAGAGTTCATGCTACTGAAAAACTCACCAAATATCTCACTCTTAACAAGATCTAAATGCTCCTCGGTAATATCCGCATCACTACTAAACTGACGAATCGCTTTACGAAATTGATGCGACAGAGAAACAGGCTCTTTCGTGTCCATTGTCAATATCACAAAATGAAAGCGACTGTTGACTTCAACCTCAAGTGACAATGACGCATCTAACTTCCCATTCTCATATAACTTTTGAAATCGCTCAGAAGTCCAACCAAACATCATCGTAAACAATAATTTTAGCAAAATATTATAACGGTAGCAATCTTCTGCTGCCACCTCACCTGCTCCCCTAATTCCAACAGCAAGTTTTGGTGAAGAGACTTCCATCCGAAGGTTATCTGTTTCTTTGACAGCTTGTAAAGTAAGCTTCTCCTTCCTTACTACCATTTCTTCCAAGTTTCTAAGTTTCTTTTGCAAAAAATAGTTCTCAACTGTATCTACATCAAAATTCCCAACTAAAAACAAAGACATATTTACAGGTTTGTAAAAGGCTGTAAAGTTATTTTTTAAGTCATTTAGCTGGATATTGTTAATTGACTTTTCACTTCCAACAATATCTGCTGCCAGAGGAGTATTGGGATAAAGATTTGCTAATGTTGCAAAAAACAGACGCGAATCTGGATCATCTTGGTACATCTCACGTTCCTGTTGGATAATTTCCCTCTCTCGCTCAACTGACTCTTCTGTAAAATGAGCAACTGTTACCAACTCCTCAAGCAAATCCAAATTTTCTGATAAATGATCTATTGTTGAAAACAAATAGCTCGTCTTTGTAAAACTTGTAAAAGCATTGCTATCAGCTCCCAAGCGTGTAAAAGACTCCATAATATCTTCAGCATTTTCTCTCTCAAACAGTTTGTGTTCAAGAAAATGTGCAATTCCAGCTGGATAAAACTGTAAACCTTTTTCAGATAGTGTAAAGTTTGTGTCTACTGATCCAAATCGAACTGTTACAACTCCGTAAACTTCATTAAATTGTCTCTTAGGAAGGAGAGAAACTATCAATCCATTTGATAGACGAGTCTGATAAACCGTCTCCTTTACAGCAGGATAGTATTTTTCTTCAAAGGTAACTGGTGTCATTCTATTCCTTCCATAAAGTATATCGCTTGTAACCGGACACTATTTGCTGCTTTGCAGATAGCTTCTTTATCAACTTGATTTAATTTTTCAATCCAATTGTCAAAATCTGATGTAGATTTCCCTAACAAACTTTTCAAGTAAACTCGCTCGATTAGTGAGCTCTGACTATCTTGCGCAAGCAATAAGGTTCTGCGAATCATCTCCTTAGTCTGTTCAATCTCCAAATCTGTAAAATTACCTTTTTTTAGTTCAAGTAATTGATGATTCATCAGTTTTCTGGCTTGATTGCGCTTTTCCCGATCAATGCCAGCATACATCCTCAATTGACCACTAAATAAATCCAATTGACTGGAGATAGTGTAGGCTAGACCAGCATTTTCCCGAACATTTGTAAAAAGCTTAGAGTGAGCAAAACCACCTAACAGACTATTCATTACTACCATGGCCAAATGATGCTTGTCTCCATAGCTCGTAGAACAATGGTAAGCCAATTCCAAAACAGATTGGCCCACATTCTTACGAACCATTCCTTCCCGAAGGACATTTGAATATGGTTGTTTGTACTGAGGCTTGACATCGATTTGACGCCCAGTAAAGGAGAATGACCTCAACCACTCCTTCACTTCTACTTCATTAAAATCACCCAAGAAAAAGAAATCAATTCGATCATTTTTCAGAGTATCTTGAAAACAAGTGTAACTACTTTTTGGAGACTCATTTGAAATACGTTTTCGTAAATCACTGTATCTTAATTGAAGACGCTCATCATGGAAGAACAAGCTATCCAACTCCTTATGAGCAAAATAAAATGAATCATCCATATCAGTAGCTAAACTAGCCAATAATTGTTTTCTCTCAATTTCAAATAAGGTTGGCTCAAAGGCTCCATCTACAACTAAGGGGGCAAATAAAGTCTGTCTCACCAATTCAAATATTTGAGAAGTCAAGACATTTTTTTTACTCAAAAACTCGTCCCGCACATAGGTAAATGTTAGGTCAAGAATATGTACCTGTCCCCTACGATAAGCACTTGTAGAAATATCCGTTCCATATAAACTTGCCAAGTATCTGCGAAAAGCTTGAGATGTTGGGTAAGCTTTATTGGCAGTTTCCAACATACTTGCACTTAACATGCGTCCTGCTATTGTCTCAAGAGATAAGGAAGCAGTAAAACGAATAGTGATTTTATTTGTTTTAAACTTTTTGGATTGAACAAAATGTGCTGAAATTCCAGGCACCAACTCCATACCTTACCTCCTTACATATAGAGTTCTATTATACCACGAAAATCAAAATTTTTCTTGTTCTCTTTATAGCTTTCAAAAGTAAAATCGTTTTCATTTTGAGTGACTTTCCTTCAGTTATTTCAGGGAAAATATGGTATAATACCTTAGATTGAGGTGAATTATGGAATACAAATTATTTGAAGAATTTATTACGCTCCAAGCTCTCCTAAAAGAGCTTGGAATTATACAAAGCGGCGGTGCTATCAAATCCTTTCTAATAGAGCATCAAGTTTACTTTAATGGTGAATTAGAAAGTAGACGTGGGAAAAAAATCCGTATTGGAGATACGATTGACATCCCTGATTTAAAAATTGACATCACCTTGACACAACCAAGTTTAAAAGAGCAAGAAGAATACCAAGCAGATAAGATTGAAAAAGAGCGGATTGCTAAACTTGTCAAAGAGATGAACAAGGGTGTAAAGAAAGAAAAACAAAAAACTACTTCATCACCTAAAGCCAAACAAGCTCCACGTTTTCCAGGAAGATAACTATGTGGCTTCAACATTTAACAATTAAGACCTTTCGAAATTACAAAGAGGCAAAAATTGATTTTAATCCAAAATTAAACGTCTTTTTAGGCCAAAATGCGCAAGGAAAGACCAATATTCTAGAAGCAATCTATTTCTTAGCTTTGACACGTAGTCATCGTACTCGGACAGATAAAAATCTCATTCATTTTGATGAAGAGCAACTTCATCTTTCTGGCTTAATACAGAAAAAAACAAGCTCTATACCTCTAGAAATTGATTTAACACCAAAAGGGCGTGTGACTAAAGTCAATCACTTAAAACAAGCTCGCCTCTCAGACTACATTGGACATATGAATGTGGTCCTCTTTGCACCTGAAGATCTCCAGCTAATTAAAGGAGCACCTTCCATTCGTCGAAAGTTTATAGACATCGAACTGGGACAAATTAAACCAATTTACTTGTCAGACCTGTCAAACTACAACCATATACTCAAGCAAAGAAATACTTACCTAAAATCCAGTCAAAAGATTGACGAAACATTTCTGTCAGTCTTAGATGATCAGTTGGTAGAATACGGTTGTCGCGTCATAAAGCATCGGATAAAATTCATTAAAGATTTAGAAAAATTTGGTCAAAAAAAACACTTAGAAATTTCAAATCAATTAGAAGAGTTGTCAATATCTTATCAATCATCTGTCAACTTTACTAATGAAGAACTGTTAATGGATTCTTTTAAAACGGCTTTAGAAAAAAGTAGATCAAGAGATTTATATAAAAAGAATACTGGTGTCGGCCCTCATCGAGATGACATTACTTTCTATATCAATGGTATAGATGCTAGTTTTGGAAGTCAAGGTCAACATCGTAGTCTTGTACTCTCTATAAAATTAGCAGAAATAGAGTTAATGGAAAGTATTACCAACGAGTCTCCGATACTACTACTTGACGATGTTATGAGCGAACTTGACAACACTAGACAACTAAAATTATTAGAAACGATTTCACAATCTATCCAAACCTTTATCACAACAACAAGTTTAGACCACTTGCAAAATTTGCCAGAAAATCTTAGTATCTTCAATATCCAAAGTGGTAAAGTATCTGTAAACCCAAATTGACAACTTTGTAAACAAAAAGAACTCCTGAAATTCAGGAGTTCTTTTTTACTTCTTACATAGAGTAGTTTGGCGCCTCATTAGTGATTTGTACATCATGAGGATGGCTTTCTTTCAGGCCAGCCCCAGACATTTCAATAAATTGAGCGTTGTCATGCAATTCTTTAAGGTTAGCTGCACCACAGTAACCCATACCAGAGCGAATACCACCAATCATTTGGAAAACAATATCAGCTGCTGCGCCTTTATAGGCTACGCGACCTTCAATTCCTTCTGGAACAAGTTTGTTCGCTTCATTGACAGAACCTTGGAAGTAACGGTCACTTGAACCTTTCTTCATTGCAGCGATTGACCCCATACCACGGTAAGTCTTGAATTTACGTCCTTGGAAGATTTCCGTTTCACCTGGTGCTTCGTCTGTTCCAGCAAACATTGATCCAAGCATAACTGCATTTCCACCTGCGGCAAGGGCTTTTACAATATCTCCAGAATACTTGATTCCACCATCAGCAATAATTGTTTTTCCATATTCGCGCGCAACGGCTGCCGCATCATAGATTGCTGTCACTTGTGGGACACCCACACCTGCAATCACACGAGTAGTACAGATAGAACCTGGTCCGATACCGACTTTGACAACATCTACACCTGCATCATAAAGAGCACGCGCACCTTCTGCAGTTGCAATATTACCAGCAATCAAAGTGCGATCTGGGAAATGAGCACGAATCTCAGCAATTTTACGCAAGACACCTGCAGAATGACCATGCGCAGTATCAATAACAATTGCATCAGCACCTGCTTCAAAAAGGGCTTCGGCACGTTCAAATGTATCTGAAGTGACACCTACCGCACCAGCAACTAGAAGACGGCCAAATTCATCCTTTGCTGCATTTGGAAATTCAATCACTTTTTCAATATCTTTAATAGTAATCAAGCCAGAAAGACGACCTTCTTCGTCTACCAAAGGAAGTTTTTCAATACGGTGTTCTTGAAGAATGCTTTCAGCTGTTGCAAGATCTGTACCAACAGGAGCAGTAACAAGATTTTCGCTGGTCATGTGGTTTGAGATTGGCTGATTGTAATCTGAAATAAAGCGAAGATCTCGGTTTGTCAAAATACCAACCAATTTACGATTTTCAAGTGTTTCCACAACTGGAACACCACTGATACGGTAGCGTCCCATCAGTTCGTCCGCTTCAGCAATAGTGTGTTCTGGAGTCAAGAAGAATGGATCAATAATAACACCATTTTCAGAACGTTTTACCTTGCGAACTTCATCTGCCTGTTGCGCAATAGACATATTTTTATGGATTACTCCAAGACCACCTGCACGAGCAATAGCAATGGCCATTTGACTTTCTGTGACTGTATCCATCGCGGCTGTTATAATTGGGATATTTAAAGTCAGATTATCTGCCAATTTTGTTGTTAAATCTGCATCATTAGGCAACACATGACTTTCTGCTGGAATGAGCAATACATCATCAAAGGTAAAACCTTTTTTTAAAAATTTAGTATCCCAATTAGACATTGAAGTTTCCTCTTTTCTTTCTTTTTGAGCTTGACTCTTTTTGTATTGTATCTATCATACCATTCTATGAAAATTTGTCAATTATATTTATAACAGAAAACATAAAAAAACTATCCCTGTGATTCTATGGAAGAGATAGTTTTACGATTCATATTTTATCTATTATTTAAAATAATTTAGTCCCATTGCTCCCTTAACTTCAGATAGAGTTTGCCCTGCAACCTCACGAGCTTTTTCACTACCTTTTTGAAGCATATTGTACACTTCACCCATATCCTTAGCAAATTCGATACGGCGCTCACGAATAGGACCAAGTTCACGTTCGAGTATTTCAAGTAGATAACGCTTCGTCTTCACAT
The DNA here is from genome assembly GCF_003943385.1 of Streptococcus oralis. Classification (GTDB taxonomy): domain Bacteria; phylum Bacillota; class Bacilli; order Lactobacillales; family Streptococcaceae; genus Streptococcus; species Streptococcus oralis_CA. Next base: position 312,734 of record NZ_RJPI01000001.1, read on the forward strand.
CGCCAAGACCACCACGTTGATAGTGTTCTTTCATCTCTGCAATGTCTTGAGCATCTTCAGGACGACCAAAAACATCTAGATAATGGAAAACCATATTTCCTTCAATCTTACCTGGATCCTCGACTCGAATATGGTCTGGATCAGTATACATGCTCATGACTTTTTTACGCAAGGTATCCGCATCATCAGCTAGATAAATACCATTATTAAGGGATTTAGACATCTTGGCATTTCCATCTAAACCAGGCAAACGCCCTGCTCTCTCATTTTCTGGATAAATACCTTCCGGTTCCACCAAGACATCACAGTTATATGCGTTATTAAAGGAACGAACAATCTCGCGAGTTTGCTCAATCATTGGTTTTTGGTCTGTTCCTACAGGAACATAATTGGCCTTGAAAGCTGTGATATCAGCTGCTTGCGCAATTGGATAAACCAAAAATCCTGTCGGAATACTTTCTCCAAACCCTTTCTGAGCAATCTCTGTTTTCACTGTAGGATTGCGTTCCAAACGAGCTAGTGAAACCAAATTCATATAGTACATAGACAGCTCAGCCAACTCTGGAATTTGACTTTGAATAAAGATAGTCGATTTACTAGGATCCAATCCAACTGCTAGATAATCTAAGGCAACATTCCCAATCGATTCTACAATCGTTTGAGGGTCTTTGGCATGATCTGTCAACGCTTGTTGGTCCGCCAAAAAAACAAACATGTCATACTTGTCTTCTTCCTGCAGTAATACTCTATTTTTAAGACTCCCAACATAATGTCCAATATGCAATTTTCCTGTTGGGCGATCTCCTGTTAAAATAATGGGTTTCGTCATTTTTTTCTCCTTCGAAATGGTCTCTTCAATTATAGCATTTTTTTGTTAAAATAACAGAAAATTATTTAAATCAAACGACTAACTCATTGTAAATAAAACTGTAAACTTAATTGACACAAAATTGACAGATAAAAATTTGAATATTTCTCTCTTTTCTAGTAGAATAAATGTATTACATATTATAGGAGAAAAATATTGCTTACAGTATCTGATGTTTCACTACGTTTTAGTGATCGCAAACTTTTTGATGATGTCAACATCAAATTTACAGAAGGAAATACATACGGATTAATTGGTGCTAATGGTGCTGGGAAGTCTACATTCTTAAAAATTCTGGCTGGTGATATCGAACCTACAACTGGTCACATCTCTCTTGGCCCAGATGAACGTCTCTCTGTCCTCCGTCAAAATCACTTTGACTATGAAGATGAACGTGCAATTGATGTCGTTATCATGGGAAATGAAAAACTATATAGCATCATGAAAGAAAAAGATGCTATTTACATGAAGGAAGATTTCTCAGACGAGGACGGTGTTCGTGCAGCTGAACTTGAAGGTGAATTTGCCGAACTTGGAGGTTGGGAAGCAGAAAGTGAAGCATCTCAATTACTTCAAAACCTAAATATTCCAGAAGAATTGCACTACCAAAACATGAGCGAATTGGCCAATGGTGAAAAAGTGAAGGTTCTCCTTGCTAAAGCCTTATTTGGTAAACCTGATGTTCTTCTTTTGGACGAGCCGACCAACGGTCTTGATATCCAGTCTATTACTTGGTTAGAAGATTTCTTGATTGACTTTGATAACACCGTTATCGTTGTATCCCACGACCGTCACTTCCTCAACAAAGTGTGTACTCATATGGCCGACCTTGACTTTGGAAAAATCAAACTCTATGTCGGAAACTACGACTTCTGGAAGGAATCTTCTGAGCTTGCTGCTAAATTGCTAGCAGACCGTAATGCCAAGGCAGAAGAAAAAATTAAGCAATTGCAAGAATTCGTTGCTCGCTTCTCTGCCAACGCTTCTAAGTCAAGACAAGCAACGTCTCGTAAAAAAATGCTTGACAAGATTGAATTAGAAGAGATTGTGCCATCTAGTCGTAAATATCCATTTATCAACTTTAAAGCAGAACGTGAGATTGGTAATGATCTCTTGACAGTAGAAAATCTAACTGTAAAGATTGATGGTGAAACTATCCTAGACAATATTAATTTCATCTTGCGTCCAGGTGATAAGACAGCTCTTATTGGACAAAATGACATCCAAACGACTGCATTAATTCGTGCAATCATGGGTGACATCGACTATGAAGGAACTGTCAAGTGGGGAGTTACTACTAGCCGTTCTTACTTGCCAAAAGATAACTCGGCTGATTTTGCAGGGGGAGAGTCAATCCTTGACTGGTTGCGTCAATTTGCAAGTAAAGAAGAAGATGACAATACCTTCCTACGTGGTTTCCTTGGTCGTATGCTCTTCTCTGGAGATGAGGTTAACAAACCTGTAAACGTCTTGTCAGGGGGAGAAAAAGTGCGTGTTATGCTTTCAAAACTTATGCTCTTGAAATCAAACGTCCTTGTACTTGATGATCCAACAAATCACTTGGATTTGGAATCTATCTCAAGCTTGAACGATGGATTGAAAAACTTTAAAGAATCAATCATCTTTGCTAGTCATGACCACGAGTTCATTCAAACTTTGGCAAACCATATTATTGTTTTGTCTAAGAATGGCGTCATCGATCGTATCGATGAAACCTACGATGAATTCCTAGAAAATGCAGAAGTACAAGCAAAAGTCAAAGAACTTTGGAAAGACTAAATAAGACTTCAAAACTCAGTTGGGGTAGCCAACTGAGTTTTCTATCATTCTACGAGGTAACATGAAATCATTTTTTAAAACATATTGGACCTATTTTGTTTCTTTCATCATTCCTTTAGTAATTATGACCGGAGTATACCTAACTCAAGGTATCTACTGGAATAGCGATACATCTCCACTATTAGGAGATGGTTTCCATCAATACGTTATTTTTGATGTGACTTTACGGAATATTCTACATGGAAATGGTAGTTTGTTTTACACCTTTACAAGTGGCCTCGGACTAAATTTCTATGCTCTATCTAGTTATTACTTGGGTAGTTTTCTCTCGCCTCTGGTTTACTTTTTTAATCTGTCGAATATGCCAGATGCTGTTTATCTGACAACTCTTTTAAAATTTGGATTGATTGGTCTGTCAACCTACTTTAGTTTAAATAAATTATTTCAATCTATCCCTCAGCCTTTAAAACTGGCCTTATCAACTTCCTATGCTTTAATGAGCTTCACTGTCAGTCAGTTAGAGATAAAAACCTGGTTAGATGTTTTCATCTTGATTCCTTTAATTATAACTGGCTTACACATGCTTATAACAGAAAAGAAGCGCCTACTATACTTTACAAGTCTGTCAATCTTGTTTATTCAAAACTATTATTTTGGATATATGACAGCATTGTTTCTTATTTTTTGGTATCTCTGTCAAATTTCTTGGGACTTTAAAACTCGAAAATCATCTTTTCTTGATTTTGTTATTACCTCCTTTTTAGCAGGAATGGCTAGTTTGATCATGACTCTTCCTACATTGTTTGATTTACAAACTCATGGGGAGAAGTTAACTGCCATCACAAAATTAAAGACAGACAGTAGCTGGTATCTGGATATTTTCGCAAAACAATTCATTGGATCTTTTGATACAACTAAGTATGGAGCTATACCAATGATTTTTGTTGGATTGCTTCCTTTTATTTTAACCATTCTATTTTTCACAATAAAATCCATAAGGTTTCACGTGAAACTTACCTATGTAATTTTCTTTATTTTTTTAATATCAAGCTTTTACATAGAGGCACTTGATTTGTTTTGGCAAGGGATGCATACCCCAAATATGTTTTTGCATCGCTATGCTTGGATTTTTTCCACTCTGTTAATTTATACTGCAGCAGAAGTCTTAAATCGTCTGAAAGAACTGAAGCTCTGGAATCTATTTGTCTCACTTTTTCTTGTACTGACAGGGTTTTTGGCTACTGTATACTTTAAATCACATTATTCTTTTTTAACAGATTTGAATATCCTACTCACCCTTGAATTTCTCCTGGTTTATGCTCTTTTACTTCTTGCAGTCATTAGAAAATTTATCTCTGTAAATCTATTTGCAATTCTTTTGTCTTTATTTATAACAGCTGAGATAAGCTTAAATGCTTCATCTCAAATGGAAGGAATAGCTAAAGAATGGGCCTTTGCTTCTCGTAGCGCCTATAATAGAGATATCACTGCTATGGAATCCATTCTAAACCAAATTGACAATCCATTTACACGTACTGAAAAACTGCAAATTCAGACTGGGAATGACAGTATGAAATTTAACTACAATGGAATCTCTCAATTTTCGTCTGTACGAAATCGTTCAGCTAGCACTAGTTTGGACAAACTGGGATTCAAATCCTCTGGAACCAACCTCAATCTCCGTTATGCAAATAATAGTCTTTTAGCAGATAGTTTATTTGGAATCCAGTACAATATTTCTGAAACTTCGCTTGATAAGTATGGCTTTCAAGAGATTTATCAAAAGGATCATTTAACCTTATATAAAAATCAACTCTCTTTACCCATTGCCTTTGCCACTCAATCTATTTACACAGATGTAAACTTTAACAATCACACTCTAGATAATCAGGCTTTATTTATAAACCAGCTTGCTAATCTCAACTTGGATTACTTCTCCCAAATAGCATATGATAAAACAGATACTTCAGATGGTTTAACCAGCATCACAGGTTCTGCGAATGAAGATGCAAAGATTGATTATCAAATTGAGGTTCCTCAAAATAGTCAAGTCTATCTCTCTTTTTCAAATCTTCATTTTACAAACGATAAGCAAAAGAAAGTTGACATCATTGTCAATGGAGAAAAAAAGACTTTTACAACTGACAATGCATTTAATTTCTTTAATTTGGGTTATACTGAAGAACAAAAAACTTTCGATATCAGTGTTAGTTTTCCTGGAAATTCTCAAGTATCATTTGAATCACCGACCTTCTATCGTTTAGATACTCAGGCTCTTACTGAAGCAATCCAAAAAATTAAAGAACAACCTGTAGAAGTATCCACCTCTAAAAATAAAGTCTTTGCTACATACGAAGTTAAACAAGATACCTCTATTTTCTTCACTATTCCTTATGACAAAGGTTGGTCTGCATACCAAGATGGGAAAAAACTTGAAATCAAGCAGGCTCAGACTGGTTTTATGAAAGTTGATGTTCCAAAAGGAAAAGGCACCATTACACTTTCCTTTATCCCCAATGGTTTTGTTATTGGAGCAGCCTGCTCACTAACTGCCCTTCTTCTTTTTGGGATCTATAATCACAGACGAAATTTATCTAAGACAGAAAAAGATTGACCAATTCCTTGGCCAATCTTTTTAATCTTCTTCCATTTTCTTAGGTTGATAAGCTAGCATACCTAAAGCAGTAAAGAAAGCTAGAGTTATAATAAGGAAAATCACTTGATGATGAATATTTCCTGTCATAGAGATTGTTTGTCGTAAGCCTGATACAGAATAACTCATTGGTAACCAAGGATTGACACCTTTGAAGAAATCATTTGTCAAAGCAAGGGGATAGGTCCCTGCACTTGATGCTAACTGTAATAAAAGTAAAATAAGAGAGAAGAAAGCTCCAATACGGCTATTCCAAGTTGTTAAAGCTGTCACCATAGACATGAAAGCTAAACTTGTGATTATAATTAGAATCAAAGTCCTCATCTCATGGTTCGCAGTCAATCCAATAAGATGGACACCTCCATAAACTAAAACACCTGCTAAGACAGCTATAATACCATTTATTTCAGAGCGAGACTTCAACCAAGCCCAACGACTCTCTGGATGACGTCCAGAAGGCAACTTAGCAAAAATCATATTGGTAGATATAGCAGCAACAAAAAGAGCAACTGATATCATATAAGGAGCCATAGCAATCCCATTTACAGGAACTTGGTCATTATCTGTTTTTGAGAGAAGTAGAGGTTCAGATAATGTTTCTGCATTTTTAGATTCTGTTGAAGCTGATTTGAGTTGATTATTAGCATTGCCTAATCCTTGTCCTAATGAATCAACTCCCGTCTGTAAATCTTCAAGACTAGAGGTTAAGGTTGTTCCACCTTCTGCTAATTTTCCAGCACCATCTGCCAATTTATTAGCTCCATTCTCTAATTGAGAAGCACCTGAAAGTAACTGACTGGATTTGTCTGCTAATTGCCCAGATCCGGATTGTAATTTATCAACTCCTGCTGTCAAGCTAGACGATTTTTGTGTCAAGGTATTTGAGCCTGAAACTAGTTGATCCAAACTACCTGTCAAGGTGGAGTTTTTTTCACTTAGTTGACTTGCGCCCTGAGAAACTTTATCAACACCTGCAGTATATGCATTTACACCTGATGTAATCGACTGACTAGCAGGAACTAATTTACTCGTCACTGCTCCCTGTATTTCTGTTAATCCACTTGACAATCCTGTCAAAGAAGTAGAAGCAATAGGTAATACTTGATTGGCTTGATTTTTTAATGTCGAAAGATTTGAAGATTGATTTTGTAAGTTTTCTAAACTTCCCTGTAAACCTTGTACTAAAGCTATAATTGACTGAGCCGATTGAATACTATCAGTCGAATTTTGAGATACAGAAGCGCTTATCTCAGCTTGTTGCTCACTTGTCAATGATTGATAAGCTGCTGTCGATTGAATATTTGCTAATGTAGCTGCTTTTTCAGACTGAGCACTTACTAGCATTTGATTAGAAAGAGATACTATACTTGATAAAACAGAATCTAATTGTTTTGTATCTCCAACATCAATATTTTGAATAGCTTGATTTAACTGATTCAGACCAGAAGATAATTGAGCAATTTGATCTTTTTGCTCAGACGAAGCATCTAACTTGCTAGAAAGTTGTTGAATCCCTTCACTTAATTGCTCCACACCCATTCGAAGTGTAGCTGATTGACTAGATAACTGATTCGTACCTGTTGCAAGATTTCCCACTCCATTTGTATAGGCACTAACACCAGATGAAAATTGATTAAGACCAGTATTGAGCTGAGAAACACCGCCAGTATAGGCCTCTACACCAGTATATAACTGATTGATTCCTCCTACTAATTCAGGACTTTTAGAAGCTAATTGACCTAATCCGCTATCTAATTTACTTACTGCACCAGTATATGTAACTAAACCACTATTAAAAGTCCCTAAGCCAAGATGAAGTTGTTCAACACCAGAAACATAAGCAGATAATCCTTTGGTAAACTGCTCCGTTCCATTTGAAAATGTTAAACTTGAATCTGCTAAAGAGTGTAGGTTAGTAGTCAATGTTTGACTTCCTGTCACTAACTGATTCGCTCCATCAGTTAATTTTTCACTACCAGAAGCTGCTTGACTCATACCATCCTTTAATTCGACCATCTTGTTAAATAAAGCTTTAGTATAGGTCTCAGTTACATTTGTAGAAACATTCTGCTTCAATTGTGTCATCGCAGAATCGCTCATCTTGCTAGCAATAAAACTATGACCACTTGAAGTCTGATAATCGATTTGCATTTGCTCTGGATGATTCGTTAAAATAGAAGCTGCTTTTTCAGATAAATCACTTGGTAAAGTCACTACCATATAGTAATTGCCATCTTCCAATCCCTTCTTTCCTTCATCTTCATCTACGAAATGAAAATCTAAGCTTTTATTTTCTTTTAAATTGGACACCATGTCTTCACCTATTGTCATTGTCTGTCCATTATAAGAAGCTTCCTTATCTTTATTGACAACTGCCACAGGTAGCTCTGATAATTTCCCATACGGATCCCACATAGATGATAAAAATATGATGTTGTATAGAGCTGGGATGAGAGAAATCCCTATCATTACAATGATAAAGGTCGGTTTTTTAAATATTGCTTTCCATTCTTTAAACATATTTTCTCCTTTTTTAAACATATTGTCTAAAATTTTGATATAATAGATTATACATCAAAAAATCAAAATTACAAGGTGGAAAATCATTTTTTTAGACATATCGTCTATTTTTGTATACAAGGAGGAATTATGAAAGAAAGTAATAAACGTTTAAAAACAAAGCGAATTATCGAAAATGCCATGGTTCAATTATTGATGGACCACCCCTTTGATCAAATTTCTACTGTCAAGCTAGCAGAAAAAGCCGAAATCAGTCGTTCCAGCTTTTACACTCACTACAAGGATAAGTATGATATGATTGAACATTACCAAAGTAAGCTCTTTCATACCTTTGAGTATATTTTCCAAAAACATGCCCATCATAAAAGAGATGCTATTTTAGAAGTATTTGAATATTTAGAGTCTGAACCACTCTTGGCTGCACTCTTATCTGAAAATGGGACAAAAGAAATTCAAAATTTCTTGAGAAATAAACTGCATATTATGCTTAGCACTGATCTTCAGAAACGTTTTATGCAACTACAACTAAATCCAATTGAACTCGAATATAGTAGCATTTATCTAACAAATGCCCTATTTGGTGTTTGCCAGACTTGGATTGCCCATGGAAAAAAAGAAAGTCCGCAAGAAATGACAGACTTCCTTATGAAAATGTTAGGTGATGTCAACTAAAAAAGAACACCGGGTAGTGTTCTTTTTATCTGACTCCGCCAGTAGGACTCGAACCTACGACATCATGATTAACAGTCATGCGCTACTACCAACTGAGCTATGGCGGATAAAATAGTCCGTACGGGATTCGAACCCGTGTTACCGCCGTGAAAAGGCGGTGTCTTAACCCCTTGACCAACGGACCATCTATCTGTAGCAGATATAACCATTATATCAATTTCTTACTAATTGTCAATTACTTTTTAGATTTTTTCTCCAGAATATCTCTCAGTTTGCGAACTTTCAAACGAGTGATGGGGCAGCGATGATCTTCATAAAAGACAACTTCTAGATTCTTTCGATCAATTTCTCTAACATTTCCAATATTGATTAGGAAAGATTTATGAGGAGAATAAAATCGCTGGGTATGTTTGTCCTTTTCTTGAATATCTGTCATTGTTCCATAGAACTCTTTGGCAAAATTCTTACCAATAATCCGCAACTTATGAGAAACACCTGTTGTTTCGATATACAAAATATCATGGTAAGGGATCTTCAAATCATTTCCCTTATAGTTGTAATCAAAATAGTCTACAACATCTTCGTTTTCAAGCAGCATACTCTTAGTGTAAAAAATACTCTGCTCGATACGTTTTTTGAACAATTCATCATTGATGTCTTTGTCTACAAAATCTAGAGCTGATACCTGGTATTTGTAAGTTAAGGTAGCAAATTCAGATCGACTGGTAATAAAGACAATAATAGCATAAGGATTGTGGTGACGGATAAACTGTGCCACTTCAAAGCCCTTTTTCTCAATTCCGTGAATATCGATATCTAAGAAATAAAGCTGGTTTACTTCATCATTTTCAATATATTCCTTAAACTCACGAACTTTTCCTGTTGTTTTATAAGAAATAGGAATATTTGATTCCTCCGAGATTTCATTCAATATTCTCTCTAGTCTCACTTGATGCTCAATAACATCTTCTAAAATTAATACTTTCATTCGAATTCCCTCTTAAATCTAATAATTTGTCTAAATGTGTTGTCTTCCATCTCTGTTTCTAACATAATGTTGTCATATTTATCTAGAATCTCTTTGACATTATTAAGCCCTAAACCTCTATTTCTTCCCTTGGTAGAGAAACCTAAGGCAAATAAGTCCTCTGAAGGCGTCATAGTGATTTTACATGAATTCTGGATGACTATAACTGTCTCAAAATCCATTTTAATGACTGCAACTTCCATTTGTTTCAAGTAACTATCCGCGGCTCCTTCAACAGCATTGTTTAAGAGAATACTCATGATGCGAACAAGATCAAGTAAATCCATTGACAATCTAGTAATAACATCCTTTACTTCCAATGTAAACTCTACATCATTATTTCGTGCATAAACAATGGATTGAGCAATCAAACTACGTAAAGCTGAATCTTCTAAATTGTTCAAATCAAAGTAAGTATATTTTTCTGAACGCAGTTTTTGATTCGCTTTTACTAATACTTCATTGTAAACTCTGTCAATTTCCTGTAAATCTTCACTGTCAATTGCCATTTGCATGCTGACAAGCATACCTGCATAGTCATGACGAAAACCTCGAATTTCATTATACAACTTGACAATTTCATCAGTATAAGTCTGTAAATGCTTTTGTTCAAATTTCTTCTGCTTTAGGGCAATCTCTTTTTCNATTTGAACCTTATAAGAATTCATTGCAAAGAAAATCAATAACAAGCAAATAAAAACAATGGTTGATAAAATACTTCCAAAACTATTTAAATGAGAAATAGTACTCACGATATCTGAAATAAAAGAGACGATATGCAAGAAGATAAATGCATATAGTACTTTTTTCAAAAAAGAATAGAGATATTCTTTGTCAAAATATTTAAACTCCAAATGGAAATAAGATATGACAATTTTAATAACCAAATAGGTTAAAATAAGTACAAATATAATAAAATAATTATTATATTCTAATGCAATATCATCTCCTGTTATAGATGATAAAGTTACCGATATAAAGTTATTACTACTATGATATAAGAGAGAAAATAATAGGCTTATAAAAACTCCCTTAGACTTATCATACTTCTGAAATCCAACAAAGTAACCGAATATGAGTAAAGGAAATAAAAATTTAGACAAACCGTAACCATCTAAGGCTAGCAAATACATTATTTCTTCTAATATTAATTGTAGTAAAAAGACATAAAGACTATAAATATATTTTTCTTTTTTAGTTGCATTACAAGTCCATTCATAAATTTTACTAATGATAAAAACATAAAAAAAAGCTATTACTAATCCAAATAAATTCATTACTTTTTACCTTTATTTTAGTTATTTTCTTTTTGGAAAAATAAGATTACGTATTAATTCTGGAATTCTCCATTCCCCACCCCGAATCTCCTGCAATTCTGTTTCTGTTACTTCTTTAAATTGTTCCAACTTTACTGTATTTTTCATAATGAAATCTCCTGTATTGTTTTTCTTGTAAGTTATCTTACAAATCTATTATACAAAATGAAGATCACTTAAGAAAAATTTCTTCTCAACTGTACTTTTTTACACCTGAAATGCACCTTTTGAAGAAAAAAGCTGGGAAATAATCCCAGCTTTTTCTTTAATGTACTGATCCCAGCAGGATTCGAACCTGCGACCGTTCGCTTAGAAGGCGAATGCTCTATCCAGCTGAGCTATGAGACCTAACATGACCATTCTATCAAAAAACAAGAAGTAAGTCAATCTTCTATTTATGATAAGGGGATCCCTGCTGAATGGTAAAAGCACGATAAATTTGTTCAACAAGAACTAATCTCATTAACTGATGTGGCAAGGTCAAACGTCCAAAACTAACAGAAAGATTCGCTCGATACTTCACAGCAGGGGATAGTCCCAGACTTCCACCAATAATAAATGTAAGGGTAGAAAATCCCTTTATAGAAGCCTGTTCCAGCTGTCTACTGAATTCTTCTGAGGAGAAAATTTTTCCTTCAATTGCTAACACAACTACAAAATCTCTTTCTCCAATTTTAGAAAGAATTCGATTTCCCTCTATTTCTAATATTTTGTGATTTTCTGACTCACTTGCCTTATCTGGAGTTTTTTCATCGGCTAATTCAATAATTTCTACAGTAGCAAAACGAGAAATTCGTTTAGTATATTCAGCAATGCCATCTTTAAGATATTTTTCCTTCAGTTTTCCAACTGTTATAATTTTTATTTTCATTCTTCTATTCTAACATATCCACACTTCATTTCACATCTTATTCACAAAAAAAACTCTAGAAAAACAAGTAAATTCACAGAATAACGTAAGTTATCCACAACTTGTGTAAAACTTTTACCTTTAAGCTTGAATTAAGTTAATAGATTTATACTTTAATCAAATAAAAAACAAACGGAGGCGTTTATGAAACACTTACAAACATTTTACAAAAAAGGAATTACCTTTCTTATCATCATTCTGATAGGATTTTTGAGTGGAGCCTTGGGAAGTTTTGTAACATTGCAGCTTTATCAGAAACAAGGAAATCAAGCTACAAATAACACTACAAACACTGTTACTCAGACTTCCTACAAAAATGAAAATGCAACAACTCAGGCCGTTAATAAGGTAAAAGATGCCGTTGTGTCGGTTATCACTTATTCAGCAAATCGGCAAAATAGTGTTTTTGGAAATGACGAGACAGATACGGATACCGACTCTCAACAGGTAGCAAGTGAAGGTTCTGGTGTTATTTACAAAAAGAATGGGAAAGATGCCTACCTTGTGACAAATACCCACGTTATTAAAGGAGCTTCAAAAGTTGATATCCGTTTAGCAGACGGTACAAAAGTTCCTGGTGAAATTGTCGGTTCTGATACGTTCTCTGATATTGCTGTCGTAAAAATTTCTTCAGAAAAAGTCACAACCGTAGCAGAATTTGGAGATTCTAGCAAACTAAATGTTGGTGAGACTGCAATCGCAATTGGTAGTCCTCTAGGATCAGAATATGCCAATACAGTTACCCAAGGAATCATTTCAAGTCTCAATCGAAATGTCTCTCTAAAATCTCAAGATGGTCAAGCGATTTCTACAAAAGCTATTCAGACAGATACGGCCATTAACCCTGGTAACTCTGGTGGTCCACTGGTAAATATTCAAGGACAAGTCATCGGTATTACATCAAGTAAAATTGCAAGTAATGGTGGAACCTCTGTCGAAGGTCTTGGTTTTGCAATCCCATCAAATGATGCTCAAAATATTATTAAACAGCTTGAAAGTGACGGTAAAGTGACTCGCCCTGCTCTTGGAATTCAAATGGTTAATTTAGCTAATATCGGAGCTAGTGATCTTAGCAAACTCAATATTCCAAGTAGCGTAACTTCTGGTGTAGTGGTAAAATCTGTTCAAAGTAATATGCCTGCATCTGGTCACCTTGAAAAATACGACGTTATTACCAAAGTTGACGACAAGAATATTTCTTCGTCAACAGATTTACAGAGTGCTCTTTACAACCATTCTATCGGAGACACCATTAAAATTACCTACTATCGAAATGGGAAAGAGGAGACTACAACTGTTAAGCTAGATAAAAGTACAAGTGATTTAGAATCTTAATTGACATCAGTGTAAAGAAAACTTTACATATAATAAAAGATATGTTAGTGTAGAACCATGGAAAAATTTGAAATGATTTCTATCTCGGACATACAAAAAAATCCTTACCAACCTCGGAAAGAATTTGATGTAAAAAAATTAAAAGAATTAGCTCAGTCAATCAAAGAAAATGGGGTCATCCAACCCATCATCGTTCGTCAATCTCCTGTAATTGGTTATGAAATCCTCGCAGGAGAGAGACGATATCGGGCTTCTCTCTTGGCTGGTCTGACTTCTATTCCAGCCGTTGTGAAACACCTCTCAGATCAGGAAATGATGATTCAGTCTATCATTGAGAATTTACAGAGAGAAAACTTGAATCCAGTTGAAGAAGCACGCGCCTACGAATCTTTAGTAGAGAAAGGATTTACTCACACTGAGATAGCGGATAAAATGGGGAAATCTCGACCTTATATCACTAATTTTATTCGTTTACTTTCCCTACCAGATTATATCTTATCTGAAGTAGAAAATGGAAAAATTTCTCAAGCTCATGCACGTTCACTAGTTGGTTTGGATAAAGAGCAACAAGAATATTTCTTCCAATTGATCAAAAACGAAGATATCTCTGTGAGAAAGTTAGAAACACTGCTGACAGAGAAAAAACAAAAGAAGCAGAAAAAAAGTGATTCTTTCATCAAAGATGAGGAAGATAAATTAAAAAAACTACTTGGATTAAATGTAGAAATTAAACTTTCTAAAAAAGATACTGGAAAGGTTATTATTTCTTTTTCAAACCAAGAAGAATATGACAGAATTATCAACAGCCTGAAATAAGGCTGTTCTTTTATTTTTTCAACCCACAAATTTATCCACTATTTTTTATAGCAAAAAACCAAAGAATTCAAGGAAATCCCTCACTTATCCCCAACCTGTGGATAAAAAGTGTAAACATTGTGGATTCTTTTCCACAGATTGTGGAAAAATGCTAGCATCTATGGTAAAATAAGTCTAACAGTAAACCTTTTTACATCAAATATAGCAAAGGAGGGGATAATCGGTGAAAGAAAAACAATTTTGGAATCAAATCTTGGAATTGGCTCAAGAAAGATTGACACGTTCCATGTACGATTTCTATGCCACACCTGCTGAACTCATAAAAGTGGAGGGAAATGTAGCTACTATCTTTTTACCTAGACCTGAAATGGAAATGGTTTGGAAAAAACAACTCAAAGATATCATTGTGGCTGCTGGTTTTGAAGTTTATGATACTGAAATAAAAACTCAATTTGTCTTAACAAAGCCTGAGGAAGAATCTTCAACCTATGTCATGGATTCTGAAAATAGCAATCATTATGTAGCTTCACAGGCCAATATTGCTATTCCATATTCTGAAACAGGATTAAAGGAAAAATATACCTTTGATAACTTTATTCAAGGAGATGGGAATATCTGGGCTAAGTCTGCTGCTCTGGCTGTTTCCGAAGACCTCGCCTTGACTTATAATCCCCTTTTCATTTATGGTGGTCCTGGACTAGGGAAAACCCACTTACTGAATGCTATCGGAAATGAAATTCTAAAAAATATTCCTGAAGCTCGGGTTAAGTATATTCCTGCTGAAAGTTTTATCAACGACTTTCTTGAGCATCTGAGGCTCGGGGAAATGGAAAAATTTAAAAAAACTTACCGAAGTCTTGATCTCTTACTGATTGATGATATCCAATCTCTCAGTGGCAAAAAGGTTGCAACTCAAGAAGAATTTTTCAATACTTTCAACGCTCTTCATAGCAATCAAAAACAAATCGTTCTGACTAGTGACCGAAGTCCTAAACATTTAGAAGGCCTTGAGGAAAGACTTGTCACGCGCTTTAGCTGGGGCTTGACTCAAAATATCACACCACCTGACTTTGAAACACGAATTGCCATTCTTCAAAGTAAAACGGAACATTTGGACTATAATTTTCAAAGCGATACACTAGAATACCTAGCAGGTCAATTCGATTCAAATGTTCGAGAACTTGAAGGAGCAATCAACGATATCACTTTAATTGCCAGAGTAAAGAAGATTAAGGATATCACCATTGATATCGCTGCTGAAGCTATCAGAGCTCGCAAACAAGATGTTAGCCAACTGCTAGTCATTCCAATTGACAAAATCCAAACTGAAGTTGGTAATTTTTATGGAGTGAGTGTCAAAGAAATGAAAGGGACGAGACGAGTTCAGAATATCGTTTTGGCGCGTCAAGTAGCCATGTATCTAGCTAGAGAACTGACAGATAATAGTCTTCCAAAAATCGGAAAAGAATTCGGAGGAAAGGATCACACCACCGTTATTCATGCCCATGCTAAAATTAAATCCTTGATTGACGAAGACGATAATTTACGTTTAGAAATAGAAGCAATCAAAAAGAAAATTAAGTAGCTTGTGGATAACTTTTCCTTTCTTATCTTTTTTATCCACATTTTTTAAACAAGCTAAAAAGCTTGAAGTCATTAAATAGAAATCAGTTTTCCACAGAATTCACACACTCTATTATTTCTATTATCCTTCTAATACTAAAAATAAATAAAGGAGAATCCATGATTCATTTTTCAATTAATAAAAATTTATTTCTACAAGCCCTAAATACCACAAAACGAGCAATTAGCTCCAAAAATGCTATTCCAATTTTATCAACAATCAAAATTGATGTTACCAATGAAGGGATTACTTTAATTGGCTCAAATGGTCAAATTTCCATTGAAAATTTCATTTCTCAAAAGAATGAAGATGCAGGTCTTTTGATTACTTCCTTAGGTTCGATTCTTCTTGAGGCTTCTTTCTTTATCAATGTTGTATCTAGTCTTCCAGACGTAACGCTTGATTTCAAAGAGATTGAACAAAAACAAATTGTCTTAACAAGTGGAAAATCAGAAATCACCTTAAAAGGAAAAGATAGCGAACAATATCCACGAATCCAAGAAATTTCAGCAAGTACTCCTTTGGTTCTTGAAACAAAACTGCTCAAGAAAATTATCAATGAGACAGCTTTTGCTGCAAGTACGCAAGAAAGTCGTCCCATCTTAACAGGTGTACACTTCGTATTGAGCCAACACAAAGAACTAAAAACAGTTGCGACAGACTCTCATCGTCTTAGCCAGAAAAAATTGACTCTTGAAAAAAATGGCGATGATTTCGATGTGGTAATTCCTAGTCGCTCTCTACGCGAATTTTCAGCTGTATTTACGGATGATATTGAAACTGTAGAGATTTTCTTTGCAAATAATCAAATCCTCTTTAGAAGCGAAAATATTAGCTTCTACACTCGTCTCCTAGAAGGAAACTATCCTGATACGGATCGTTTGATTCCAACAGACTTTAACACAACAATTACTTTTGATGTTGTCAACTTGCGTCAATCAATGGAACGTGCTCGTCTCTTATCAAGTGCGACTCAAAATGGTACTGTGAAGCTTGAAATTAAAGGTGGTGTTGTTAGCGCCCATGTTCATTCTCCTGAAGTTGGTAAAGTAAACGAAGAAATCGATACTGAGCAGGTTACTGGGGATGATTTAACTATTAGTTTCAACCCGACTTACTTGATTGATTCTCTCAAGGCTTTAAATAGTGAAAAAGTAACTATCAGCTTTATCTCAGCTGTTCGTCCATTCACTCTTGTTCCAGCAGATACTGATGAAGGCTTCATGCAGCTCATTACACCAGTTCGTACAAATTAAGTTAAAGAGGTTGAGCCTAGCTCGCCTCTTTTATGATATAATCGAAAAAGAAAAGGAGAGTAGTATGTATCAAGTTGGAAATTTTGTTGAGATGAAAAAGCCACATGCTTGTACAATCAAGTCAACAGGAAAAAAAGCCAATCGTTGGGAAATTACACGTGTAGGGGCAGATATCAAAATCAAATGCAGTAATTGCGACCACATTGTCATGATGAGTCGCTATGATTTTGAACGAAAAATGAATAAGATTATTGACTAAGAATCCTTAGTTAGAGAGTTAGCAAGTTTTCCCTTTTTGTGTTATAATGTTAGGGATTGAAATGAGAACGGAGAATGAGAAAATATGGCTTTAACAGCAGGTATCGTTGGTTTGCCAAACGTTGGTAAATCAACCCTTTTTAATGCAATTACAAAAGCAGGAGCAGAGGCAGCAAACTACCCATTTGCGACTATTGATCCAAATGTTGGGATGGTAGAAGTTCCAGATGAACGTCTACAAAAACTAACGGAAATGATTACACCTAAAAAGACAGTCCCAACAACATTTGAATTTACAGATATTGCAGGGATTGTAAAAGGAGCATCAAAAGGAGAAGGGCTAGGAAATAAATTCTTGGCTAACATCCGTGAAGTAGATGCGATTGTTCACGTAGTTCGTTCTTTTGATGATGAAAATGTTATGCGTGAACAAGGACGTGAGGATGCTTTTGTGGATCCACTTGCAGATATTGATACCATTAACCTAGAATTGATTCTTGCTGATTTAGAATCAGTTAATAAACGCTATGCGCGTGTGGAAAAGATGGCACGTACGCAAAAAGATAAGGAATCAGTTGCAGAATTTAACGTTCTTCAAAAAATTAAACCTGTCCTTGAAGATGGAAAATCAGCACGTACAATCGAATTTACAGATGAGGAACAAAAGGTTGTCAAAGGTCTTTTCCTTTTGACGACTAAGCCAGTTCTTTATGTTGCCAATGTGGACGAGGATGTGGTTTCAGATCCAGATTCTATCGACTATGTGAAGCAAATTCGTGAATTTGCAGCGACAGAGAATGCTGAAGTAGTAGTTATTTCTGCGCGTGCTGAGGAAGAAATTTCCGAGTTAGATGATGAAGATAAGCAAGAGTTTCTTGAAGCACTTGGCTTGACAGAATCAGGCGTTGATAAATTGACTCGAGCTGCTTACCACTTGCTTGGACTTGGAACTTACTTTACAGCTGGTGAAAAAGAAGTCCGTGCTTGGACCTTTAAGCGTGGTATGAAAGCTCCTCAAGCAGCTGGTATTATCCATTCAGATTTTGAAAAAGGTTTTATTCGTGCAGTAACTATGTCATATGAGGATCTAGTGAAATACGGATCTGAAAAGGCTGTAAAAGAAGCTGGGCGCTTGCGTGAAGAAGGAAAAGAATATATCGTTCAAGATGGCGATATCATGGAATTCCGCTTTAACGTTTAATAACATTTAATAAATAGTGTCAATTAGGTTGGAAAAAAATTCCAACCCTTTTGGCTTTTGAAAGGAAAAATAAATGACCAAATTACTTGTTGGATTAGGAAATCCAGGAGATAAATATTTTGAAACCAAGCACAATGTTGGCTTTATGTTGATTGACCAACTAGCTAAAAAACAAAATGTCACCTTTACACATGACAAGATATTTCAAGCTGACCTAGCATCTTTTTTCTTCAATGGAGAAAAAATTTATCTCGTCAAACCAACAACATTTATGAATGAAAGTGGAAAAGCAGTTCATGCTTTATTGACTTACTATGGTTTGGATATTGAAGACTTACTCGTTATTTACGACGATCTTGACATGGAAGTTGGGAAAATTCGTTTAAGAGCAAAGGGCTCAGCAGGTGGCCATAATGGTATCAAGTCTATTATTCAACATATTGGAACCCAAGTATTTAACCGTGTTAAAATAGGAATTGGAAGACCCAAAAAAGGCATGTCAGTTGTTCACCATGTTTTAAGTAAGTTTGATCAAGATGACTATGTAGGTATTTTACAGTCAATTGACAAGGTTGACGATGCTGTAAATTATTATTTACAAGAGAAAAATTTTGAGAAAACAATGCAGAGGTATAACGGCTAAATGGTGACTTTATTAGATTTATTCTCAGAAAATGACCAGATAAAAAAATGGCATCAAAATCTGACAGATAAGAAAAGACAACTAATACTAGGTTTATCAACGTCTACCAAGGCTCTTGCAATTGCAAGCAGTCTAGAAAAAGAAAATAAGATTGTATTACTGACTTCAACTTATGGAGAAGCAGAACGAATTATCAGTGATCTTCTTTCTCTCTTAGGAGAGGAATTTGTCTATCCATTTTTGGTAGATGACTCTCCTATGGTAGAGTTTTTGATGTCTTCACAAGAAAAAATCATTTCACGAGTTGAGGCCTTGCGTTTTTTAACTGATTCATCTAAGAAAGGGATTTTAGTTTGTAATATCGCAGCAAGTCGATTGATTTTACCCTCTCCGACTAGATTTAAAGAAAGTATTATAAGGATTGCGGTTGGTGAAGAATATGATCAATATGACCTTCTTCACAAATTAAAGGAAATCGGTTATCGCAAAGTTACTCAAGTACAGACACAAGGTGAGTTTAGTATTCGAGGAGATATTTTAGATATTTTTGAGATGTCTCAGTTAGAACCTTTCCGAATCGAGTTTTTTGGTGATGAAGTTGATGGCATTCGTACTTTTGAAGTCGAGACACAATTATCGAAGGAAAATCAAACAGAACTTGCCATCTTTCCAGCTAGTGATATGCTTTTGAGAGAAAAGGATTATCAACGAGGTCAGTCAGCTTTAGAAAAGCAAATTTCGAAGACTCAATCGCCGATTTTGAAATCCTATTTAGAAGAAATTTTGTCAAGTTTTCATCAAAAACAAGTACATTCAGATAATCGAAAGTTTTTGTCTTTATGTTACGATAAAACATGGACTGTATTTGATTATATTGAAAAAAATAGGCCAGTATTCTTTGATGACTATCAAAAATTGATGAATCAATATGAAGTTTTTGAAAGAGAATTAGCGCAATACTTTACAGAAGATTTACAGAATAGTAAAGCATTTTCTGAGATGCAGTATTTTGCAGATACAGAGCAAATCTATAAAAAACAAAGTTCAGTGACCTTTTTCTCTAATCTTCAAAAGGGTTTAGGAAATCTCAAGTTTGATCACATTTATCAATTTAATCAATATCCTATGCAGGAATTTTTCAATCAATTTTCTTTTCTTAAAGAAGAAATTGAGCGATATAAAAAAATGGATTACACCATTGTTCTGCAGTCTAGCAATTCAATGGGAAGTAAAACATTGGAGGATGTTTTAGAGGAATATCAGATTAAACTGGATTCCAGAGATAGGTCAAGTATCTGTAAAGAATCTGTAAACTTGATTGAGGGTAATCTAAGACATGGTTTTCATTTTGTAGATGAAAAAATTCTCTTGATTACTGAACATGAGATTTTTCAAAAGAAATTAAAACGTCGTTTTAGAAGACAACATACTTCAAACGCAGAGCGATTAAAAGATTACAATGAACTTGAAAAAGGGGACTACGTTGTTCATCATATCCATGGAATTGGTCAATATCTAGGCATTGAAACAATTGAAATCAAAGGGATTCACCGAGATTATGTCAGTGTTCAATATCAAAATGGGGATCAAATCTCCATCCCAGTAGAGCAGATTCAATTGCTGTCAAAATATGTTTCAAGTGATGGGAAAGCTCCAAAACTTAATAAATTAAATGATGGTCATTTCAAAAAGGTCAAGCAAAAAGTTAAGAACCAGGTAGAGGATATAGCTGACGATTTAATCAAGCTTTATTCTGAGCGTAGTCAGTTGAAGGGATTTGCTTTCTCAGCTGATGATGATGAGCAACATGCTTTTGATGATGCTTTTCCTTATGTTGAAACGGATGATCAACTTCGCAGTATTGAGGAAATCAAGAGAGATATGCAGGATTCCCATCCCATGGATCGACTTCTAGTTGGAGATGTTGGTTTTGGGAAGACTGAGGTTGCAATGCGTGCTGCTTTTAAGGCAGTCAATGATCACAAACAGGTGGTAGTTCTAGTTCCAACGACGGTTTTAGCGCAACAGCACTATACGAATTTTAAGGAACGATTCCAAAATTTTGCTGTTAATATTGATGTGTTGAGTCGCTTTAGAAGTAAAAAAGAGCAGGCAGAGACACTTGAAAAATTAAAGAATGGTCAAGTCGATATTTTGATTGGAACGCATCGTGTTTTGTCAAAAGATGTCGTGTTTTCAGATTTGGGATTGATGATTATTGATGAGGAACAACGATTTGGTGTCAAGCATAAGGAAACTTTGAAAGAACTAAAAAAACAAGTAGATGTTCTAACCTTGACAGCAACGCCAATCCCTCGTACTCTCCACATGTCTATGCTGGGAATCCGAGATTTGTCTGTTATTGAAACTCCTCCAACCAATCGTTATCCAGTGCAAACCTATGTTTTGGAAAAGAATGATAGTGTGATTCGTGATGCAGTCTTGCGTGAAATGGAGCGTGGAGGTCAAGTTTACTATCTTTACAATAAAGTTGACACGATTGACCAGAAGGTTTCAGAGTTACAGGAGTTGATTCCAGAGGCTTCGATTGGGTATGTTCATGGACAAATGAGTGAAATTCAGTTGGAAAACACTTTATTGGACTTTATTGAAGGACAATATGATATTTTGGTGACGACTACTATTATTGAGACAGGGGTAGATATTCCGAACGCCAATACCTTATTTATTGAAAATGCAGACCATATGGGCTTGTCAACCTTGTATCAATTAAGAGGAAGAGTCGGTCGTAGTAATCGTATTGCTTATGCTTATCTTATGTATCGCCCAGAAAAATCAATCAGTGAAGTCTCTGAGAAGAGATTAGAAGCAATCAAAGGGTTTACAGAATTGGGATCAGGATTTAAGATTGCTATGCGAGATCTTTCGATTCGTGGAGCAGGAAATCTCCTAGGAAAATCCCAATCAGGTTTCATTGATTCTGTTGGTTTTGAATTGTATTCACAGTTATTAGAAGAAGCTATCGCTAAACGTAACGGTAATGGGAATACAAGGAGCAAAGGGAATGCTGAGTTGATTTTACAGATTGATGCTTATCTTCCTGATACTTATATTTCTGACCAACGACATAAGATTGAAATTTACAAGAAAATTCGTCAAATTGACAACCGTGTCAACTATGAAGAATTACAAGAAGAATTGATGGACCGCTTTGGAGAATATCCAGACGTAGTGGCCTATCTTTTAGAGATTGGTTTGGTCAAATCTTACTTGGACAAGGTATTTGTAGAACGTGTGGAGAGAAAAGAAAATAAGATTACAGTTCAATTTGAAACAATTACTCAGCGACTGTTCTTGGCTCAAGAATATTTTAAAGCCTTATCTGCAACAAACTTAAAGGCAGCTATAGCTGAGAATAAGGGATTAATGGAAGTCGTATTTGATGTCCGAAACAAGAAGGATTATGAAATTTTAGAAGGTCTGCTGATTTTTGGAGAAAGTTTATTAGAGATAAAAGAATCAAAGAAAGCAAATCTCATCTGACATTTTTCTTCTATAAAAGGGATAAAAATGGTACAATAATAATTTGAGGTAATAAAAATGAGATTAGACAAGTATTTAAAAGTATCACGAATTATTAAGCGCCGCACAGTCGCAAAAGAAGTAGCAGATAAAGGTAGAATTAAGGTGAATGGAATCTTGGCCAAAAGTTCAACGGATTTGAAAGTTGATGACCAAGTGGAAATTTGCTTTGGAAATAAGTTGTTGCTTGTTAAAGTACTAGAGATGAAAGATAGTACAAAAAAGGAAGATGCAGCAGGCATGTATGAAATTCTCAGTGAAACACGGGTAGAAGAAAATGTCTAAAAATATTGTACAGATGAATAATTCTTTTATTCAAAATGAACATCAACGTCGTCGTTACCTGATGAAGGAGAGACAAAAACGAAATCGTTTTATGGGTTGGGTCCTTATTTTGATGATTTTGTTGTTTATTTTACCAACTTATAACTTGGCTCAAAGCTATAATCAGTTATTGCAACGTCGTCAGCAATTGACAGAGTTGAAAGAGCAGTACCAAACTCTTAGTGATGAAAAGGATAAGGAATCTGCTTTTGCTACAAAGTTGAAAGATGAAGACTATGTAGCAAAATATGCACGTGCCAAGTACTATTACTCAAAGACACGAGAAGCGATTTACACAATTCCTGATTTGCTTCCGAGGTAATGGTCATGGAAAATTTATTAGAAGTTGTTGAGCAGTTTTTAAGTTTATCAGATGAAAAATTAGAGGAATTAGCAACTAAGAATCATTTATTACGATTACAAGAAGAAAGGGAAGGGAAGAATGCGTAAGTTCTTAGTAGTGTTATCGCTACTATCTGTTTTTATCATAACTTCAAGAGTAGTTAGCACAGAAAAACAGCTTCCTTACTCTTCACAAGAAATTTATTATCTAACTGAGTCTGATCATGGATTCTACTATAAAGAAACCCTTGAATCGCCAATGGTTTATAGAGAAACGGCTATCTATGCAAATGAGGATTTGATTAAGGAGTCTGGAAAATTGACTCCTGAAACCACCTTTAAAATCGTAGAATGGCGTTTGAATAGACAAGGTGTTCCTGTTTTTAAATTAGACAATCATCAGTTTATTGCTGCAGATAAGCGTTTAGTCTATGATCAAAGTCAAGTTCAAACTCAAAATAGACAAGTATGGTTGGAGCCGGGATTTGTCATCTATAACAGCCCTTATGGTATTAAAGAAATTTCTTCATCCCTCTCTCCCTATCAACGCGTAACAGTAGATAGAACTCTCTTTGCTGAGGGACAAGAATTTCTTCATATTGATCAAGTTGGGTGGGTATCAAAAGAGTTTGTTTCAGAAGAAGATAATCGTATCCAGAAGGTTCAAGAAGTCTTGTCAAACAACTATCAGAATGAAAATTATTCTATTTATGTTAAACAACTGAGTACAGGTAAAGAGGCTGGGGTGAATGAAGACAGCAAACTCTATGCAGCTAGCATCTTGAAACTAGCCTACCTTTATTATGCTCAAGATAAGATAAATCAAGGGGAGTATACGCTAGACAGTAGCTTTAAGTATATCCCAGAAGTGAATAGTTTCCCTGGCTCCTATAAACCAGAAGGTAGTGGTAGTTTACCTAAAACAGGAGACAACAAAGACTACAGTCTCCAACAGTTAATTACTAAGGTAACAAAAGAGTCTGACAATGTTGCTCATAATATTTTAGGTTATTATGTGACCAATCAATCTGACGGGGCTTTTAAAGAAAAAATGTCCACCATTATGGGTGAAGATTGGGATGTGAATGATAAATTAACTTCTTCAAAAATGGCTGGAAAAGTCATGGAGGCTATTTATAATCAGAATGGTTTTGTTTTAGAGTCTCTAAGCAAGACGAATTTTGATAACCAACGAATTGCGAAAGGTGTTTCGGTTAAGGTAGCTCACAAAATCGGAGATGCTGACGAGTTTAAACATGATACTGCCATTGTATTTACAGACTCACCTTTCGTTCTCTCTATTTTCACTAAAAATTCTGATTATGACACCATTGCTAAGATAGCCAAGGATGTCTATGAGGTTCTAAAATGAGGGAGCAGGATTTTTTAAATCATTTTCTCCAAAAAGAGTATTTCAAAAAACATTCTAAAGTTGTGTTGGCTCTGTCTGGTGGACTGGATTCGATGTTTTTATATCATCTACTGTCCACCTATCAAAAAGAATTAGACGTTGAGCTGATTTTAGCTCATGTTAATCACAAGCAGAGAAGGGAGTCTGATTGGGAGGAAAATGAACTAAGGAAGTTAGCTGATGCAGCTGGACTTCCTATTTATATCACAAGTTTTTCAGGAGACTTTTCAGAGGCGCGTGCTCGAGAGTTTCGTTATGATTTTTTTAGAAAAATCATGAAAGAGGTTGGAGCAACTGCTTTGGTCACTGCCCACCATGCAGATGATCAGGTTGAAACGATTTTGATGCGCTTGATTCGAGGAAGTAGGCTACGTCATTTGACAGGAATAAAAGAAAGTCAAGTAGTTGATGATATCGAAATCATCCGTCCCTTGTTGCATTTTCATAAAAAGGATTTTCTACCAATTGTTCATTTCGAAGATCAATCAAATCGTGAGAATGCCTATTTTCGCAATCGTATTCGAAATAGGTATTTACCAGAGCTTGAAAAAGAAAATCCTCGTCTTAAATCCGCTCTTTTAAATCTAGGAAATGAGATTTCAGATTACCAAGCAGCCATAACGGAGCTCTCTGAACAGATTGATGTGGAAGATTTGAATGTGCTCTTTTCATACTCTCAACAAACTCAAGGGGTTTTGCTCCAGAACTATCTCAATCAATTTCCTGACTTAAATCTTACGAAAGCTCAGTTTGCAGAAGTTCGACAGATTTTAGCAACTAAAAGTCAGTATCGTCACCCACTGAAAAATGGTTATGAACTAATAAAAGAGTATCAGAATTTTCGAGTTTGTAAAATCAGTCCACAGTCTGATGAAAAGAAAGATGAACTTGTGTTACACTATCAAAATCAAGTTCGACATAAGGGCTATTTATTTTCCTTTGGCATCCCTATTGAAGGGGACGCTGTTCAAAAAATAATGGTTTCACGGGAAACACCTGTATATATTAGATGTCGAAAACCTGGCGATGTTCTTATTCTGAATGGGTATCGAAAGAAACTGAGACGTTTATTTATAGATTTGAAAATCCCTATTGAAAAACGAAAAACAACCCCTATTATTGAGCAATTTGGAGAAATTGTCTCAATTTTAGGAATTGCGACCAGTGATTTGAGTAAAAACACGAAAAATGATATAATGAACACTGTACTTTATATAGAAAAAATAGATAGGTAAAAAGATGTTAGAACACGATATTGAAAAAATCCTCGTTTCACATGATGAAATTACAGAAGCAGCTAAAAAGCTAGGTGCGCAACTAACCAAGGACTATGAGGGGAAAAATCCAATTCTTGTTGGAATTTTGAAAGGATCAATTCCTTTTATGGCTGAATTGGTCAAACATATTGATACGCATATTGAGATGGACTTCATGATGGTATCTAGCTACCATGGTGGAACTGCAAGCAGTGGTGTGATCAATATCAAGCAAGATGTAACTCAAGATATCAAAGGAAGACATATTCTATTTGTAGAAGATATCATCGATACAGGTCAAACTTTGAAGAATTTGAAAGATATGTTTATTGCAAGAGAAGTGGCTTCTGTTAAAATCGCGACTTTGTTGGACAAACCAGAGGGTCGTGTTGTTGAAATTGAGGCAGATTATACTTGCTTTACTATTCCAAATGAGTTTGTAGTAGGATATGGTTTGGACTACAAAGAAAATTATCGTAATCTTCCTTATGTTGGAGTGTTGAAAGAGGAAGTTTATTCAAATTAGAAAGAGCATTCTTTAATGAAAAAACAAAATAACGGTTTAGTTAGAAATCCATTTCTATACTTGTTAATTATCTTCTTCCTTGTAACAGGATTCCAGTATTTTTACTCTGGAAATGCTGCTGGGAAAAATGAAAAAATTAACTATACAGAATTGGTAAAAGAAATTACAGCAGACAATGTAAAAGAATTGACCTATCAGCCAAATGGTAGCATCATTGAGGTGTCTGGTGTTTATAAAAATCCTAAGACTAGTAAAGAAGAAACAGGGATTAAATTTTTCACTCCTGCTGCTACAACAGTAGAAAGATTCTCAAGTACCATTCTTCCGTCGGATTCAACAGTTGCAGAATTGCAAAAACTTGCTTCTGACCATCAAGCTGAGGTAACGGTTAAACATGAGAGTTCGAGTGGGATGTGGATCAATATCCTTGTCTCTGTTGTGCCATTTGCCATTCTCTTCTTCTTCCTATTCTCTATGATGGGAAATATGGGAGGAAACAATAGTCGAAATCCAATGAGTTTTGGACGTAGCAAGGCCAAGGCTGCTAACAAAGAAGATATCAAGGTACGATTTTCAGATGTAGCAGGTGCAGAGGAGGAAAAACAAGAATTAGTAGAAGTTGTTGAATTCCTAAAAGATCCAAAAAGATTTACCAAACTTGGTGCGCGTATTCCTGCGGGTGTTCTTTTAGAGGGACCTCCGGGAACAGGTAAGACTTTGCTTGCTAAGGCGGTTGCCGGAGAAGCAGGCGTTCCATTCTTTAGCATTTCAGGATCTGACTTTGTAGAAATGTTTGTCGGAGTTGGTGCAAGTCGTGTTCGTTCTCTTTTTGAGGATGCTAAAAAAGCAGCACCAGCCATTATCTTTATCGATGAAATTGATGCTGTTGGTCGCCAACGTGGTGTCGGCCTCGGTGGAGGAAATGATGAACGTGAGCAAACCTTGAACCAGCTCTTAATTGAAATGGATGGTTTTGAGGGTAATGAAGGAATCATCGTTATCGCTGCAACGAACCGTTCAGATGTTCTAGATCCAGCTCTTCTCCGTCCAGGACGTTTCGATAGAAAAGTCTTGGTTGGTCGCCCTGATGTTAAAGGTCGTGAAGCAATTTTGAAAGTTCACGCTAAAAACAAACCTCTAGCAGACGATGTTGATTTGAAACTAGTTGCCCAACAAACCCCAGGTTTTGTGGGAGCTGACTTAGAAAATGTTCTAAACGAGGCAGCCTTGGTTGCAGCCCGTCGCAATAAATCAGTCATTGATGCTTCAGATATTGATGAGGCAGAGGACAGAGTGATTGCTGGTCCATCTAAGAAAGATAAAACAGTATCACAAAGAGAACGTGAATTGGTTGCTTACCATGAGGCTGGACATACCATTGTTGGTTTAGTCTTGTCAAATGCTCGTGTTGTTCATAAAGTTACCATTGTACCACGTGGACGTGCAGGCGGATACATGATTGCGCTTCCTAAAGAGGATCAAATGCTTCTTTCTAAAGAAGATATGAAAGAGCAATTGGCAGGTTTGATGGGTGGTCGTGTAGCTGAAGAGATTATCTTTAATGTCCAAACGACAGGAGCTTCAAATGACTTTGAACAAGCTACACAGATGGCGCGTGCAATGGTCACTGAATACGGTATGAGTGAAAAACTTGGCCCAGTTCAATATGAAGGTAATCATGCTATGTTTGGTGCACAAAGTCCTCAAAAATCAATTTCAGAACAAACAGCCTATGAGATTGATGAGGAAGTTCGTTCATTATTGAATGAGGCACGAAACAAAGCTGCTGAAATTATCCAATCAAATCGTGAAACCCACAAACTGATTGCAGAGGCATTGTTGAAATACGAAACATTGGATAGTACTCAAATTAAATCTCTTTACGAAACAGGAAAAATGCCTGAGACAGTAGAAGAGGAATCACATGCCCTATCTTATGATGAAGTAAAATCAAAAATGAGTGAAGAAAAATAACCCCAGAGAGACCTTGTCTCTCTTTTTATGTGCTGTTGAGGGAGGAAGAAGTATAGAATAGAGAAAGTAGACTCAGGGGCTCGCGCATTTTGTTAAACTAAATGCAGAAAGGAGAGGTCTATGAATCTGAAAGAACTATACGAAGAAAGCAAGGGGATTGTCCATAAGTGCCGCAAAGAATACCATTTACATCTGTGGGAGAAAGAGGACTGGGACCAGGAGGGGATGCTGTGCCTGTATGAGCTGGTCAGTCACCATCCAGAGTTACTAGTTGGTGAACGTCGCCGATTATATG